>CAMYJI010000079.1 GCA_947258545.1 uncultured Ectothiorhodospiraceae bacterium
ATCATGAAGGCGATGTTATGGTCATCGGGCAGATTGATGATCCTTGCTACCGCCTCGTAGTCAAAGCCGTCCATGGGACAGCTCTCATAGCCGAGTTCCTTGGCCATCAGCATGATCGTCTGGCCCGCCAGACCGCATGAACGCATGCCCTCATCGCGCATCACCTGAGGCTTGCCACTGTAATAGTCGGCGATCGCTGGCACCAGGAAGTCCTGCACCTCCTGCGGTGCCTTGCGCCAGTAGCGCTCGGGCGTCTGCGACCAGGCCTGGTTATTGAAGCACAGCACCAGCAGTTCCGAGGCCTCGGTGACCTGGGCCTGGTCCCAGGCCACCGCACGGATCGCCTGACGCTGCCGGGGATCCGTGACCCGCACAAAGCGCCAGTTCTGAATATTGAACGCGGTCGGCGCCAGGATGGCGTATTCCATCAGTTTGTTGAAGGTCTCCTCCGGCATCTTGTGCGCCGGGTCGTACCACTTGATCGCGCGCCGTGCGCGCACTGCCTCGCTGACTTGCATGATTGTCTCCTCATATCGTTGTCAGGGTATCTTTCCCGTTTATACTGGGGAAAACCCCTGACCTGACATCATTTCTGCATGCCTGGTCGTATACTGTTCCAAAGACTTCCTGAACCGCCTCAAAAGGACCCCAACGGAGTGGATATCATCATCTCATATGCGTGGAGCCACTTCTATCGGGCAAAGCCCGAGGTCATCCGCATCCTGCGGCTGTTTGGTGACCCCGCCCCCCACATAGAGAAAACGAACGTCATGGGTATTGCGATTGTGCGCACGAGCCTGGATAACCGCACGGTCATCAAACGCTGCCGGAAGCTGTGGAATGAGAAACCGCTTGAGTCTTTCGAGTTCGCCACCAAGTGGGTGCCCGTCGATCACTGGTGCACTACCGATCTGGATGCAATGAAACGCCTGATTGATGACGAGTTCAGAGACCGGATCGGGGATAACCAGACCTGGGGCATGAAGGTAAACAAGCGCCGCTGGCAGCAATATCACACCAGTGAGATTATTGAACACCTGGCCGCAGACATCGACCGCAAGGTGGACCTGGACAACCCGGACTGCATCATATGGGTTGACATCATCGGCCCGGAGACAGCCATCTCCCTGTTAACCCCGGACGAGATCTTCTCCATCACCCGACCCGTACCATGAGATACTCATGAAGTACTACATCTGGCTGGATGCCGGTGGACGCCTGCTCTCAAAGGCCTGGCGCTACGACGACGAGACCGAACGCATGGTCGCGGAACAACATCCGCCTGTGGCAACCGCGATATTACGCGCCGGCACCCGGGAGCAGCTCATCGAACGCTTCGGTTTGCGCGAACAGGACTTCGCCGACTAATATGCTGTCAGTCCTGTCATCACCCGAGTGCACCAACTGATTCATGCCGACATCGATGAAAGCCCTGGTCAAACAGCGAGCGGAACCCGGCATCTGGCTGGAGTCAGTCCCGGTCCCCACTGCCTCGACCAACGAGGTCCTGGTGAGGATCCACAAGACCGGCGTGTGCGGCACCGACCTGCACATCTACAACTGGGACGACTGGGCGCAACGCAACATCGAGGTACCGCGCATCATCGGCCATGAATTCGTCGGTGAAATCGCCGCCATCGGGCCCGGCGTCAGAGGCTTCGAGATTGGCGATGTCGTCACCGCCGAGGGCCACATCACCTGCGGCATCTGCCGCAACTGCCGGGCCGGAAAACGCCACCTGTGCCACCAGGCAATCGGCATCGGCGGCGGCCGTGACGGTGCCTTCGCGGAATATCTGGTCGTACCCGCCAGCAATCTGTGGAAGGTTCATCCAGACATCCCGGCGGAGATCGCCGCCATCATGGACCCGTTCGGCAATGCGGCTCACACAGCGTTATCCTTCGACCTGATCGGCGAGGACGTACTGATTACCGGTGCCGGCCCTATCGGCATCATGGCTGCCGCGATCTGCCGCTTCGCCGGCGCCCGCCACGTGGTAATCACCGATGTGAACGACTATCGCCTGGAACTGGCAGAAAAGCTGGCCGCCTGTCGCAGCGTGAATGCCAGCCGCGAGTCCCTTGATGACGTGGTGCGCGAGCTGAAGATGTCGAACGGCTTCGATGTCGGCCTGGAGATGTCCGGCAACCCGCAAGCCTTCAACGACATGATCACCCACATGTACCACGGTGGTCACATCGGCCTGCTGGGGTTTCTGCCGCCGGCAACGGAGATCAGCTGGGATGACGTCATCTTCAAGGGTCTGCACCTGAAAGGCGTGTACGGACGCGAGATGTTCGAGACCTGGTACAAGATGACGCAGATGCTGCGCAGCGGCCTGGACATCGCCGGAGTGATCACGCACGTCTACCAGGTCGCCGATTATCATCAGGCCTTCGAGGTGGTCCATTCCGGCCAGTGCGGCAAGGTGATCCTGGACTGGCAGTAGGAACGGTCTCCCGGCAGCGATTTCGCACGCATATGACAATCAACCAGAGATGCCGTCAATGACAACACCGACCAGGCGCTTCCAGGCCGAACTGGAGAGCATCGAGCAACAGGGCCTCTACAAGCACGAGCGCATCATCACCACACCGCAGGGGGTAGAGATCACGACCCGGGAGGCCGGCGAGGTCCTGAACTTCTGCGCCAACAACTACCTGGGCCTGGCCAACCATCCTGAACTGGTGGAGGCGGCCATCGCTGCACTACGGACCCACGGCTTTGGCATGGCATCGGTGCGCTTCATCTGCGGGACGCAGGACCTGCACAAGCAGCTGGAGCAGGCGATTGCTGGCTTCCTGCACACCGATGACGCCGTCCTCTACACCTCTTGCTTCGACGCCAATACCGGCCTGTTCGAGACCCTGCTCGGCGCAGAGGACGCCGTCATCAGTGACCAGCTCAACCACGCCTCCATCATCGACGGCATCCGCCTGTGCAAGGCGGCGCGCTATCGCTACCGGCACAGCGACATGGACGATCTGGAGGTGCAGCTGAAGGCCGCCGCCCGCCACCGCACCCGCCTGATTGCGACCGACGGGGTATTCAGCATGGACGGGGACATGGCGCGGCTGGACGAGATCACCCGGCTGGCCCGGCATTACGATGCCCTGGTCATGGTCGACGACTCCCATGCGACCGGCTTTGTGGGGCCCGGTGGCCGGGGTTCGGCGGAATACTTTGGTGTGCTGGACAGCATCGACATCACCACCTCCACCCTGGGTAAAGCACTGGGCGGTGGCTCGGGCGGGTTCACCGCCGGCTCGCAGCAGGTCGTGGATCTGCTGCGTCAGCGTTCCCGTCCCTATCTGTTCTCCAACACCCTGACCCCGGCGCTGGCAGCAGCCGGCATCAAGTCACTCGAGCTGCTGCACCGATCCGATGAGCTGCGCGAACGCTTGTGGGCGAATACGCACTATTTCCGCGAACAGCTGGGCGCCGCCGGCTTTGACATCAAGCCGGGCAACCACCCCATTGTCCCGATCATGCTCTACGATGCTGCGCTGGCCCAGCAGATGGCAACACGCCTGCTGGAACACGGCATCTATGTCATCGGCTTCTTCTATCCTGTGGTCCCCGAGGGCCAGGCACGCATCCGTACCCAGGTCTCCGCAGCACACACGCGCGAACACCTGGACAAGGCCATCGATGCCTTCACCACCATCAGCCGGGAACTTGGTGTCATCGGGTAGACACTGTCTGGAACGAAAAGGGGACAGATTTATTTTCATATTTAGCGGAAAATAAATCTGTCCCCTTTTCTGCTTTTCTGAGTGTTGTCGGGCTAACGCCCTCTACCGACGGGCATCAGCAGCAGGGGTTGTACATCGTCCGGCAGCTGCAACAGCTCGGCCAGGGCATCATCATGAAAGGCACCGACGACCACGGTATCCAGCCCCAGTGCCTCCGCCTGCAGAAACAGGTTTTGCGCGGCATGGCCGACCTCCATATGCACGTAACGCTCACCTCGCTCGCCGTATTTCCGCGTGGTCCGCTCGTACACGGCCGCAAACACCACCACGGCCGCTGCATCACCGATCCAGGTCTGGCCAACTGCGCACCGCTCCAGCCGCCTGCGTAGATCGCCATGGCCCGTTCTTGCCAGTCGATGACTCCTGGTATGGTAGTGATACACCCCGGGTTCCAGACCATCCACATCAGCGGCGACCACATAAAGCTCGAGCGGATACAAGGCACCGGCCGAGGGCGCGGTTCGGAAACCCTGCGGATGGGTAATGCCCTGTGCTGACCAGAGCAGCTGACTGAGTTCGGACAATTGCAGTGCAACGGCCCGGTAATCGCGCACCGAGCGACGCTGCTGCAGGAGCTGCTCAAGGGGCGTATTGCCGGAATACGCGGGCTCCGGCAGCGGGATGTTCTCAGACGACCGGGCCATAACCCCTCCGGTTAATGCGCATCCCAACAAAAGAATGCATAAGCCGTAACAATGGCAGCGCGCTGGCTTTGTCACCGGAAAACCCGCGCCGGGAGAAAACAATCACGTTCGTAGACAAATGTACACTGATGGCAACTTCTCATAGCCGTCCTTTGGTATATATTACGCTACCCTGGTAATCATCAACCGAGTGAAAAACGGACTCTTACCCGCTATTAAGCACTCTCACAGGACACCTGATCCACTCTCAAGAATCATGGCGATTGTCTTCTGGTCGGATAGCGACAACCTGGAAGAAAATATGTTAACGCCTATGCCATTCGCCACGGCGTGCATGATTCGACAGCCAACCTTTAGTGTGTCCGGGTGGCCGTTTTTCTTGTATTGCAGGATAAGTATCCCCACATCGCCCACTTTCGGCCTGAGATGTTGCTGGTGTGTCTGCAGGGGCTGGGTTTCCATAAATAACCCATCAGGCGATATGTTCTGGGTGTAGCCGTGCACCAGCAGTCCGGTATTTAATTGCAGGTGACATGACAACCTGATCTTCTGGCGCTGGAATTTCCGTCTATCGGTCGGCGAGTCAGCCATTATCGTCCCTGGGTAGTTGACCTGACAATCATAACAATCAACGGGGACAGGCACCCTGTCGTTCATGCGCATCCCTGTCAATACCGGTAGTATCTTATATTGAGTCAGGAAGCACCATGACGCAGCCTACAAACCCGACAGCTTCCTAGTTCTGCCACACCGCGCAGCCCTGCCGTCGCAGCCACTCGGCCAGCGCGGCCTCCTGCTCTTCATCGCTGAGTCCCTCCGCGGTAAATCCCTCAATAAGTTCCTGCGCCAGCTCGATACCGTATTTGCGCGGGTACTTGCTGCTCCGGTATCCGGCCTTGTGCTGCTCGAAGCGATCGCCCGGTTCATGAATGGTGAGCCCGACGTAAACACAGGGCATACCCTCGATATACCCGGGATTCTCCTGACGAAACTCCTTGCACCACAACACCTCCGGATCCAGCGTAACGACATATAGATTGCGGCCCTGTTTCCGCTTCGCCGCTACCCGGGCCTTCTCCTGCCACTCCAGGATCTTTTTATCGCGTTGCGCGTCATCCATGGGTCTACGAACGGAAATAAACGTGCCAGCCCCTCCGGCAGGTAGTTATATTAACGAAAACCAGGATTCGGCCCGGCCTCCCGAAACATTCACAGGAACATATCGCGTTCCGAAAGGTCACACCACTTTTGTTTCAAGGACCCTATAATCACCACAGCCGGAAATAGTGAATCGCCCTGGCAGGAAACTGCCAGGAACCTGACTTCGCGGTCACAGCCGGTATATCTCACATCATTTAACCCAACCACACTAAATGTTATGGAAAGCACGTTTCGTCAACGATTCGCCATATTTTTGGCTCTTATTCAGATCACGCTGCTGACCGGTTGCACAATGCTCGGCGGCACACGCCCGCAACCCGCAGAAACCGAACCGGAACCGCGTCAGGTCGACCTCTTTTTCATCACCGATCGTGCCCCGGATGCCGACGGTGGCGGTTATTTCAGCGGCGCACGCGGTGACCTCAGCTACGGGGTATCACATATCAGCATTCCACCAGGCCACGTTATGGGCCGTCACGAGGAACCGTCCCTGCTCAAGTTCGAGTGGACGCATGAGGAGGACAAGCACATCAAGCTGCTCGACGTCCTGAGACTGACCCGGGATGATTTCAACGCCCGTCTCGGCCGTGCCATCGATGCCTCGCCGGACAATAAGCTGATGGTATTTGTCCACGGCTACAACGAAGAGTTTCCTGATACCACTCGGATGGTGGCGCAGTTCGCCGACGACCTTAAATTCTCCGGTCCCGTCATGCTGTTCAGCTGGCCATCCCAGGGCAGCCTGACTGGATACACCGTGGATGAAACCAATGCGGAATGGGCGCAGTCGCACTTCGTGCAGGTGATGTCAGCCTTACTGGAGCAGGTCCCGGCGCACAACATCTACCTGGTCGGACACAGTATGGGCAACCGCATCATCGGACGCGCCATGATCACACTGGCAAGTGACCGCCTGGAAAGTGACCTGATGCTGTTTCGCGAAATCATCATGATCGCACCGGATATCGACGCGGATGTCTTCCGCAAGGACATCGCACCTCGCCTGGCACGCACCGGAATCCACATGACGCTGTATGCCTCTTCAAAGGATCGCGCCCTGCTGGCATCGAAAGCCTTCCACGGTTATCCGCGCGCCGGGGATTCCGGTGAGGCACTGGTTGTGGTGAACGGTATGGAAACCATCGATGCCAGTGACGCCTCGGGCGGATTGCTCGGCCATTCCTATTTCGCCGAGGACCGTCGCATCATGGAAGACATCTTCGGACTGCTGCAGACCGGGCAGCGCGCCGACGACCGCTTCGGGCTCGAGGCCCAGGAAACCAGCCAGGGCCGCTACTGGACTTTCCGGAAATGAGCCAAATGGTGTCAGAAACGAACCACGGCGTCCCCGCCATGCTCGATCCAGCCATGGATCATCTTCTTTGTCGTAAAACCACTCGCACAGGTACCGTCCCTGTCGATCACAATGACACCGCCCCTGCCCCTGACCTTGCGCCCGGTAGAGGAAACCGCGCAGCTGTCATTGTCCGCATACAAGCCGGCCCCGATGATCGGTGAATCACCCACCCTGCCCATGCGTTTGTTGACGATGCCGCCGGTCGAGGTCGCGGCTGCCAGGTTCCCCTGCGGGTCGCGCGCAATCGCACCGATGGTGCCGTACTTCTGGTCCTCGCTGTCAGCCTCGGTGTCGTCGTGGTCCAGCATGATCTTGTGCCGGAGGCGCGCCTGCCTCAGCTGCTCGACGCGATCGGGTGTGTAGAAATAATCTTCCGGGACACGCTCCATCCCGCAGTGGTCCGCAAAACGCATGGCGCCTTCCGCTATCAGCATCACGTGTTCACTTTCGGTCATGACGAAACGTGCCAGCTGGATCGGGTTGGCGATGTTATCAATGGCCGCAACGGCACCGGCGGAGAGATCACGACCGTCCATGATGGCAGCGTCCATTTCCACCTTGCCATTTTCGTTGAGCACCGAGCCGCAGCCGGCATTGAAAACCGGGTCATCCTCCAGCAGGGAGGCACAGGCTTCAACAGCCTGCAGTGCCGATCCGCCCAGCTCGAGCACTTCCCGACCGTGTTCCAGGACGCGGCGAATGCTTTCCAGGTAGCGGACGGCGGTCTTGTCGTCCCTGACGTTGTCGAGCGCCCCGGCTCCGCCATGGACCATGAGAGAATAGGAACCTGTTTGCGCCATAGAGGGTTTGAAGAAAACCAGGGGGCCCGGTCAGCCTAAGCCATCCGGCAAGGCTGCCACCCTATCAAAGGCGCGCTTCGAGTTCTACCGCCAGCGCCTCCTGGTAACCCCGGGAGCCGGCCATGAGGATGACCACCCTGCCTTCGCTCACCGTACCCCAGTTGACGATTACCGCGCCCTCGCCGGTATTCCTGTCGAATTCAATCTCGCTGAGATCGATGTCAGACAGCGATCTGTACCTGGTAGTCAGGTTAAGCGCAGTCCATTCGGTGATCCCGAGTTTCTGCGCAACAAGGGTGGGATAGGAAGCCCCGTTATACCGCGGGTTGCATTCGATAACCGGGAAGCGCAATCCCAGGCTGGTCTGAACAACCGCCACGTCAAAGGCGAAGATGCCCTTCATGCCCTGGTCCCTTAGCCAGTAGGCCATGGGATCCACGTCTGCCCAGGGTTCATGGCTGGGTGGGACTGAGTTTCCCAGGTGCGCGAAACCATCCAGTATCTGTTCACTGGCTGCGAGCCGAATGAGATCGTCGCCGACCACCTGGTACTGAAGATTCAGGAAGGTCCCGGTCTCGACCTCCTCCTGTACCTGTACCGGAACATCGTCGGCAAACTGTCCCAGGGCATCGATCAACGCGACCTCGTCTTCACAGCGGTAAATGCCCACACCGGCCACCGAGACGGCGGCCTTCAGGTAACAGGGATAGACAATCTCCTGCATGGCATCGGTGTCGATATCTGTAACCGTGTCGTAGCACAGGGTCCTGGGCACGTCGATGCCAAGTTCAGCGGCCAGCGCCATGAAATTGTTCTTCGAGTTGATGTACTCGACGGTTTCCAGCCAGGCGTGATCACCCCAGTACTTGCATTCCCCAGGACCGAAATAGAAGACCGACGGCTGGTAACCGATATGCGCCCCCAGGTGTGCCGGATCCAGGTACCAGATGATGTTTTCGCTGTGGCTAAGGCCGATACGTCGATAGTGGCCCCTGATAGCCGGCCACTGGGACCGCAGATCCGGATGCAGCTGGATGATATCCCACGGCTCGGAGATCCCCAGTCCGCGTCCGGAATAGAGATGATTCCCGACGACACCGTCTGCCGTGCAGCTCAGGATATCGTGATTGATCACGTACCTGGCTGATG
>CAMYJI010000080.1 GCA_947258545.1 uncultured Ectothiorhodospiraceae bacterium
CGATTGTAAAAGAGCGTGCGCTGGCGGGGATCATTACCCGTAGCGATGTGCTGGGTGCAGTCATGCGTCACTATACGCTGGAACTATGGGCATAGTAATGAATAACCATGTGCAGTGCGCCGGGGTCGACAGGCCGGCGCCGCAATCGTTGAAATACCATCTTTCCAAATAATGGAGTCAGCCATGAAATACCAAAACAACGAACGCAGCTACAAGGACCCCGTCTGCGGTATGGAGGTCAGCCGCATGTCTGCGATTGATGAGTTTACATACAAGGGAAAAACCTACTATTTCTGTGCCGGGGCCTGCAGGGCGGCCTTCGAGGCTGAGCCCGAGAAGTACATCGGGCATCACCGCCAGCATGGAGTAAAATCGGGGTAAGCCTGTAAAATTTAGTTGCTGTGGGCGTGACCGAAGCCTGCACCCTGTGCGTGTATTGCATTGCAGCTGACCAGGTACCCGCAAGCCATTCGTTTCCAGGGAAATCTGCTTGATAATGGAAAGCCAGTCAATATTTTTGCAGCCACACTGCTCAATATCATTGCCGTCGCCCTTCTCGCGGTGTCCACTGTAATTTACACAGGCACGTTCAATGTTGCCACGGTATGGCAGGATCTGCTGCTGTTGCGCTGGATGATGGGCACCACCCGTGTGCGGTCAATCGAACACTGCGCCCAGACCGTGCAAATACCGGCCCTGGTCGAAAAAATGAAGGAGAGCTCATGAACAATGCAACAGATGCTGGCCATCCGCTCTACAGCCTGTTGCACACAGACGTGGAGGGATTCGAACCGCTGGCCGAACTGGCCCTGGACATGCGCTCAGCATGGAATCATGCCACCGACCAGCTTTGGCGACAGCTTGACCCCGATCTCTGGGAGCTGACCCAGAATCCCTGGACCGTCTTGCAGACCGTATCACGGGAGAAACTGCAGCGTGTTCTGGCCGACCCCGTCTTCCGCGCAAACGTTGATGACCTGGTGCAGGCCAGACGCGATGCGGCGACGGCGCCCGCGTGGTTCCAGCAGATCCATCCGCAATCACCGTTGAGCTGTGTTGCCTATTTCAGCATGGAGTTCATGTTGAGCGAAGCACTGCCCATTTACTCGGGTGGACTGGGCAACGTGGCCGGCGATCAACTCAAGGCCGCCAGCGACCTGGGTGTACCGGTGATCGGGGTGGGGCTGCTATACCAGCAAGGTTACTTTCGGCAGACGATTGACCAGGATGGTGCGCAACAGGCCTTGTACCCGTATAACGATCCGGGGCAATTGCCGGTGACACCGTTGCGTAAAGACGATGGGGAATGGTTGCGGCTGAAGCTCGATTTACCGGGACACCCGATCTGGTTGCGCGCCTGGCAGGTTCAGGTGGGCCGGGTGAAGCTTTACCTGCTGGACAGCAATGATGTAGCAAATTACCCGCCGTACCGGGGCATCACCAGTGAGCTCTACGGCGGCCTGCCGGACCAGCGCCTGATGCAGGAACTGATCCTTGGCATCGGCGGCTGGCGCCTGCTCGCTGCGCTCGGCATCGAACCGGAGGTCTGTCACCTGAATGAAGGCCATGCGGCGCTCGCCGTACTGGAACGTGCGCGCAGTTTCATGCAGGCCAGCGGGCAGTCCTTTGAAGCCGCACTGGCCGTCACCCGGGCGGGCAATCTGTTTACCACCCACACCGCAGTGGCCGCCGGCTTTGACCGTTTCGAGCCGGCCCAGATTGAACACTGCCTCGGAGGTTACGCGCAGACACAGCTCGGTATCACCCTGCAGGATCTGCTGGCCCTTGGCCGCCGGAACCCGAATGACGCGTCGGAACCTTTCAATATGGCCTACCTGGCGATCCGCGGCAGCGGGGCTGTCAACGGCGTGAGCCGCCTGCACGGGGAAGTAAGTCGACAGCTGTTTGGCTCGCTGTTTCCGCGCTGGCCGACGAATGAAGTGCCGGTCGGACACGTCACCAATGGCATCCATGTACCTACCTGGGACTCGGCGGAAGCAGATGCACTTTGGACGGAGGCCTGTAGCAAGGACCGCTGGCTGGGGCCGACGGAAATGCTGGAACAGGATATTCGGCGTATCTCCGCCGCCCGTCTCTGGCAATTTCGCATGGCGGCCAGCACGGCGCTGCTTGACTACGCTCGCGACCGGTTATCCCGGCAACTGGCCGCTTCCGGTGCGTTGCATGATGCAGTGAAGGCTGCGCAGCACACGTGTGACTGCAATACCCTGACACTGGGATTCGCACGCCGTTTTGCCACCTATAAGCGACCGAACCTGCTGCTGCATGACCCGGAACGCCTGCTGCGCCTGTTGACCAATCCACAACGTCCGGTACAGCTCGTCCTGGCGGGCAAGGCCCATCCTGCGGACCAGGCGGGCCAGGCGCTGATACAACAATGGATGCAGTTCATCCAGCGTCCGGAGGCGCGCGCACACGTTATTTTCCTTAGTGACTACGACATGCATCTTGCCGGGCACCTGGTGCAGGGCGTTGATGTCTGGCTTAACACACCGCGCCGGCCATGGGAGGCGAGTGGCACCAGCGGCATGAAGGTGCTGGTCAATGGCGGACTCAATCTGTCGGAACTGGACGGCTGGTGGGCGGAAGCCTACACGCCGGAGGTGGGGTGGGCGTTGGGGGACGGGCAGGAGCATGATGACGACCCGCGCTGGGACGCAGCCGAAGCGGAAGCCCTCTACACTCTGCTCGAACACGAGGTAGTCCCCGCATTTTATACCCGCAACGAACAGGGTATCCCCGATGCCTGGGTTGCGCGGATGCGTGAAAGCATGGCGCGCCTGACCCCGCATTTTTCCACCAACCGCACCGTGCGTGAATACACCGGGCAATACTACCTTCCGGCGGCTTCAGCCTACCGGGAGCGGAGTGCCGACAAAGGCGCGGTCGGTTTGCAGATAGTTGACTGGCGGCACGAACTGGAACAGAAATGGGCCGCGCTGCGCTTTGGCGAAATGAAACTGGAAACAGATGGTGAGCGGCACGTATTTGAAGTTCAGGCGTATCTCGATGACCTCGACCCGGCGGCCGTGCGTGTCGAGCTGTACGCCAATGGCGTGAGCGGTAACGCGCCGGAGCGAGTGGAGATGACGCGTGTGAGACAGCTGGTGGGCGCAGCAAACGGTTACGCTTACCGGGCAGAGGTGCATGCAGCCCGCCCGGCGGCGGACTATACAGCACGGCTCATACCGCACCACCAGGGCGTGGCGGTGCCGCTGGAAGAATCACATATCCTGTGGCAGCGGTGAATCAAGAGCATGGGGAATGGGTGGTGAAAAAGTCGGGTCGGGTACCGTTTCCCTGAGACAGAGGTGACAGCGATGGAAGAGAAAACCCGGGACAACGGCCCAGAGCGGACTGCACCCGCAGTCCACAATGCACCCGGACGCGGCCTGACGGACGCTGAAGCGGCCATGCGGCTCGCCGAGTATGGCGAGAACACGATCCTGGAAGAGAGCATTCACCCACTGCGGAAGTTCCTGTCCTATTTCTGGGGTCCCATCCCCTGGATGGTTGAGGTGGCAGCGGTGCTTTCGGGGGCCGCCCAGCGCTGGGAGGACTTCACGGTTATCGCCAGTCTGCTGTTCATTAACGCCGGCGTCGGCTTTTGGGAGGAGTTCAAAGCCGACAATGCCATCGAGGCGCTCAAACAACGTCTCGCGCCCGTGGCCCGCGCATTACGGGGCGGTGTGTGGCGCGACATCCCGGCGCCCGAACTGGTGCCCGGCGACGTGGTGTTCCTGCGCCTGGGGGTCATCGTGCCCGCCGATGTCGAGCTGCTGGACGGGGATTATCTGAGCATCGACCAGTCGGCGCTCACCGGCGAGTCCCTGCCGGTGGACAAGAAAACCGGTGATAGCGCCTATTCGGGCTCGATCGTGCGCCAGGGCGAAATGCAGGGGGTGGTGACCGCCACCGGTATGAACACCTACTTCGGCCGCACAGCGCGCCTGGTTGAGACCGCGGAGACCCGCTCGCACTTCCAGCAGGCCGTGCTGCGCATCGGTAATTTCCTGGTCCTGACCACGCTTGGACTGGTCGTACTGGTGATCCTGGTGGCCCTGTTCCGCGGTGACCCGTTTATCGACACCCTGCTGTTTGCACTCATCCTGACGGTCGCGGCGATTCCTGTGGCGCTGCCCGCCGTGATGTCGGTGACCATGGCGGTCGGCGCCTCCACCCTGGCGCGGTTGCAGGCCATTGTGTCGCGCCTGGTGGCGATTGAGGAACTGGCGGGCATGGACATACTGTGCTCCGACAAGACCGGCACGCTCACCCGGAACGCGTTGACCGTGGGTGATCCCGTCACCATCGACGCCGAGACCCAGGCGGAGATCATTCTCGCCGGGGCGCTCGCCAGTGAACGGGACAGCCCCGATGCGATCGACGCCGCGGTGCTCGATGCGCTGCACGATAAGCAGGCGCTGACGGACAGCGAGATTGTCGCCTTCCAGCCCTTCGACCCGGTGCGCAAGCGCGCCGAGGCCGAGGTGCGCCAGGGCGGGCGGCAGTTCAGGGTCGCCAAGGGCGCGCCGCAGGTGATCGCCGCCCTGACCGGGGCCGGCGACGATCTCGCCGGGCGCATACACCGCGCCACGGATGAGCTCGCGACGCACGGCTACCGTACACTCGGCGTCGCACGCACGGATGCCGACGGGCACTGGTGCTTCCTTGGGCTGCTGCCCCTGTTCGACCCGCCACGCGAGGACTCGGCCGCGACCATCGACACTGTCAAGGGTATGGGCCTCGACATCCGCATGGTGACCGGTGATCACAGTGCCATCGCCCGCGAGGTTTCGCGTGAACTCGGCCTCGGCACCAACATTATCTCGGCGCGCGAGATCTTCGAGCAGGCGGGTAGCGACGGTGACGGGGTTCGCATCGAGGACGCAGACGGCTTCGCCGAGGTGTTCCCCGAGCACAAGTTCAATATCGTGCGTACCCTGCAGGGCGCCGGTCACATCGTCGGCATGACAGGCGACGGGGTGAACGATGCGCCGGCGCTGAAGCAGGCCGATATCGGCATCGCCGTCAGCGGTGCCACCGACGCGGCACGCGCTGCGGCGGACCTGGTGCTGACGGCACCCGGGCTGTCAGTGATCACCACGGCGGTGATTGAGGCGCGCAAGATCTTCGCGCGGATGCGCAGCTACGCGGTGTTCCGCATTGCCGAGACTATCCGCGTCCTTGGTTTCATCGCCCTGGCGATCATTGTCTTCGACTTCTACCCGGTGACGCCCATCATGCTGGTGCTGCTGGCGGTGCTGAACGACTTCCCGATCATGATGATCGCCTATGACAACGTGCGCGTGGCGGTGCGCCCCGTCCAGTGGGTGATGTCGCGGGTGCTGTCGGTCGCCATCGTAGCGGGAACGATGGGCGTTATTGCTTCTTTCGTGCTGTTCTGGATCGCGCGGGATGTCATGCAGCTGCCGCCCGCGCAGATCCAGACGGTGATCTTTCTCAAGCTGCTGGTGGCGGGCCACCTGACCATCTACATCACCCGCAGCGAGCGCTGGTTCTGGCAACGTCCGTGGCCGGCTGCACGCCTGTTCTGGACTACCGAGGCGACGCAACTGGCGGGCACGCTGGCGGCCGTGTACGGCTGGTTGCTCGAGCCGATTGGCTGGACAAATGCGCTGCTGGTGTGGGCCTATGCGCTGCTCTGGTTTCCCATTAACAACGCGGCCCGGGTGTGGGTGCTGGACCTTTGGGAGCACGGGTTCAATGCGCATGCACGGCATCTGGACCGGGTGCACACCTCGCTCCAGTCGTGCCAGTGTCCGCCGGCGAGCTGCGCCTGTCCGGCACCCTCAGGGTGCGACACGGATAAGCGTGCAACGGAAGCACAGGAATGATGAACGCATGGCAAGGCGATCGACAAGCGGCCTTGCTGTCGCTATTGCCCCGAACATGACCAAAGAGAGCACCTTTCCATGGCCGGTGAGGCTCTATGGGCAGCTGGGCCTGACAGGAATAGCCGTGTTCGTGTTATCGCTTGTTGTCGTGCACCTGGTGAGCACTGACTTCGACTGGATGCGCGACTATGTCAGTTACCTGGCAAATGAACCGCTTGGCAGCGTCTTCCTTGCCGGCGCCTTCGTGCATGGCTGGGGTAACCTGGCCCTTGCGCTGGGCCTGCGCGGCGCACTCCTGCCCGGGCGGTTGCGAACCTGGGCAGTCCTGCTTTTCAGCCTGTTCGTGCTGAATGCCGCGCACGCCGAAAACGGCGTGACGATCGTCTACCAGGAGCCGCTCGAACAGCTACAACTGGCGCACTCGTCGTCTGCCGGTGAACTGAAACCCGGCGCAGCGTCGTCCCGAACGCTGAGATTCTTCGCTTTCGGCAAGCGCTTCGACATGAATGATTTCCGCGAACAGCTTGAGCAGATGATGAATATGGGCGGCCTGTCCGGGCTGATGGACAAGCTGCCGGGCATGGGTCAATTGCCCCAGAATGCAAAGTCAAAGGTCAACGACCGCGAGCTTCACCGCATGGTCGCGATCATCAACTCCATGACACAGCAGGAGCGCAGCTTCCCGGATGTCATCAAGGGTTCGCGTCGGCGGCGTATTGCTGCCGGATCCGGAACCCAGGTGCAGGATGTGAACCGCCTGCTCAAGCAGCATCTGCAGATGCGCAAGATGATGAAGAAGATGTCCAAGGGTGGTATGGGCAAGATGCTGCGCGGTCTCAAGGGAAAGGCGCCCCAGGGTTTTCCGTTCCAGGGTATGTAGGCCGCACGCAGCGCGTCAGAGGGGCCGGACAAATAAAAACGGTGGCCTGGGCCACCGTGAAATGTTGCGC
>CAMYJI010000081.1 GCA_947258545.1 uncultured Ectothiorhodospiraceae bacterium
CCTTGTTCACGGATATCACCACAGCACTGGGATTGCATCTGGATAACAGATGACGATGAAACACCGTTGGTCGAATGAATTCGACCCTACAGTAGGAACGAATTCATTCGGCCAACAACCTCGCCATCAGAAGGAATGCGTCTTGTCTGAATTGATGTGTTACCCACTCAATCAGGGGAAGACCCAATTAAGGAAGGTCTGATCACGTCGATCGTTGCGAGGAGCGCAGCGAAGAAGCAATCTTTAACTGATTGCCCTTGCGCGTCTGGTGCATATCAGTATTCAGATACCGACATCCCCGGAAATGTCGTAAACAGTCATCCCAAGAGACGCTATGAGTGTCATTTCTTCTTGAATAACTTCACGGCGATCGCCGCCGCAATGCCAATCCCGAGGAGCGGCAGAATACCAGGTTCCGGTACAATGGCAGTGCCAGCATGGGCCGAAAATGGTGCCAGCAACGCTGCCAGCATAGTTATGTGTATGTGTTTCATGTGGTGTGCCTCGCCTTGGGTAGCAGCCATATACTGTCTCAACGACAGGTAAGCGGAATGTTAATCAAGATTCATTCCACAAAGATATTTATTCATGATTTTCAGTACGTAAGATAATCTCAAGGAGAAATACCGGCTTAACTTGGGTGCTATCTGTAAAAAATACTGACAATGCCGGTCGCCTGTTTGCATTAAATAACATCGCGCGGTTGGCGTGCCCTGATATTCAATAAGGCATGTTGAGAAGCAGGTGTCACGTTGCCTGTCTGCCACAACCAGCCGGTCAGCGGATGCGCACGCAGGGTGTAACACCCGGTCAGCTGTGTCACTATGATTAACAGATCGTACAATGTTGCGGGTTACTCTGCCCAAGACGACAGCCATGCTGCAATACCTTGAGACCCACGCCAGTACCATCTATGCAATTGCCTTTACCGGGGTAATGATCAGTGTCGTGTTCTGGGAGGTACAGGCCCCCCGTCGTCAACCAATCTGTTCACATTGGGTTCGTTGGCTCAGCAACTTCGGCGTCTATGTCCTGAATACGTTCATTCTCCACCTCCTGTTGCCGGTGAGTGCAATCGCGCTTGCGGCCATCATGGCAGCGCACGGCTGGGGGGTGTTCAACAACATTTCTGCACCGGCGCCGGTTGCCATTGCCAGCTCGATCCTGGTGCTGGATGGTTTGCACTACCTCAAGCACGTTGTGTTGCACAAGGTACCGCTATTCTGGCGCTTCCACAGGATGCATCACACTGACCTGGATTTCGATTTCACGACCGGCATCCGTTTCCACCCCTTCGAATCGATAATGAGCGCCGTGATCACCATGGCCGCCATTGCGACACTTGGTATCCCGGCTGCCGCCATTGTCATCTTCGAGACCTCACTGGTGGTGGTGACCTTTATCGTGCATGGAAATGTCAGGTACCCTTTGTCCCTCGATGGTGTGTTCCGGACCCTTCTGGTGACGCCCGACATGCACCGCATCCACCACTCGGCCCGGGTCTCTGAAACCGACAGCAACTATGGGGTTATCTTTTCCTGGTGGGATCGGCTCTTCGGCACACATGTCGCGCAGCCCCACAACGGTCACGAAGGGATGACCGTGGGCCTGCTCGAATTCCGGGACAGCAAACATCAGGCATTGCCCTGGATGCTGGCCTGCCCGTTTCTGGATACCGCAATGCATCAGGCCGGTACCGAGCAAGAAGATGTGACGCTTAAGATGCAGGATTGATTTGTATGCAGGCAAGCTATTCAGGGAAACGCGCGAGCAGGAGCAACGAGGTAGGTTGCATTGATTATTCTGAAGGTCCGACAAGGTCGAGCCCGAACGAATAAAGAACTATACAAGTAAAATCAGTCTGAAGATTTTGCTCCGGCAAGAACACATCATTCGCAATATGGCAGCGAAGGCAAGTTCATACTGTCACCGTATACTCAATTATCGCGATTACAGCAGGATTTGCCACGGCTAGTGCCAGCATTCAGGTCGGGGTAGATGTTGTCCGTCCCGTAGCCGTGTATCCGCCGTATTCAGCGAAATAAATCTGTCGCGATTTTTTTCACACTACGAACTCGATAACATCTGGTGCAGCACGGCCATCTGTACCAACATGCGATTGCGTGCCTCGGCGACAACGACGCTGCGTGACCCGTCGAGTATGCGATCAGTGACAGTGACTCCACGGCGTACCGGCAGGCAGTGCATGAAGCGGCAATCACTGGCCGCATTCTCGAACCAGGGTTCGTCTACACACCAGTCCCGCAGTTCGAGCTTGAACTTGTCTTCGGCGCGTTTGTTAGCGTAATGACGCGCAGATGACCAGGAATTGACATAAATAACCTGGCCGTCTTTCATTGCATCGGCGCGATCATCGGTCTCCGTCACCGAACCGCCACTCATGGCAGCTGCCTGTCGCGCCTTGTCCATGATGGTGTCCGGCAGTTCAAAACCCTCCGGTCTCAATACCGTGACATCCATCCCGCGCATAGCAGCCATTTGCACCGTTGCCGCCGGTACTGCCAACGGCATTGGTTGCGGATGCCAGGTCCAGGACTGCACAAACTTTCCACCGTTGGCAGGTAATCCCAGATCATCCATGGTTTTCCAGTCGGCGAGACTCTGGCAAGGGTGATTGATTGCCGATTCCATGTTGATGTAGGGCGTATCGGCCAGTGCAATCAATTCCCGGAATTCGCGATCGGCAAGGTCGTCGTCGAGATTTTCTCTTCTTGCAAAGGCACGAATGCCGATGGCATCCCCGTAGGACGCGATCACAGGGACCGCTTCGTGAATATGCTCGGCAGCGACACCGTCCATGACAATACCCGAACGGGATTCGAGGCCGTGAATCGACATATCCGGCGAAACCACGAAGGTGCCGCCGCCCATTCGTACCATTGCTGACTGGAACGAGACCAGCGTCCGCAATGAGGGGCTCAGGAACAGCAGTGACAGTACCTTACCGTCTAGCGCACGCGGCTCGGGTTTCTCATCCAGTCTGCAAGCGAGCGTGATGAGCTCCCTGATTTCGGCAGTGGAAAAATCTGCCAGGTCATTAAAAAAGTCCATATTTAATTCATGTCCTTTGGCAATATGTGCACCCTGTATTCTTTTACCTTGAATTCCCATCCGCTGCCAGCCTGGATCCTGCATGACCGGGAAGCTCGCATTTTGACTTCTAACAGTGATTGTTCATTCGTCTCGGATATCTGAAAAGAACCGGGTAACCAAGGGTGTGGCGCGATGGTCCAAGGTTCAGTCCAGGAAAAGGCTCACACACCCTGCCTCGATGGATTTCGGGGCAAAAGAAAACCGGCACAGGGCCGGTTCGATTACTGTTTTCCGTATAGCTTGAAGTGTCTAGCCTAAGGAAAGTCTGATCAATCCGTCATTCCGGGCGGAGCGTAGCGAAGACCCGGAATCCAGCAGCTGGTAATCAGGCAGTTACTGGATTCCGGCCTTCGCCGGAATGACGCAAGATGAATTAATCAGGTCTCCCCTAACTTATTGAATTATATGGCGTCCCCAAGGGGATTATTCCGGTCATCCATGACCTCCACCCTACGGGCCGTCGCTGCACGACGTTCCAAATCGCTCCCGGCGATTTGGTCGAACCATAGGGCTTCTGCCAAACCCTTAGAGAGCCATATAAAAAAACCCGCACAAGGCGGGCTTTTTTATATGGCGTCCCCAAGGGGATTCGAACCCCTGTTACCGCCGTGAAAGGGCGGTGTCCTAGGCCGACTAGACGATGGGGACAGACTTCATCGGGAGCCGAGACCGGCAGCCCCGGAAACTCCCTGCAATCTCATGGCTAGCGAGAAGGTTGCGAACTCTACGACGCGGTCAATCGGCTGTCAAGTCGATTGAAATGTATGGATATCTCATGTCCAGATTGGCTGTCGGCGCCATCAGGAACAGGCGGGCCATGAGGTTATCAGGACACCCGCTTACCCAGCCACCTTCGGCCTTATCTGAGGCGCTTCCACTGTTCTCAAAACAGGGTATAGATAAACGGGGCGACAGCCGAGCCTTCGGAAAGCACAATGAGCCCTCCGAGAAGCAGCAGGACGATGATTATCGGTGCCAGCCAGAATTTCTTGCGCACCTTCATGAAGCCCCACAGGTCTTTTATCAGATCCAGCATCAGAATGGTCTCTCCAGTTGTTCTCTTGGCGATTGTTGGCTTTGGACCCGGTAGCTGGACATCGAGGCATCCTGCTTCCTTGCCATGGGGTCCTTGCGCATGATCCGCATGAGCAGGCCGGTCGGGAAAACGATCACGAAAAACACCAGTCCCAGGATGATGCGGGTGTTGATCCAGCCCAGCGCATGCCCGATCTTGAGCCATAGCCAGTTCAAGGGCCTCAGCGCAAGCGGGTACACCAGTGCCAGGACGACAAATACCCCCGCCGCGATCCAGGGCCAGCGGGGCCAGGGATACTCTGCCAACCAGGGAATGATCAAGCCGAAAAACAGGACCAGACCGGCGGCAAAGATAAAGCCGAACTGGCGCAGTTCTTTCTTGCCCGGACTTTCAGATACTGTTGTTTTTGACATGCTCTAATCCAGATCGAATTCTTCCATCCAGGAATCGTCTTTTTCCCAGGCCGGCTGATCACCCTTGGATAACAGGTAGTTCTCGACTACCAGGTAGTCCATCTCGGTGCGCATGAAACAGCGGTAGGCATCCTCCGGCGTACAGACAATCGGCTCGCCGCGTACATTGAACGAGGTATTGACGAGCATGGCACATCCCGTGCGTTCCTTGAAGCGTTGCAGCAGGGCATGAAATCCAGGGTTGCTGGTCGCATGCACGGTCTGCACCCTGGCCGAGTAGTCCACGTGGGTGATGGCCGGGACCTGCGAGCGCTTCACATTCAGCTTTTCGATACCAAACAACTGCTGTTGCTCCGCACTCATCGGAATCCTGAGTTCCGTCTTGACCGGCGCCACAATCAGCATATAGGGGCTGGACCGGTCCAGTTCGAAATAGTCGGAGACATCCTCGGCCAATACGGCAGGCGCAAACGGGCGGAACGACTCCCGGTACTTGATCTTGAGATTCATGACCGACTGCATCTTTTCACTGCGCGGGTCACCGATGATCGAACGCCCACCCAGCGCCCGGGGACCGAACTCCATCTGGCCCTGGAACCAGCCAACAATATGCTCTGACTCGAGGATAGTGGTCACTTTTTCTGTCAGGGCCACCTCATCAAGCCGCTCGTAGACAGCACCCAGCTTGTCCAGCTGCCCTCTGATATCCGCATCCTCATAGCGCGGTCCCAGGTATGAGCCGCGCATGGCATCATGCCCGTTCACTTGCCGGGGCTGCTCGTGATAGGTATGCCAGGCGACCAGCGCCGCACCGAGGGCCCCGCCGGCATCACCCGCCGCCGGCTGGATCCAGATATCCCTGAAGGGCCCCTCGCGCAGGATGCGGCCGTTGGCCACACAATTCAGCGCCACGCCGCCTGCCAGGCACAGGTACTCCTGTTGCAGTTCTTTGTGGACGGTGCGGGCCAGTCGCAGCACCACCTCCTCGGTGACCTGCTGGATGGAGGACGCAATATCCATTTCCTGCTGCGACAGCTTCGTCTCCGGTGTACGCGCCGGGGCACCGAACAGGTCGGCAAACCGCTGATTGGTCATGGTCAGCCCGGTGGCATAATTAAAGTAGTCCATGTTCATGCGGAAGGTCCCGTCTTCCTTCAGATCGATGAGCTTATCGAGGATCAGATCAACGTATTTCGGCTCACCATAGGGGGCCAGTCCCATCAACTTGTATTCACCCGAATTGACCCTGAAGCCGGTGTAATAGGTAAAGGCGGAATAGAGCAAGCCGAGGGAATGCGGGAAATCGAGTTCCCACTGGGGTGTCAATTCTCGACCCTGACCCAGCCATACCGAGGTGGTCGCCCATTCACCCACCCCGTCCAGACACAGGACCGCGGCCTGTTCAAAGGGACTCGGGAAAAAGGCCGAGGCGGCATGTGCCTGGTGATGTTCGGTAAACATCAACACGGGCAAATCACCGACTTGCATACCGCCCAGAGCAGCCAGTTCCTTCTTCAGGGTGGCCTTCAGATAGAGCTTTTCCTTCAACCACACCGGCATGGCGGCCACGAAGGAACGGAAGCCCCTGGGTGCGTAGGCCAGGTAGGTTTCCAGCAGGCGTTCGAACTTCACCAGGGGCTTGTCGTAGAAGACCACCTCATCCACAGCGTGCAGCGAGATCCCCCCCTGCGCCAGGCAACTTTCGATCGCCTCAGCCGGGAACCGTGCGTCATGCTTCTTGCGCGAAAAACGCTCCTGCTGGGCCGCCGCGACGATGTCACCGTCACGAATCAAGGCCGCCGCACTGTCATGGTAATAGGCAGATATCCCGAGGATATTCATAAATAAATCTAGAAGTTACAAGCTAATTATTATATATGTTATACAGACTAAATCGATTCATGCCAATACCGCTGGATTTGATTCTACAGTAAATACCCCACGGCTATTCATTCATGACTATACAGACTACTCTCAGGAAGGCGTTATTAACGCATCGTTCGTCATTCCGGCGCAGGCCGGAATCCAGTCACTGCTCGATTACCATCAACTCATTCATGACTTTACTAAGGAAACTCTGATCAATTCCTTTATCGTCATCCCGGCGCATGCCGGGATCCATGTTATTCAATACATTGGATGCCGGCCTTCGCCGGCATGATGTTATTCAATACATTGGATGCCGGCCTTCGCCGGCATGACGAATTAATCAGACCTTCCCTAACAATTCCAAGGAAGGCCTGATTCACTCAACTTTCGTCATTCCGGCGCAGGCTGGAATCCCTGGATTCCGGGTCTTCGCTGCGCTCCGCCTGGAATTACGGCTTGATCAGACTTTCCCTGATCAGTGAGCCTGGTGAGCAGGGCTATAGCTCCCCAGCGCCGGGTAGACAAACCTATCAGGATCCAGCGCAACCGCGGCACCGGGCGGGGACATCACGCCATAGGTCGCCAGCACCGTGGGTGATATATACCCGGCAAGCTTCGCCAGGTCGCCAAGCCGGATCCCCTGGCGAACCAGGTAGGCCAGATGGGTGTGGCGCAGGGCCTCGGGAGTGACCTCGGTGGGCGTGGTCAGGCCCGCATCATGGGCGGCACAGGACACCAGGGCCGCCAGGTCAGCCGCGCCCAGGGGCCCGCCGCTGGCATCCTGCCAGACGGCGGCATCGGCCTGTACATCGCTAGCAGCACATTCCGAAACAAGGGCAGCAAGCGGCGCTGTAACCGGTATGACGCGACGATTCTTGCCGTCAACATGCAACTCACCCGCGCCCGTGTCGATATCGCCCCAGCGTAAATCCTGTGCTTCATTAATTTCCAAGCCGCTCAGCAGACACGCGATCAACAGGCGGGCATCCGGATCCGCCGCCTCCAGTAACGCCTGCACCTCGGATTCTGCCAGTTCACGGGATAACTGATGGGTTAGTGCGGGCGCCGCTGCGTTGTTCACAGCCAGCAGGCGTTCATCTCCAGCCTGATTCAGCAAGCGCGTTCCCTCCGCGGTCACAAAGACCGGCTTGATATCGGGCAGCCCGGACTGCCGGGCGGGACGATTCAGGAAGTCATAAAGAAACAGCGCCAGCAAGCCGAACAGCAAGGAGCCCGCGACACTGATGCCCGCGTCGCGCAGGTAATGGGGATAGCTGGGGCTCTCCGGCAGGAAGGCGCGTTCCTTGAGATTGATTTGCGGATACTGCCGGCGGACATTGACCTGCAGCTGCAGCTGGCGGTCCTGCGCGTCACGGTAGGCCGTTTCGAGCGCCAGCAATTCCTCCTGCAGGGCCTCGTGTTCTGCAAACCGGGTGGTGAACTCCATGACCTGTTGCTTGTGCTCATCCAGCTGCCGCTGCAGGCTCGCCACCGCCTGGCGCGCACTGGCGACATCCTGTTCCGCCTGGGCCAGCGCGCCCTGCCTGCCTTGACGGCGTTTGTTGCGGATCTCCTGTTCCAGCAGATCGCGCTTCCTGACCAGGCCCTTGATGACCGGATCGACTGACATGTAGCGCGGTGTGAACTCGTTCTCCAGCTCCTTGAGTTGTTCCTGTATATCGACGAGCCGGTCTTCGAGGTTGGTGAGGCTGTCATTCCCGCCGGCCACCGGCCTCCCCGCTGCAACTGCCGCCCGGATGGCGCCCAGGCGCGCCTGGGCCGTCACCTTTTCCTCGGTCGCCTTGTTCAGTGACTCCGTCAGCCCCGAGAGCTTCCGGAGTATCCGGTTTTCATTGCGCTCCATGGAGACGATGTCAGAGTCCTTGCGGAACTGATCCAGCGCCTGACGTTTTTCTGCGACTTTCTGTTCCAGCTCTACGAGCTGTTGCCCGATCTCGGCACTGGCCGACTCGGACTCGGCCGTGACAGCTCTAGTGCGCGCATCCTGGTAGACATCAAACCAGGCATCCAGCACCACAGGTAGCCGTTCCTTATCGTGCCCCCTGGCCACAAGTTCGATCAGGTTGGTGTTGTCAACCGAGACGGCCGCGAGCATTTCCTCCAGATCGGTGGGCGTGAGGTCGGATGTATCCACCACAGACGGGGCAGACGCGGCTAATCTTTCCAGCACCCCGGTCAGCATGGCGTGTCCGGTGAGGTACTGAAGTTCGAGTTCCACGTGCTGGGCGTTGGACACATCACCTGCCCGCTCATCGATGACGGGCGTGGTGATCAGCAGGCTGGCCCGGCTTTCGTAGATGGCTGGACGCAGGAAGGTATAGGACAGCGATACCAGCAGGCATAAACCCGTCACGGCGAGGAACAGGCGTATCCTGCGCCTGTTGCGGATGCGGGTGGCATAATCAGTATCCGGATAGGCCTCCGCGTAGATCGCGCCGGCAGGCCCGCCACCGTTACCGGGAAGTATCTGCATACCGTCTATTCTTCACATTTGTCAATAATTATTATTTACAATTCATTGATTATTAGCTATTTTCCCTGAGCAATCACTATCAAGGATAGTCAACT
This sequence comes from uncultured Ectothiorhodospiraceae bacterium, assembly GCA_947258545.1. Classification (GTDB taxonomy): domain Bacteria; phylum Pseudomonadota; class Gammaproteobacteria; order UBA9214; family UBA9214; genus CAMYJZ01. Next base: position 9,022 of record CAMYJI010000081.1, read on the forward strand.
ATGCCCAATAAAGCCATCCTGGTAACCGGGGGCGCCGGTTACATCGGCAGCCACGTGGTCCTCCAGCTGGTCGCGGCCGGCGAACGGGTCGTCGTGCTGGACAACCTCTCGACCGGTTTTGAAGACGCGGTCATCGGCGCAGAGTTCATCCGCGGCGATACCGGGGACCCGGAACTGGTTGCCCGCATCCTCGAGGAACAGGACGTCGATGCCGTCATGCATTTCGCCGCCCACACCATTGTGCCGGAATCCGTCGCGGATCCCTTGAAGTACTACCGCAACAACACCTGCAATACCCGCAACCTGCTCAACGCCTGCGACCAGGCGGGTGTCCGCCATTTCATCTTCTCCTCCACGGCGGCCGTCTACGGCATCCCCGACGATCCCCTGGCCGATGAACACACCCGGCTGGCGCCGATCAATCCCTACGGCACCTCGAAGCTGATGAGCGAATGGATGCTGCGCGACCTCTCGGCCGCCGGCCCGATGAGCCATGTTGCACTGCGCTATTTCAATGTGGCCGGCTCCGATCCCGAGGGCCGGGTCGGCCAGTCCACCCGCGATGCCACCCTGCTGATCAAGGTGGCCTGCGAGGCGGCCGTGGGCAGGCGCGACCATGTCGCGGTCTTCGGCACCGACTACCCCACCCCGGACGGCACCGGGGTGCGTGACTACATCCACGTGAATGACCTGGCGGATGCCCACCTGAAGGCGCTGGACTACCTGCGCCGGGGTGGTGATTCCGCCACCCTGAACTGCGGCTACGGGCACGGCTACAGCGTGCGCGAGGTGCTGGACAGCGTGGCGCGTGTCAACGGGAAACCGCTCAATATAATCGAGGAACCGCGCCGGGCGGGCGATCCGCCCGCGTTGGTGGCCAGGGCCGACCGCATCCGGGACCTGCTCGGCTGGACTCCCCGCCATGATGACCTGGACTTCATTGTGCGCACCTCGCTGGACTGGGAGCGCACCCTGCTGGCGCAGTCGGTTGTCTGACCGGGAATCCTCACAGGAAGCCCCGTGACGGCCGGTCAACGGGGTCGGGGCCTCTTCTACCTCGCCCTGACGCTCGGCTACATGGCCGGGATCTACGGGCTGTCATCGCTGCCCGGAGACATCGATCCGGAGGACGCGGGTCTGTACGGCATCATCGCCTGGACTCCGCCCGCGGTGCAGAACCTGCTGCACCTGCCCCTGTTCGGATTACTTGCATGGCTCTGGCACCGCACCCTGCGAGACTGGATACACCCATCCCGCTGGCGACTGCTCACCGCGTTCCTGCTGACGGCCGGCTACGGCATCCTGGATGAATGGCACCAGCTCTATGTCCCCGGGCGCTACGCCTCGCTGACCGATATGAGCCTGAATGTCCTGGGCGCCGGCCTGGTGCTGTACTGGGTGCGGAGGACGGACGCGATAGGATGAGGGGATATAGGATCAGGCAGTTATCTGTTTTGATCCCCTTTTATGCCCGGCGCTTAATCGGATGCACCCTACCCTCTCCCTGTGGGAGTGGGGATTCAATGGGACAGCAGTAGCCCAAATTAGGCTAGATTGCCTGATCAGTCAGATCAGGCGGATACACTGCTCACGGCGCCAGGCCGGCGGCCTGCAGGAGTTGGCGGGCATACTCACTGGGAATCGCATAGGTGATCCCGCTGGGTTTGGCCAGCACGTTCTCCCTGCCCTCCTTGACGAAGACCTTGTTGATGATCCCGACCACACTCCCCGTTTCGGGGTCATACA
>CAMYJI010000082.1 GCA_947258545.1 uncultured Ectothiorhodospiraceae bacterium
GTACGGCACGACCTTCTACATGCTCACCGGATTCCACGGCCTGCACGTGACCCTGGGGGCCACCATGCTGCTGGTGATCCTATTGCGCAGCATGAAGGGGCACTTCACCCCGCAGCACCACTTTGCCTTCGAGGCCGTGGCCTGGTACTGGCACTTCGTTGATGTGGTCTGGCTGGGCCTGTTCGTGTTCGTCTACTGGCTGATCTGATCAGGCGGCCATGATGTGATCGAAGGGCGCTGCACCTGCGGCGCCCTTTTTTTGCCTACAGGGATGTAGGTACATCGCGGGCGCAGGGATGGCCGTTCCCGCACATCCGTGTGTTCCACGGCACTCGGACATCCTGTCCATCGCGCGCGAGCGATGCGCCGGAAGGGACCGAAAGAATCTATCGCCACGGAAGCACACGGAAATACACGGAAAAATAAAAGCGTGAAAGGTGAAGCGTGAGAAGTGCTAGGACGCACCCTGCGACGCTCAGCGGGGTTAGCGGGCATCCGTGGTGAATGGCGCGCCAGTCGTTCCCGATCGATGCGGCTAGCCGTGATGGACGCCGTGCGGTTGCAGGACACCGGTGGCATAGGCCAGCATCAGGAGAATAAACAACAGGACGGACAGGCTGATGCGCACGGTCAGCGCCCTGACGGTCCGGTCCGAGGAACCCTTGTCCTTGACCAGGTAATAGAGCCCGCTGCCAAGACTGCCAATGATCGCAAACAGAAACAGGACGACGATGATTTTGGTAAGCATGCGGGATAGGGGCCTTCTTTGTGATTGCCGGCATTATAACAAACGCGGGGTTGGGGATGCGCCTGGGAGGCTTTGATTTCAACCCCGGATTGTGGCCAACCCTGGCGACCCTCGTCCTGGTGCCGCTACTCGCGAACCTCGGGGTGTGGCAACTCGAGCGCGCGGCCTGGAAGCAGGCGCTGGTCGATGAACACGCCGAAAATACCCGGCAGCCCTCAATCGCCCTGGCGGACTGGCTGGCCGGCGCTGACAGGCCACAGTACCATCGAGTGACGGCCCGGGGCCGTTATGACCTGGATCATCAGCTATTGCTGGACAACAGCATTCACCAGGGCCGGGCGGGGTACCATGTATTGACGCCGCTGATACGGATTGACGGTGGCGAGACGGTGCTGGTCAACCGTGGTTGGGTGCCGGTGGGTGCCAGCCGGGCGCAACTGCCGGCATTGCCGGGGCCGGAAGACGTAGTCAGCGTCCCGGCCCTGGTGACTAATCCGCCGGAGAAACGCCTGCGTCTGGATAGCGTGGAAGAAGCCCATGCGGGTTGGCCCAGGGTGGTGCAGCTGATCGAAACCGAATTGATGGAACAGCAGCTTGGGTACGCCCTGTTGCCGGTGGTCCTGCTGCTGGACGCGGATGCGACGCACGGTTTTGCCCGGGATTGGCGGCCGGTTTACGGGACCACGCCGGACAAGCATCGCGCCTATGCCCTGCAGTGGTTCACACTGGCCCTGTTACTGGCCTTGATCTACATCGGCGTCAATACACGCCGGGTCTCAAACGAGCAATAGTGATCGCTTATGAATCATCCTAAATACACACACGCCGCAAAGGTGGGTAGCACTGTCCGGCGGCAGCGCGGCTTCCTCAGTTCACGGCAATCGCTGGTGCTGCTGGGGCTGCTGTTTCTTTCGCCGATGCTGATTGCCTGGATCATGCACCTCAGTGGCCAGCAGGGCTGGCTTCCAGAGGGGACTACCAACCAGGGGGTCCTGGTGGAGCCGCCACGGCCACTGGTATTGCCCGCCGGCACACCGAGTGCGGCGGGTGGGGTAATACAGGAAGATTACCTGCGTGGTAAATGGACCCTGCTCTATATTGGCGCGACCGACTGTGGTGAGACCTGCCGGACCAACCTGTATCACCTGCGCCAGGTGCGGCTGGCTCAGGGTGAGCATATCAAGCGTGTGCAACGCCTGTTCCTGGTTGCAGACACAACGACGCTGGAACCGTTGGCAGACGTCCTGCATGAGTACCCGGATATGACGACCGGGGCGCTAGCGCCCGCGCAGAGCGCCGAGCTGGCTCCCCTGTTCATGATCGACGGGATTCCGGCGCACGGCGCCGAGCGCATCTACCTGATTGATCCGCTTGGAAACCTGATGATGTACTATCAGGCTGGTGCCGACCCGCGCGGTATGATCAAGGACCTGAAACGGCTGTTGAAGTACTCGCGGATTGGCTAGCGGGCCGGATGGCGTAATCCTTCATGTCAGTTTCGACTAAAGAAAACACAGGTATCGAAATACCGGACCAGTCAGCCCCGGGATTACTCAAGAGTTATCTGGGTCTCTGCAAGCTCAAGGTCGTCGCCTTGATCGTGTTCACGGCTATGGTGGGGATGTTTCTTGCCACCTCGCCGCCCGGCATGGTGCCGCTGGACGTGTTGCTGCTTGGCAACTTGGGGATCGGCATGGCGGCCGCCGCGGCCGCGGCCATCAACCATGTGCTGGATTCGCGCGAGGATGCGCGCATGGCGCGCACCCGCAAGCGCCCCCTCCCGCAGGGGCAGATTAGCGGGCGTAACGCACTGCTGTTTGCCGTGCTGCTTGGCGCTGTCTCCATGCTGATCCTGGTGTACTTCATCAATGCCCTGACCGGGCTACTGACCTTCCTGTCGCTGGTGGGTTACGCGGTGGTCTACACCATGTACCTCAAACGCGCGACTCCGCAGAACATCGTCATCGGGGGGGCGGCCGGGGCGGCACCGCCGATCCTGGGATGGACGGCGCTGACCGGCACGCTCGATCCGCATGCCCTGCTGCTGTTCCTGATCATCTTTGTGTGGACGCCGCCACATTTCTGGGCGCTGGCGATCCATCGCCGCGACGAGTATGCCAAGGTGGACATCCCCATGCTGCCGGTGACCCACGGCATACCGTTCACGCGTCTGCAGATTCTCCTGTATACCCTGATATTGATTGCCGTCAGCGTGCTGCCGTTCGCGACTCATATGAGCGGGCTGTTCTACCTCGTCGGTGCCCTGTTACTGGGCGGCGGGTTTCTCTATTACGCCGTGGAGTTGATGAAAGGTAATGACGAGAAGGTCGCCATGAAGACCTTCGGTTACTCCATCTGGTACCTGATGGCGCTGTTCACCCTCCTGTTGCTGGATCATTACCTGCCGCTGCTATTCTAAAGCTGCGGGTTGATTGCGGCAGAAAACATATCACCGCAAAGACGCAAAGAGCGCAGAGAAGAAAGAAACAAATCAAATACCAGAAAAATCGCTATTGGCAAAAAAGGGGACAATAAAAAACGGCCCCGAGGGCCGCTTTTTATTGCTTTCGGTGTTGAACGGGAGTTCAGGCCACGAGGGTCTTCTTGAGTTTGTTGATGGCGTTTTTCTCCAACTGGCGAATGCGTTCCGCGGAGACATCGAAGCGGTCCGCCAGCTCCTGCAGGGTGGTCTTGTCCTCGGCCAGCCAGCGCTTCTCGAGGATGGTCCGGCTGCGCGCGTCGAGTTGCGCCAGCGCATCGAACAGGCTGCTGGTACTCTGCTGCTGCCAGTCGTGCTGTTCGATGGTCAGGGCCGGATCATTGGACTCGTCCGTCAGGTAGGCCGCCGGAGCGAATTGCCTGGCATCCTCGTCGCCCTCGCTGCCGGTCAGGTCGAAGCCGATGTCCTGGCCGCTGAGGCGTGACTCCATCTCCAGCACGGTTTCCGGTTTGACACCGAGGTCTTCGGCCACGGCGTTGACCTCGTCCTGGTTCATCCAGCCGAGGCGCTTCTTGCTGCTGCGCAGGTTGAAGAACAGCTTGCGCTGCGCCTTGGTGGTGGCGACCTTGACGATGCGCCAGTTGCGCAGGATGAATTCATGGATCTCGGCGCGTACCCAGTGCACCGCGAAGGACACCAGGCGGACACCCCTGTCAGGGTCAAAGCGTTTGACTGCCTTCATCAGGCCGATATTGCCCTCCTGGATCAGGTCGCCCAGGGCCAGACCGTAGCCACTGTAGCCGCGAGCCACCCGCACCACGAAGCGCAGGTGCGACATCACCAGCTGACGCGCCGCGTCGAGGTCGTTGCCCTGCTTCAGGCGCAGTGCCAGTGCCCGTTCCTCTTCGACGCTGAGCATCGGGACACTGAAGGCGGCCTGGATATACTGGTCCAGGTTGCCGGTTGGCAGAGGCAACGCAAGTGACTGGTTTCTAAGGATTAAATCCTGACTCATGGGGTGATTCTCCGTTTTGCTGAGCTCATTTTAGCACTCTGGTTTATAGAGTGCCAATTACCTGAAAAGTTTCAATAAATCGACGTGTTAGACAGAATCTTGAGGCGTGTTCAGGACGCCGACCGGGGTGACTGGCCACAGCCCGGGTTACGGGCCCGGTTTCAGGATGGTTCGATGGCGCTGAGATGGCGACCCACGGCCAGCCAGGAACCCATCAGGCCCAGTGCGATTCCGCTGCCCAGCAGCAGAATCAGCAAGCGCAAGGGCAGTGTCTGCAGGCTGAAGTCGCTCTGGTAGAGCCCGGCGAGGTGCTGCACCGGCCCGGTCAGCAGCCAGAAACTGCTTTCCACCATCAGCCAGGCAGCGCCGGCACCCAGGACCCCGTACCAGATGCCACTGTAGAGAAACGGGCGGCGGATGAAACTGTTGGTCGCACCGATCAGCTTGGTGACCACGATTTCCTCACGCCGGTTCTGGATCTCCAGGCGGATGGTATTGCCCACCACCAGCAGCACGGCCAGCGCCAACAGGGCACTGATTACCACGACGCCGCGCCGCGCGATGTCCAGCATGGCGGCGAGCCGCTGGACCCATTGCAGGTCCAGTTGCGCCAGCTCGGTCTCCGGCAGCGCAGCGAACTTTTCCTGCAGTTCGCTGGCCGAATCCGGATTGCTGTTCCCCGGGGCGGGTGTCACCAGCAGCACCACTGGTAGCGGGTTTTCGTCCAGCGCACCGAGCACATCGGCGAAGCCGGATTGCTGAGCGAATTCCTCCAGCGCCGCGGCCGGGGTAACCAGGGTGACCTCTCTAATCTCAGGCCAGCTGCGCACCTTTTTGGCCAGTGTGGCCGCTGTTGCCTCCGATACCCGGGCCTTGAGGAACACCGACAGGCTGGCTTGTCCGTCCCAGGAACCGCTGAGCCGGTCCAGGTTGTCGAGCAGCAGGTACATCCCCGCGGGCATGGCCAGGGCGATTCCGAGCACCGCGGTCGTCATCAGGCTGGAGAACCAGCTGCGGTAGAGCCTTCCGAGACTGTCGAAGGCGACCTGGGCATGGCGCAACAGCCAGGTCCGCGGCGACAACCGGCGGCGCAGTGACTCGCTCCAGTGATGCGCTGAGCGGCGCTGGTTGCTGCGTACCCGGTTCATGCGGGGACTCCTGCAGGACTCATCAGGCGCCCGTGGTCCAGGGCAATGAGCGGGTAGTCGAGCTGTTCTATCAGGCCAATGTCGTGGCTCGCGATGAGTACGGTGACGCCGACCTGGTTGAACAAAGCGAACAGGTCCATGATCTCGCGCGACAGCGCAGGGTCGAGATTGCCGGTCGGTTCATCGGCAAGTAGCAACTGGGGCTTGTTGACCACGGCACGGGCGATGCCGACGCGTTGCTGCTCACCCCCGGAAAGAGTGATGGGGTAGAGGCGTTCCTTGCCGAGCAGGCCGACCTTGTCGAGTGCCGCCCGTGCCCGACGTCCGACTTCCTGGTGGCGGTAGCCGGCGATGATCAGCGGCAGTGCGACATTGTCGAACACGGTGCGGTCGAACAACAGATGGTGGTCCTGGAAGATGAAACCGATCTTGCGGCGGATAAACGGGATGCGTCGCCGGCTGATGCGTGAGACATTCAGGCCATCGAGTAATACCTGGCCACGGGTCGCACGCTCGATTATGGCAATCAGCTTGAGGAGGGTGCTCTTGCCGGCGCCGGAGTGCCCGGTGAGGAAGGCCATGGAGCCGCGCTCAAGCTGGAAATTGATGTTGCTGAGGGCCTCGAAACCGCCCGGATAGCGCTTGCTGACATTGTCGAACCGGATCATCTGGGGTTATCTGTGTTATTCACCGCAGAGGTTGCAGAGAAAATAATAAAAAAATAATCTCAGCGCAGAGACGCAGAGGACGCAAAGTAAGAAAAATAATTTTCAAAAATTCTCATTTCACCGCGAGAATGAGGGTGTTTTCGAATTACCACAGCCAGACCCACCTTCATGGATTCTCGGTGTCACTATTAAAATGCAGGTGGCTTGTTGTAGCACTTGTTCTTACTCTGCGTCCTCTGCGTCTCTGCGGTTAATAGGGCTTTTACTGCTCTTCCACTGTAAATAATGCATCTACAAATTCTGTGGCATCGAACTCGCGCAGGTTCTCGATGCCTTCGCCGACGCCGATGAAACGGATGGGTATGCCTAGCTTCCTTGCGATGGCGAAGATGATGCCGCCCTTGGCGGTACCGTCGAGCTTGGTCAGGGTGATGCCGGTGAGCCCCATGGCCTCGTTGAACTGCTGGGCCTGGTTGAGGGCATTCTGGCCGGTGCCGGCA
>CAMYJI010000083.1 GCA_947258545.1 uncultured Ectothiorhodospiraceae bacterium
CCAGGGCGTTTCGGGCTTCATGCAATCGCTATCCGCGACGCACCCACCGTTATCAAAGCGCATCCTACGCATCGATCCGCATTGGGACGGAAAATTTGATACCTCCGACTCGGCCCAGGACGTGGAAGAGCCCGCAGAAAAGGAAACGATGACGCGCGACGAACTTGCCAGGAAAGTTGCCGCCGTCGTCACCGGCGTCGCGATCGCCGATGTTGCGAATGCTATCGATCAAGTCGGTAATCCCAAACGGGAAACAATCGAACATGCCAGCGTCCTGATCGAGACCTTGCCCGGGGTTCTTAAAGAGGCTGCCCGGGAACCTTACGGCGCGCGCGCGATTATTTATTCACTGGTGCTCGATCCCGGGCGCAAGTTTCGGGACAGGCAGTTAGAGTACCTGCAGGATCAAGCCGATCCGGGCGTATTTGTTTTAACAGATAAACTGATAGAACCAATGGATGGTCTGGATATCGAACTTCGCCTGCCTTTAATCGATATTGCCATCCCTGCATTGAAGCAACTGTCACTCGATCAGTACCAGGTGTTCAGAGACAACCTGGTCGCCTTGATTGAAATCGATTCCAAAGTCGATTTATTTGAATGGTGCTTGCAAAAGATTCTGTTCAGTCACCTGGATGGACAATTTTTCGCGCCTGCGCGCGTAAAAGACCATTATTCCGACGCCAGCCAACTTAAGCCGGAAATCGAATTACTCCTCTCGGTCATGGCTCATGCCGGACACCGTGAACTAGATAATATTCAAGGCGCATTTAATGCGGCGGCGAAGTCTATCGATGTGCCCCGGCTTGAATTACTTGACCGCAATGAAATCAGTCTTTTGAGCCTGGATCGCGCCCTGCAACGACTCGAAACTCTCAAACTGCCGGTAAAGAGGGTTTTGCTGATGGCCTGTGCCGCCAGCGTGGTCAACGATCAGATAATATTACCCGGCGAGGTCGAATTACTGCGTGCCTTCGCGGATGCGCTCGGTTGTCCCATGCCGCCGATTGTGCCATCACAGGCCCGGCAAGATTAATGCAAACCACGGTTAAAATTCCCGGATGGCCGATACGGGTAGTTACCGCGTAACAATAAATTACAAATATTCCCGGATCAAAATCCGCTGATATTGAGTTATCATCTTCGCTCGGAATTCTTAGCATCAAGTTGGGGGTGTGCGCTATGTGTCTGTCAGCATCGGTCAGTTTTACAGCCAGTGGAATGTTGCTGGCGGGCGGAGGCTATGCCAGTCACAAGGCCTGGATCAACAGCAAGAAGTACCTTCCCGTAGCCCTCATGCCGGTTTTTGCCGGCCTGCAGCAGATTACCGAGGGCTTTGTCTGGACGGGCATGACCTCGGGCGAACCGGCGACCGTGCTGATAAACGCGCTTGGATTTATTTTTTTTACGTGGTTCATGTGGCCCTTCTGGATACCACTATCCGTCTACGTGCTGGAGCCCGCGGAAAGCCGGCGCAAGCACCTGTTCCTGGTATTTTCGCTGATCGGGCTGAGTTTCGGACTGTTGCTTTATGTGCCGCATCTGATCAACCTGGAATGGATAAATGTCACAATCAACCTTGGTTCACTCGCCTATGAGGGTACGATGCTGCTCGATTTCATCATGCCGCGCTGGTCTACAAACGTCATCTATGTAGCGCTGATCATTTTACCGCCGCTGCTATCGCGTTATCGGCATGTCAAGTATTTCGGGCTGACGTTGACAGGCGTTGTTGTCATCGACTATCTGTTTCTCAGCTACGCTTATATCTCGTTTTTTTGCCTGTTGGCGGGTCTGGCGACACTACATTTGATTTACATCATCTCCCGCAATAAATGTCGCCGCGAATGCCCGGTGCTGTTTAGCTAGATCGAATATCTGCGAGGAATTTTTGCCCTCATAGAGCGATGTAACCGGCATGCTACTTCGGAAATTTGCTCGCCATGATTTTTGAAACTACCGGTATTACCCTGTTGCCATGGTTGCCGCTGCTAACTGGTGTTCTGGTGGGGCTGGTTTTTCCAGCTGTTGCTGCGCCCGGGCTAGCGCCGTCCACCGGCAACATCAAAACCCGATCAGCCCCGATTGCCGAAACGGTTTCAGCGGTTCTCGGCCCGCGGTTTCATCCCGTGTTGGCGATGTGCCCGAACGTATTGCGAAGGCTCCGCTGCAAACCCCTCCCGGCAGGCGTCGGAGCAAAAATAATAGGTTTTTCCCTGGAACTCGAACTCGGCGGCGGCGGTGGTTCGGCTGACCAGCATGCCGCAAACCGGATCCTTGTAATCGGGTTCGTTGACTTGTCGTTTCATTCCTGTCTCCTCGAGGACCTTGACGCCGGTCGGCGATGATCGGGACAGCGCCCGATATGTGCCGAAGCAGCGATATAAACAGATGCTAATCGAGCAAAAGACGTTCCCGGCATGCACGCCGTAGAGGAAGTTTTCGACCAGGCCAAACAGAAATCCGACCAGATTGATCCTTGCATGTCGCTTACCTGCCCGATTCAGCAGAGTAATGTTAAAACCAGTGCGCCGGTTACAAGTCAAGCGTATGCGAGAGAAAAACTCGCATCGCCCGGAAATGGCTCCATCGCCCCTGCTCGCTCGATTGTTTCGTGTTGCCAGGAGTTGCTTTCTGCCCTGTCATGCCCATCGGCAATCCTGCGTTCAGGCGGACTCCACGCAGCATTCACCGCGGCAAAACACGCACGCGCAATTGTCGTGCCGGCAGGCGATGTCGTTGCGCAGGCTGCGATACCGCCTGCGCGCCCACGGGCCGAGTAAGCGCCTGTAGACGGAATGGCGATATTGGCGGCGCAGCGAATCGCGCGGGTTGGTACGCGACGTAATGCGCCGCATCAGCCAGTCGTAACCGGCATTGCCGATCGCGCCATAAAGCGCCCGATTGACCACCGACGCCCGCATCTGTGGTTCCAACTCGCGTTGCCACAGGCGATCGTAGTCTTCTCCGGTGAGCAGGCTTCGCGCCGCGAGCACGCCCGAGCTGACCGCGAGGCGAATTCCGAATCCCCACAGCGTATCCTGGAAACCGGCCTGCTCACCGGCCACGGGATGGCGCCCGCTGTAAGCGCTTGCCGGGATGTGAAAATTGCCGCAGCCGCCGTGCGCCACCGGATTCCTCATTTCCACCCCGACCAGTTGTCGGAACGCGTCCACGGTTCGTCGCAGGTAAACCTTTTCCCGCCTGAAATCGCTAAACATGCACGACTTGAGTGTGCCACGGCCGCGCCAGATCAACAGGTAAGCGTAACCCAGCGGTGCCAGGACATTGTCGCAAATGGCCCAGAAACCATCCGCCATGCCGGTTTCGAAATGATATCCTACCGCGATCGCATCGGCGCTCTTGGGGCCGGTGGCGAGGATACCGTCACCGCGCAGGTCTCGCAGGCGGCTGTCGAATCGAACTTCGACACCGGCGCGTTTCGCCTGCTCGAGCAGGGCCGTATCCAGCGTATCCGGGCCCGGCCCGCGTTCGATCAGGTAGAACAGCGGTTTGTTGCTTTCGATCGGATAGCCCTTGCCGCTGGCGCTGAACACGGTGCCGCGATTGCAGGCGGCGTACGCGAAATCGAGTGCCAATCCCATCTTCCGCCAGATATCTAGTACATCCTCGTCGGTGCTCCAGTTTTCCAGGCCCTGAAAATCGCCATCGAACCGGTGACCTACCCGTTCCTGCGCCTCGTGCACGACCACGCGGCGGCCGGCGCGCGCCAGTTCAATTGCTGCTGCGAGCCCGGCGGGGCCTGCACCGGCAATCTCTACGCTTGCCTGGGATTCGGTCCTGATTTGCACATTTGTCATTATGGCAACACTTTCTCCAGCCTGAAGAATCGACTGCGCTCGCAGCCGGAAGCGCCGCGCATTTACGCGGGGACTGCCGCCTACCCGTTTTCATCGCATTTGCAGTTACTTCCCTGGCACTTGTTTCGGTACAGGTCGTCGCGTCGAAGCGGTACCGCCAGGGGCTGATGGACGGCGCCCGCCAGTATCTGGTAAACGTTGATACTGCCCTCGTCGAAATAGTAGGCGCAGCCCGCCATGTACAGACGCCAGACCCGGTAGGTCGCCTCTCCCACCAGGGACACCGCCAGCTCATGCTGCGCTTCCAGCGCCTGTACCCAGCGGCGCAGGGTCAGCGCATAATGGCGGCGCAATCCCTCTACATCGATTATCTCGAAGCCGGCCCGCTCCATGGCGTCCTCGACCAGGCTGACGCGTTCGAGCTCGCCGTCGGGGAAAACATACTGGTTCATGAAGCGCGTCAGCGGGGTGTCGCGCCAGCCGGTGTCGTTGGTAATACCATGGTTTAGAAACAGACCCTGCGGCTTGAGCACGCGTTTCACAGTGCCGAAGTACTGCGCGAAATTGGCGACCCCGATATGTTCGAACATACCCACGCTGACCACGCGATCGTAGCCGGCGTCGTCGGGCAGGTCGCGGTAATCGCGCAACTCGATGCGAACCAAGTCACTTAATCCTTCCTGCTCCACCCGCTCTTGCGCATACCGATACTGTTCTTCGCTCAGAGTGATGCCATGTATCCGCACGCCGTATTTCCGGGCCGCCCATAGCGCGAGCGCACCCCAGCCGCAACCGATGTCGAGCAGCCGCTGGTCCGGTCGCAGGCGCAGCTTGCGGCAGATATAGTCGAGCTTGTTGAGTTGGGCGTCAGCCAGCGATTCATCGGCATGGCTGAAGTAGGCACAGGAGTAAACCATTTCGGGATCCAGCCACAGGCGGTAAAAGTCGTTATTGACATCGTAGTGGTGGGCGATGCTTTCCCGGCCGTTGTCGCGCCTGGTCGACTTACCGGTGCCGAGCGTCGTGTTCTGACCCCGCGGCAGGCGTAGCACCTGGCATAGCATGCGCCACTTGTCGGGCCATGAAAAGTGCAGCCTGCGCACATGTTCGCCAAAATCGAAAATACTCTCCAAGTCACCCTCAACGTCGATTTCCTCGCGCAGATAGGATTCCGCCAGGCGTACCAGATCCTGGCGCAATACCATGTGGCGTAATACCGAGGGTTCGCGAAAGTGCAGGGTACAGTCGGTATCTGTTCTGTCGTCCATGAGCTGGCCGTTCCACAGGCGTACCGCTACCGGCCCGGTGTAACCACGCAGCAGGCCCTGCACGATGTTTTGCCCGGCCGTCGCGGTCGGATCGGTCACGGGCATGGATGAAACTGATTTGCCTGGCATGTATGTTCCTCAGCAAAAAAAATAGCTCCGGTGACATCCACGCCGAATTGAATTCGGCGGTTGTTCTATAAGAACCTGGAATCTGTCGGTGGTTCTATCGTTGCAACCTGATGTGACCGGAAATTGACTCAGATCAAGCAAATGATCGTTGAAAGCGATATTTGCGCATCGTAGCGAACAGGTGTCGCTGTTTTTTTGGGGCCTGTCGACGGAAGTACTAACGCAATCAGGTTTCCGGCTTTTCAAATTTACCATGGCAGCGTGAACCAATTATTTTAGGTAGTGTTACAAATTTTTATCGTCATCTATTAACCCGGCGACTAATTATGTCGTGTTCAGGACGACGAAAACACAGCAGGGCTGAATACGGCATAGTTAGTCGCCGGGTTAATAAAACTGTCAGAGCGCCGTTTCGAATTCAACAATCCTGGATCGATTGATTGACATCGGCAGGTGCATACCGGTTAAGCGTCAGTCACCGGTAATTTGATGGTAACGGCAATTAAAGCTGTAAAGGATTCGGTATCGAATGGTAAGATTTTTACCCGGATATCGATATCTACGGATATCGGGGAGGAGTTTGATTATGACAGTTAAAACGACAAGCTTCAGTGACGTTGTTTGCGGCATGGAAGTCGAGGCAGACGATATTTCTCTGGATTATCAGGGCCGTCACTATGTTTTCTGCTCGAATCAGTGCCTCGAGAGATTCCGTTCCAATCCGCACCTGTATATCGGTTTTCCGGGTGTCGAAGCTCCCAGGCATGCCGGTGTCGAAGTGTTGAAAAAGAGGACGCTCAAACTTTCCGAGGCCTTGCCGCTGGAGATCCAGGATCAGTTTATTGTATGTATTGAAGCCATGATGGGAATCCACGAGATCGAGATACAGGGAAACCGTATTAACATTGTGTACGATCTGCTGCAGGTAACCGAGTCGCAGATTGAACAGACCATTTCGGAAGCTGGCATTGTTCTCGGCGCGGACCTTATGGAAAAAGTCAGGCGTGCATTCGTGCATTATCTGGAAGAGAGCGAGCTGGACTCGCTTGAGGCACGGCCGAAATCGGGAGGCGGACATTGCCACTGATGCATTAGTTCGAATCGCAGCTTGAATGCTTCGAAACCATCGCCTTGCTGCATGATGCATCTACGGTCAGGACAGTGGCCAAATCTCCTAATGTCGGTCCCGCGCTGCCAATACGGTTGCCTGACAATAATGCCGCGGACGCGTGGCACTTGTGCGGCGATGCGCAACTATTAACCCCTGCAAGAGGAGATTGCCTGATGTCGACACGACCACATTCCGGGCACGGCCACGCGGGGCACATGCCTTCGAGTGGCCGCGGTATGGTCATTTCGGCGTGGCTGACCGGAATCTACTTTGTCATCGAAATGGCGATCGGGCTTTGGACCGGCTCGATAGCCGTCATCTCCGATGCCTTTCATACCTTTTCCGCGGTTGGCGGCGTGCTGGTTGCCATAGTTGCCGCCAACCTGGCGCGCCGTCCCGCAGACGAAAGCCGCAGTTTCGGCTGGTACCGCGCCGAAATCATCGGCGCGCTGGTCAACGGCGGTTTTTTGCTTGCCATGGCGCTGCTGGTCGTTTACATGGGCGTGATGCGCCTGTCCGACCCGATCGACCTGCCCACCGGGCCGATGCTGTGGGCAGCGGCCGGGGGACTGTTCACCGAGTTCGTCTCGCTGGGACTGATCTGGAAACAAAGCCGCAGCGATCTCAACGTCAGGGGCGCCTTGTGGCACATCATCCAGACCTTCATCGGCAGCCTGTTGATTATCGTAACCGCGCTGGTGATCCGATATACCGGTTTCCTGTTGATCGACCCGCTGCTCGGCATCGCTTTCGGCATCGTTTTGCTGTGGGCGAGCTGGGGAATCATGCGTGACGCAATCCACCTGTTGATGGAAGGCACGCCGTCCGAAGTCGAGCTTGGCGAGGTCGCCGAACGGCTGCGCAGCGTAGAGGGTGTCGCCGACGTGCACCATGTGCACGCCTGGGCGTTGACCAGCGGGCGTTATGTATTCTCTTGCCACCTGCGGGTTGCGGACGGCGCCGATGGGCAGGCCGTGCTCGAGGCCGCGCACGCATGCCTGAAGGCGGAATTCGGTTTCTTTTTCGCCACGCTTCAGGTCGAAACCGCCTGTCTCGACGAGTCCGGAACCGAGGCGATCGACGTCCTGGCGCAAGCCGACAGCGGGTCGCATGCCCACCGACACTGAACGCCGCGGTTATTGACGAAGACAAGTTCGATCGCGCCATTACTCATGCCCGGGAAATCGGGAATTGACGGAATACCGCGGCCGCGAGAGCAATGCCCGCGAAATCCTCACACCATGTGGACAGGATAACTACCCGGCATGAAAACAATTATCACGACCGTCATGGTGATGTTTCTGTGGGCTATTTGTTTTCCGTTGATCGTGCTCGGATTGCCGTACGCCCCGCATTTGACCTTTGCCGCGTTGCGGGGATTCGTCGCCGGCATCGCTTTGCTGCTGGTCGCGCTGCTTCTGCACCGCCCACAACCGCGCGACCTCGGCACCTGGCTCATGCTAGGTGGGATTGGGCTGGGTGCAACCACGATGGGTTTTTTTGGCATGTTTCACGCTTCCGAATTCGTTTCTCCCGGAATCGCGACGGTGGTCGCCAATACCCAGCCGTTAATGGCCGCGATACTGGCCATGGTTGTGCTCAAGGAACGTCTAGGTATGGTTGCGAGAACAGGTTTGTTGCTCGGATTTCTCGGCATTATCCTGATTGCGTTGCCCGCGGTCGATGCCGATAGCGGCGATAAAGCCTCGATCGGATTCTTCTACCTGATCCTGAGTGCATTGGGTATAACTGTCAGCAATGTCCTGATCAGCAGGATAGCCGGTCTCGTCGACTCTCTGACCGCGATGGGCTGGCAACTCGTACTCGGCAGCCTGTTCCTGCTGGCGCTCGCGTTCGCTACCGAGGACCCCTTCGCCGTATCCTGGGAACTGCCCTTCGTTCTGAGCCTGCTTGGTCTCGCCCTGCCAGGCACCGCGCTGGCATACTGGTTGTGGTGCATGGTACTTTCCAAGGTCGAACTCAGCCGGGCCAATGTTTTCAGCTTCCTCGTGCCCCTGTTCGGGCTCGCCATGGGCGCAGCGTTTTTCCAGGAATCGGTCACCGGCCCTGCCATCCTCGGTATCGCTGCGACGCTGCTCGGGATATTTCTGGTTAATCGACCTCGGCGTACATCGGAAAACGGATGACGAAGGACTAACCGAAACAGCTTTCGTGCCGTCGGTTTTCCGGCCTACGCAACCGCGGTGGCGGCATCCGTGCGCGTTGCCCGTTTCAGCGTATCGCGGGGATCACGAATCTGTCGCCGTTCCATCAGATGGGTCATACGGTAATCCGGGTATGCAGCTCCCGGAATCGAACTTGCCCGAAAAAAATAAATTATACCCGCCTGGTCAATCCCCAGATGTTATCATTCAGCCAAGTTTCAAAAGAAAGCTACTGCATTCAATGAGTTGTTTTGATTCGCACTCCAGGTCGACGGCACTAATTCTGGGTCTCGTCTGTTTTTTGATGATCGGCCATCTCCGGGCGGAACACGAGGCCGATCATCGTTACAACGTTCGCGGGTATCTGCTCGATGCCGGGGAACGAGGTATCGCCAGTCAGGAAGTTGCGGTGTTTGACGACGGCAAATTACTGGGCAGCGGCAAGACTGACTCGTCCGGTTACTATTCCATTCATTTGCATTTGCACAATTCGGATCTCCGCCGGAAACTGACGCTTCGTGCGGGATCCAGCCAGGCACAACTACGGGTAAAGTTCGATCCGAAGGATAAAACGACGGTACGCGTACACGAAGCCAATTTTATTGGCGGCGAGTTCGTCGAAGGGAGTCTGGGGCGCTTTCGGTTACCACCCTGGGCATACGTTTTGGCAGGGTTGGTTGTATTCGGCTTTGCCCTCGTCACGCTGGAGAAACGGCGCCGCGCAAAAATCCGTAAGAAAATAACGCCGGCCGGCGGCAAATCGAAGGGCAAGAAACGCCGACGAAAGCGCTAACGGCAGAATTCTGCGATGGATGGGTCTGGAACAACGGGGGGAACGCCGTGTCAAAAGCTAGCAATATCCGATTGAAAATCACGTGGGGATGGGGGTGACAGGTTCGTTGCTCAAGAATTCCAAACTGGCTGCTTTCACGACAGGCGCGCTTGTTTTCCTGTCGCTCGTCCCGCCGGGGCATGCGCAGGAAACCGGTGCGGCATTCGACTCCTGCCTTGGTGCACTGGGTGAGCGCGCGCGCAACGAAGGCATTGATCCCCTGGTCGTTGCCTCCGTGCTGGACGATACCAATCGCCTCGAACGCGTCATCGACCTCGATCGCAGCCAGCCTGAGTTCACCAGAACCTTTGGTGACTATTATATTCGACGCGTATCAAAGCAACGCGTGGAGCAGGGTCGCGCGCTGTATGCCGAGCATCGCGTCCTGCTAACTCGTCTGCAACGCGAGTACGGCGTTCCAGGTCAGTACCTCGTGGCATTCTGGGGGCTCGAAACCGACTATGGTGGCTACTTCGGCAGGATTCCCACAACGGACGCACTCGCGACTCTTGCCTGTGATCAGCGACGCACAGATTTTTTCTCCGACGAATTCGTCTCGGCGCTCAGAATCCTGGCGGCGGGCGAAATTGAGCATGAGCGCATGCTCGGCTCCTGGGCGGGAGCTATGGGGCACGTGCAGTTCCTGCCGTCAATATTCCTTAAGTATGCCGTCGACGGAGACGGTGACGGTCGGCGCGATCTGTGGGGCAGCATACCGGATGCCCTGGCCTCGGCTGCTAATTTCCTGCGTGGCATCGGTTGGCAGATGGAACTGCGCTGGGGGCGTGAAGTCAGGCTACCACGGAAGTTCGACTACAGCCTCGGCGGGCGGGACCAGAGACGAGCGCTGTCGGACTGGGTGCGCCTCGGCGTTACCGATGCCTACGGCGGCGCCCTGCCACCACTCGACATCGATGCCGCTGTTCTTGTGCCGGCCGGCCACCACGGCCCCGCCTTTCTTGCCTATGATAATTTTGACGTCATCATGCGTTGGAATCGCTCTGAGTATTACGCCATCTCGGTCGGGCGGTTGGCCGATCGAATTGCCGGCGGCGCGACGCTAACCCGCGATGCCGGCACCGGTAGCGAACAAATCACGCGCGAGGAAGTGCGACTGTTGCAAGAGGATCTCGTTTTGCTTGGCTACGACTCCGGCCAGGCGGATGGTATATTCGGCCCCGCTACCCGGCGGGCGCTGAGCCGTTTCCAGAACGCGAACAACATGATTGCCGATGGTTATCTCAACAGGAAGGCGTTGCGGGCCGTACGTAATGCCGCCGCAACAATGTGATCGGGGAAATGCACTTATGCTCGACAAACTGATCCCCCCAAGAGCGAGCGACACTATGGAAGCCCCCGAGGTGCCCGGAACATCGTACGCATTGCTGGGTCGGAATCTAATGGGTACCTGTATAAAAAATATTTAGGGAGATTGGTTTCATGCTGAAAAAATACGAATTGGCCGTTTTCATAACGGGCGCAGCGATTTTATCGCTCGAAGTTCTGGCTTCTAGAATAATGACGCCTTATTTCGGTGTAAGCCTCTATATCTGGTCGGGCATCCTGTCGATTACGCTTATA
>CAMYJI010000084.1 GCA_947258545.1 uncultured Ectothiorhodospiraceae bacterium
TGGAGCCCCATGACTGCCAGATTCGACGCGGTGAAGATCACAACCAATGGCCCGAATGTGACTTCAAGAAATTGCAGGACCGTGCTCATAGCCGATTTCTCTTACCAGCGAATACCGATGACAAGTGGTATGTACTCGATGCTTTCACCCTCGAATTCAATCGATTCGTAGCGCAGCTCTACATAGCCTCGTCCGTCAGTGTTGGGAAAGCTGTAGCCCAAACCGACATTCCAGCCGAATTCGTCACTTGATTGTTTGCCGACTATGAACGTGCCCGGTCCGACGCCGCCCGGTATGCACCACCATAACCACGGATCACAGATAGGCGGGTAATACACCAGGCCTTCGTCGGTCACCTGCCCGGTAACGCTGTTCCAACTGATTCCGCCCGTAAGGTATAGACCATCGCTCTGGTCAGAACCCAGGCTCCAAATCGCATTCAGTCCGAACTGCCAGTTTTCGAAGTCACCGCCCGAGATTCGTCCACTATTCAATGGATCGTCGTCGATGGCATCGTTGATCGCCTGGATGGATTTGCTGGACAGATCCATCTGCCAATAATTAACATCGAGCGCTATGCCCAACGGCCAGTCGGATGGCCAGTAGATTGCGCCTCCCCCGATTGTCCAGTCATCGTCGAGAAAGTCGCTTGTCGTACCGGTCGCGAACGCATACCCGCCATTGATGTGGCCAAACCAGTCGCGCGATGACGAGTCGGGACGGCCGCCAGCGTAGGCGTTGGCGCCGATAAGTGCGGCGACGAGGAATGCACAGGTCAGGTTCATAAATCTCGTTTCTTTCATTTCATTAAGCCTCCGTTCTAAGCCGCGACAGGTCACTCGTCAGGCAGGCACATTCGCTGCGGATCGACCTCGTAAGTCCATGGCAGGTTGGCGTTCTTCCAGCCATTCTGTGTTCGCTTGCCGTCGACGAGATCGCCCTCCATGCCGTCGATAATGTTCCAGGCATCGGTGTAGCCGGCCTGCGCCAGGATGTTGACAGCCATCGCGCTGCGGCCGCCAGAGCGGCAAAGTAGCATCAGGGTTTCATCGGGATCGAACCGTTCCCTCACCTGCGGGACGAAATGAGGGTTGACCTCCAGATCGTAATAGCCATTTTGTTCGTCCCATCGATAACTCTGGAATCCCAGAGGGATACATGCAGCCATTTCCGGATGTCCGACGAATATGAACTCCTCAGGCGTGCGCACGTCGAGCAACTTGACCTTGTCGGGCGCCGCCTTGTATTTCTCGTAAGCCTCCGCAGAGGTCACGTAAAGACCCAATACCGTTTGTTTGGACTCAGGAATTTGCTCACTCATTCAATTCACCTTCCGGGCGCGTTCAGACGGTCGTATGTCCGTCCCGATTCGAAGTAAAGGCATGCTGATGCTCTATCCGATGGCGGGCCGCCTCACGTTGAACAGCACGGCGTACAGCACGGGCACCACCCCGAGCGTCAATAGCGTTCCGAAGGCCAGGCCAGTGGCAATAATGAGCGCCAGGGAGTAGAAGACCGGGTCGTGGCTGATGATCAGCGGCATCACGCCCAGAATCGTGGTGATCGTCGTCATGCAGATGGGGCGAAAGCGCGACACCGTCGCCTCCACGATCGCCGTGTAAGGTTCTCGGCCCGCATTGCGCTCGATGTCGATTCTGTCGATCAGCACGATGCCGTTGTTGATGATGATGCCGGCCAGGCTGAGCAGGCCCAGGATGCCGAAGAAGTCGAAGGGCGCGCGGAACAGGAACAGACCGACGAGCGCGCCGACGAAGGCCAGCGGCAGGGTGAACAGGATAATGCCCGGTCGCCGGAAGGAGTTGAACTGCCAGATGAGCAACACGATGATCAGAAAGCCACAGTGGGGCAGATACTTGAATAGCTTGGGCATGGTTTCCCCCTGCTTCTCGATCTCGCCGCCGACCTCCCAACGATAGTCCTCAGGGAGATCGAGTGCCTCGATTTCGGGGATGACCGCCTGAAGGAGCTCAGGCGCCTTCAGCACCTCGTGCTTGAATTCCACGGTGACCGCGCGCTCCTGGTTGCGGCGGGCGATACGACTGAAATCCCACTCCCCCCCAATATCCGCGATCTGAATCAGGGGCGCATCGGCGCCTATTCCGGGGGCATGGACGCGCATGTTGTAAAAGTCGCTGCCTTGGGCGCGTTCTTCCGGTACGGACTGCAAGACGATGGGAATCGCCTGATCCCCTTCGCGGTAGTCGCTGGCTTTGATGCCGTCGATGTAGGCCTCAAGGGAATTCGCCACCTCCAGCGACGAGATCCCGGCGCGGCGCGCCCGCGCCTGGTCGATCAACACCGGTGCCTTGATGACAGTGTTCTCCCAGTTGTTGCGAATGTCGATGGTCCCGGGCATGGCACGCACCCGATTGGTGAACTCGACACCCTTTGCATAGAGCGGCCAGGCGTCAGGTCCGTAAAGACGGATCTCGAGGAACCGGGGTTCGGGCCCGGTCGTCCACATGAGCTTGACCCGGCCTTCCGCCTCGGGCAGCGCAGCGGCGATATGGGTCCTTACCCGTTGGGCTACCTCCGGCACCTGCTCGCCCGTCTGGGTGCTGGCGATGATGAAGGCTCGGTGGGGGTCAGGATCAAAGGGCGCCAGCACGAGTACGAAACGGGGACCGCCGGTACCGACGTAGGCGATGGTGCCTGTAATCTCCGGGTTGACACTCTCATCGGAGAGCCAGCCCGTTAAACGCTGCACCACTTCCTCGGTGGTTTCGATACTGGAGCCCGCCGGCAGGTCAACATAAATCAGGAACTGGTTACGGTCACTGTGGCCAAACATTTCACGCACCAGCTGGGACCCAACGTAACCGCCGCCGGCCAGCACCGCGAAGGTAGCTATCAGCACCACGAAACGCTTGTCAAGCAACCCGCTCAACACCGCGCGGTACATGACATAGATCTTGCCGGAGTACGGGTCCTCGTCGGGCTGGCCGCCCTCTCCTCCTTTCGGGTCGACCTTCATGAACCAGAAGCACATGAACGGTGTCATGTACATGGACAGAAACCAGGAACTCAGCAACAGGATGGTCACTACCACGGGCAGCGAGAAGGCATACTCGCCTACGTCTCCGGTGAGCAGCAGGATCGGTACGAACGCCAGAATCGTGGTCAGGGAGGACGTGAGGAGCGGGATCGCCAGCGTCTCCGCTGTGTTGAGACAGGCCGTGCGCCGGTCTTCACCACGCTCAAGCCGGTTACGGATGTCCTCGGCGGTAACGATGCCGTTATCCACCAGCATGCCCAGTGCGATGATTGCCGAGGCGATGGAGATGCGCTCCAGCTCGACGCCGACAAAGCGCATGATGATCAGCCCCATCAGCATCGTCATCGGGACGAA
Organism: uncultured Ectothiorhodospiraceae bacterium; assembly: GCA_947258545.1. GTDB lineage: Bacteria > Pseudomonadota > Gammaproteobacteria > UBA9214 > UBA9214 > CAMYJZ01. The sequence goes on from CAMYJI010000084.1 coordinate 3,371, forward strand.
GGAGCCAACGATCAGTCCCGTGCGCAGGCCCAGGAAGATCACCACCACGACCAACACGATGACGAGCGTCTGATAGACGTTGGTCAGGGCGCCATCGACGGCCTTCTGGACCAGATCGGGCTGAAACGTCGCGAAATCGAGCACATAGCCGATGGGTAGCCGCGCCTCGAGATCGCGCACCTTGGCGGTGAGGCGTTCGCCGAACTCCACCGCGTTCACGCCGGGGGTAATGGAGGCACTGATAACGATGGCGCGTTTGCCGTCATAGAAGGCGAGGTCGCTGGCCGGCTCCGCAAAACCGCGCCGGATGCGCAGCAGGTCCTTGAGCACGTCCTGACCGGCGACGGTGTAGCGCCCGCCGGGTAGCACGACGTTTTGGTCGCGCAACGTCCGGATAATGTCCTGGATGCTCACGCCGAGTTGGGCCAGCTTGGCGGTGGAGAACTCCAGGAACACCTGTTCTTCGTGGACACCCCACAGCTCCACCTTGCGGATGCCGTCAAGCTCGTAGAGGCGGTCGCGGATATCGCGCGCCGCCTCACGCATCTCCGCCATATCGAACCCCTCGGTCCACAGGGCGATGGTCGCGACGGCAACGAGGCCAAACTCATCGTTGACGATGGGGCCGATGGTGCCGGCCGGTAACCGGGGCGCGAGATCCAGCATCCGGTTGCGCACCTTCTGCCATATTGCGTCCACGTCGTCGTACTCGTCCGCGGTGTCCGCATGAACGACGGCAACACCGGACTTGGACTCCGACCAGATGTCGTCGATCTCCGGCATGGCGCGCAGCTCGGTCTCGATCTGCCGGGTGATGAGCTGCTCCACGTCCTCCGCCTTCATACCGGGGAACTGGGCGCTAATCACGATCTCGCGGATGACGATGGGCGGGTCTTCCTGGCGCGGGAACTCCATGAACTGCAAAAGCCCCGCGGCGATCACCAGCGTGACGAAGACGATGGTCAGGCGCGAAGCATCAAGGCCGAAACGGGTAATGCCGTTCATAACGTCCGTTTCTCCGGTTAGCCGCCGTGGGACGGGTTCAGTAGCATCACCGGCTGACCGTCTCTCAGGAACGGTACACCGGCCACGACGATCACGTCGCCGGGGCCAATCCCGGTGGTGATGATGGCCTGATTTCCTACCAGACCGCTGCTTTGCACTGCCGTCTTGCGCACAGTCGAGGTTTCAGAGTCGTACACGAAAACATGACGATCATCGCGCGTCTGACCCGGTGCCAGCGCCTGTATGGGCACCAGGTACCCGGATTCTCCCTCCTCCTCGAGGGCAAACAGCAGCGACAGTTCCGCCGTCATGCCGGGTCGTACCTCCTCGTCCGCATCTATGATGGTGGCTTTGACGGGAAAGGCGTTGGCGGCGGTCGCGGCCGAACCCACCTCGGACACCACCGCCTGGTAAACCCGGTTCGGCAGTCGTACTTCTCCCCTGAGGCCAATGTAGACCTCGCCGATCATGGTCTCCGGGATGGCGACTGTCGCCTGCATGGCACCCTCGATAAAGACGTCGAAAACCGGCATACCCCGGGTCACCTCTTCGAAGTCTTCTACATAGCGTGCCGAGACCACGCCCTCAAACGGTGCCCGGAGCTCCGTGTTCCCCAGATCACGGCGGGCGAGATCCAGCTTGGCACGGCTAAAGTTGACGTTCTCCCGAAGGCTTTCGTAAGCGGCGCGTGCCTGGTCGACCGCCCGCTGGGTCGTCGCGCCGGCGTCCTGGACCTGGATGCGGCGCTCCCGATCGTACGCGGTCTCTTTTTCTGCAAACTGTGCCTCCGCTCGCGACAGAGCGGCCCGGGCCGATTCCACGTTGAGCTCGAATGGCTTCTTGTCCACCACGGCGAGCACCTGGCCCTCCTCGAATCTGTCGCCCACATCGGCACGAACCTCCTGCACCAGGCCCGACACTTCGAAGCTGAGACTCGAGTTATCGACCGGTTCCACCGCTCCGGGGAACTTGCGCATCTGACCGGAGGCGCGCTCGGCGACCAGTATGGTCTTGACGGCCCGAACCCGCTCGACGGGCTCGGCGACTTCCCCACCGCACGCGCTGACGAGGAGGATCACGAGAGAAAGACAGATCGGACTACGCATCGCTTTATTCCTTGCATGTTTCGTTGAACCCTTTGCCGGGCGTCACTCAGTTTCCGGTAACTCTTTACGCCAATACTTTGTGCGCGAGCGGAGTTGCACTTTGTCTTCTTCGGCGACGTATTCCGCGACTTCTCGCTCACTGCCTGCCTGGTAACCGCCGCCCAGGGCTTTGTACATTGTGATCAAGTTGGTCGCGATATCGCCGACGGTGGCGCTGTAGGCATCCTGTTGCTGGAACTGAAAATCGAGCGAGTCGAGCACGCGATTGAATTCGGTGGTGCCTTCACGATACTGGACCATGGAAAGCTTCACCGAGCGCTGCGCCGCCGCCACGCTTTCAGCGAGGGAATTGGCCTGATCGCGCGCCTTGAGGTAAGCAACGATGGCGTTCTCCGTCTCGGCCAGCGCCGATAGCACGGTGTTCTGGTAATTGACCAACAGCTGCTGGAAGCGAGCGTCCTGCACCCGAACGTTGTTCTTGATGCGTCCGTAGTTGAGGACATTCCAGGAGAAAAAGGGTCCCAGGAATCCTGCCACGTTGTCCGAGTCAATCAGATCGCCGAGCCCGCTGTCCGTGCCGAGGTCACTGGTCCTGAAGCCCACTGAACCCACCAGCGAAAACCTTGGATAAAGATCGGTGATGGCGACGCCGATCTGAGCGCCCTGGGCTGCCAGCTGTCTCTCGGCCCGGCGAACATCCGGCCTGCGGCGTAGTAGATCCGCGGGGACGCCCATTGAGACCTCAGGCGGCGCCGCGGGGATCGACGCAGCTCCCTCGAGCCGATCGCTTAAGCTCTGTGGGGTTAGACCCAACAAGACTGCCAAGGCATTCCTGGACTGTCGCAAAGCGGATTCGAGCTGGGGTACCGCAGCTTCAGTATTGCCGAGAACGGCCTTGGCCTGCTGCACATCGAGCTCGGTCACGGCGCCGTTTTGGAACTTCACGTCGGCGATGCGCAGCGCGCCTTCCTGTATCACGACATTATTTTGCGCCAGCAACAGACGTTCCTCGAACGTCCGTATCGATACGTAGGAGCGGGCGACTTCGGCTGCCAGGGCTACCATGACATCGTCATAGTCGGCAATCGATGCATCCAGCTGCGCGTCTGCCGACTCGATCAGACGACGAAACCGCCCCCAGAAGTCGAGCTCCCAGCCGAGATCGAAGGTAGCATCGGCAACCTTGAAATGCCGGTCTACAATCTGCGAGTCCAGCTCGTTCTCGCTGAGCTTGACCCTGGCCGCACCCGCGTTGATCTGCTGGCTCTGCGGGTATTTGCTGCCAGTTGCAATTCCCAGGTTGGCTCGCGCTTCGAGTATGCGCAGACCGGCGATCCGTAGCGTGAGATTCTGCTGGTACGCCATGTCGATCAGCGAGTCGAGCACGGGATCCTCGAAAACTGTCCACCACCGGGCAAGGTCCGCGGATTCGTTGTTGACACGTGGCGCGTCGATGTCGATCCACTCGTCGTCCTGCGACAACGTAGTCTTGGGGATCTCGTAGTCCGGGCCGACTGCGCAGCCACTCACTATCATGATCAGCGTTGCGAGGCTGACCAGGCTCGCTGAAGGATGCTCTCTCGAACGGACGATCGTCCCGGAACTCATTATGGCTGACATCGTAAAGGCCCCCATGCGGCAACAGTCAGTGAGACTGTCAGCGGGAAAGTTTTTGCGTCATTATTCTTCATGGTTTGGTGCTGATCCCGGACTCGACGCGCGTCGCTCCATTCTGCCCCTTCGATTCACAATGAATATCGAAGATGCGCAACACTGCAGCCATTCCTGTCTGTCGCACTGCCGCTATGTTTTTCTCGCTCCGGCTACTCATGTTCTTGCCGAAACGCTGCGATGGCATGGCGGTTGGTGGGATACAGTCGGTTATCGCCAATCAAGTCTAGCAGATGGTATTGCGCTAACAGAGCGGCCATTGACGCATTGGCGCGGCTGATGGCGACGGTCACGCCGCGCTCGGCTGACCGTGACAGAACCTGGTGCAATACCTCCGCGCCACTGGTATCAATATCGACCATTGCCTGCGTATCCAGCACCAACCACTTGACGGGTGTGGTGGCCTGCGTGATTAAGCCCTCGACCTCTTCTTCGAAAAGACCGGCGTTCGCGAAGTAAAGCGGAGCGCCAAATCGATAGACGATAAGCCCGGAAGTGTCCGGAGCGCTGCCTGCCTCCTCAGGAAGGAAATGGCTGCCGTCGGCCGTCTCCCGCAGCACCCAGGTGCCCGGCCGGGCAGCCCTGCGCAGCAGATCGATCGTGGCCAGCAGAAAGGCAATGACGACCGCCTGCAACGGGCCCAGGGCCAGGACACTGATCGCACACACAGCAGCAACCCAGAACTCGGACCGGCGCATGTGCCAGAATTCCCGGAACTCGCCCACTTCGACCAGCTTCAGTACCGCGCTGGCGACAATGCCGGCCAGCGCCGCGGTGGGAAGCGCAGCGAGCTCGTCGGTGAAGAAGATCACCACCAGCGCAATGGCCGCTGCTGCCACCAGGCTGGGAAACTGGCCACCCGCCCCCGCATCATCCATTGCCGCCGACCGCGAAGCGCTGGGACCTGAAACCAGCGCGCCGCTGAGCCCGCCGGCCACATTGGCCACGCCATAGGCGAACAACACCTGGCCACCATCTGATTTGACGCCGGTTTTGCGATCGTACGCTCGGACCAGCAGCAATGCTTCGGCCAGGGTGATCGCGACCACAGCCATGGCTGCCGGAAACAACCTCACGTAATCGGCCAGCGGCACGTTCGGCACGGCTAGCGTCGGCAGGCCCGACGGAATCGTGCCCAGCACGCTAACGCCTTTTCCGTCCAATCCGAACACGGCCACGATGACTGTCATGACGATCAGTGCCACCAGGGACCCGGGCAGCTTGGGCGTGTACCGTTTCATCAGGCGCACGATGGCAAAAGCGCCAACCCCGATCGCCACCGAATACCAGTTCGCGTGTGGAATCGACTGAATCAGGGTAATGACTTCCGAAAAGTAACCCGTGGTACCGAGCGTGTCCTGAATCTGGATGGCAAGCGCTTCAACTCCGGATCCTGCTCCATGCGCATGGGCGACCCCAAGGGCCCGTCTGACCTGATTGGTGAACACCTCGATCCCCAGGCCGGTGATAAAACCAGCCAACACCGCGCGGGACAGGAAGTTGGCAAGGAACGCCAGCCGAAAAAACCAGAACACAAAAAACAGCAGCCCGGACAGCAAGGCAATAGCCAGGGCAAACTGCAATCGCAGCGGATCTCCAACCGGAGCAAAAGCGACGAGTGTCGCCGCCAGGAGCGCGGTGATGGGGGCATCCGGGCTTGTAACAAGCTCGCGCGAACTGGTTAAGATGGCGAACAGCACGAGCGGAATAATCCCTGCGTAGAGACCCGCTGTCGGGGGCAGACCAGCCAGCTGGGTAAATCCAATATTGAGCGGGATGATCATCGCCGCCAGGGTGATGCCTGCTGCGACCTCGCGGGGCGCATTGGCCCAGGTTGTTCCTCGCAAACCGAGGAATGGTGTGGGCCATGGCACTTTGTGTTTTCTCGTCACGGAACAAGCCTTATGCAGCTTTGCTCGCGCTGGCTAGCAGTTCCTCAGTGGCATCGACTTTCTCCCACGCGAATTCGCTACGGCCGAAATGCCCGTACGCCGCCGTGTTGCGGTAAACCGGCTCCCTCAGTTTCAGGTGATCGATGATCCCGTGCGGAGACAGCGGGAACACCTTGCGCACAAGCTTCGCCAGGACTTCGTCAGCAAGCCTGCCGGTTCCGTACGTATTCACCATGACGGACACCGGGTCCACCAGGCCAATGCAGTATGCAAGCTGCACCAGGCACTCGTCCGCGAGTCCCGCCGCCACGATGTTCTTGGCGACGTACCGCGCCATGTATCCGGCGGAACGATCCACCTTGGTGGGGTCCTTGCCGCTGAACGCGCCGCCGCCATGCACAGCCCAGCCGCCGTAGGTGTCCACGATGATCTTGCGGCCGGTCAATCCCGTGTCGCCCTGCGGGCCGCTGACCAGGAATTTCCCCGTCCCGTTCACCGTGATCGTAGATGCCTCGTCCAGCAGGTGCCCGACTACCGGCTCCACGACCTCGCTGACAATGTCCTGTTTGGCTTCTTCAGTGGTGTGTGTACCGTCGGGCGTCACCACCTCGCTGGTGTGTGAGGCCGCGATCACCACGTAGTCGATGCGCACAGGCTTGCCGTCGCGGTATTCCACGGTCACCTGCGTCTTTCCATCCGGGCCGAGGTATGGCAGCACTTTCTGCTTGCGAACGTCGGTCAGCTTCCTGGCCAGTTGATGTGCCAGAGTAATTGGCAGCGGCATCAGCTCGTCAGTCTGATTGCAGGCGTAACCAAACATCATTCCCTGGTCGCCGGCCCCGATCTGCGCGCCGACCCGCGTCACGCCCTGGCTGATGTCAGGCGACTGCGCGTGAATCGTACGAACTACCGCGGCAGTGTTGACGTCAAAGCCGTACTCGGGTGCGGAGTAGCCGACCTCGTTGCCGAGATCAGCCGATCTCGTTGCCGAGATCCCGTACGACCTTTGCCACATCGAATAGCGCATCCGTCGTGATCTCGCCGCCGACATTCAGCAAGCCCATGGTTACGTAGCATTCGCAGGCGACACGCGCCAGGGGATCCTGGCGCAGGCACTCGTCCAGCACGGCGTCGGATATCTGGTCACAGAACTTGTCCGGATGCCCTTCCGTAACCGATTCAGACGTGAAGAACATATTCATTGGATACATAGACATACAATGCCCCCTTAAAGCCGATTATTAGCTTAGAGCTTCCTCGCCGCTGCGACCGAAGGCTTCGTCGATGATGACCTGCAATTGCTGCAGCGATTGCTCGGTGGGCTCCTCGAAATCTGCCAGCTCATAGATCTGACCCAGCAAGTCGTATTTACCCAGACCGAAACGCATGT
>CAMYJI010000085.1 GCA_947258545.1 uncultured Ectothiorhodospiraceae bacterium
GGCCAGGTAATAAAGGACCGCAATGATAGCCGCGTATTCCGGGACCAGCTTGATCGGGTCACCGACGCCGATCTGCCAGCCGAACTGGGTGGTCCCGATGAAGCCGGAGATCGCCGGTATGGCCGCCAGCAGCAGCACGTGCACGGCATAACACTTGCCGATGGTGCATTTATCGTCACGGATTGCTTCCCATTCGCGTTTTGGGTTAACAAACAGGCCCCAAATATGTTGTAGCACCATCTCCGGATTCCCCCTCGCTTGCCGAAAGCCGACCGCTAGTTTCCCGCCCTGCGGCAGCCCAGTCAATTACTTAGTTAACGACGGGCATGCCGGCTCGGACCGGCATGCCCGCGTATGTCCCTGTCAATCAGGCCTCAGAACTTCTTGCCGATCCCGACCATGAAGACCCAGGGATCCACCTCCACATCGAGGTTGCCCAAACCCGAGAGTTTGGCCTCGGTGTCGATATCCAGGTACCAGAGCTGGCCGCTGAGCACCAGATCATTACCAAGATCGAAGTCCACCCCGGCTTCCGCTGCCAGCCCCCAGGAGTCGTCCAGTTCCAGATTGATGCCGCTCAGGGCGCCCGAGGTCTCTTCATCGAAGAAGTAGGTGTAATTCACGCCGGCGCCGATGTAGGGATGGAAGTTGGTGCCGGTCGGGAAGTGCCACTGCAGGGTGACCGTGGGTGGCAGGTGCTTGGTGCTGCCGACCTCACCCGAACCAGAGAGGGTACCGGCACCGTCGAAGTCGTGTTCGAACGGCCAGGCGCCCAGCACGCCAACACCCAGGTTGGCGGTGGCCATGTAGGTGAAGGTGATGCCCAGGCTGTAGCCGTCATCGACATCGACCCCCGCACCGCCCAGATCATTCTGGTCAAAGCTGCTGTCTGGCAACACCCCCGCCAGACCGGCGCGCAGGACCATATCACCGGCCTCATAGGCGCTTGCCGCCGTCGCACCGAGCAGTAACACAACGGAAACCGCCCCGGCCACGAGTCCCTTGATTGTGCCTGTCATCATCATGAGTTACTCCATAAACTGGTTCTATTAATAGATAAAGCAACAAGTTGCCTGTTCGACTAAAAATGAGCGCGTCATTATTCCGTAGTGACCAAAACGCGGTATTGATCTGGATCAAGTAAGTGGGACTTGGCCCCGGCAGGGACATCCTGTCCGCTGATCCGGGTATGTTATCTTGCGCCGGGGTACCTCGGACAGGCGCCCAAGAACTCACCGATCAACCCGCCGGGACATCCAACGTGGCATCTGCAGACACCATGACCGAAGCTGTTGCAGCCGGGACCGACACCCACGCGGCGGCAACCACCTGTTTCCATTGCGGACTGCCGCTACCTGCCGGTCTGGATCTGCGGGTAACGATTGACGGGCGGGACCAACCGATGTGTTGCCATGGATGCCAGGCCGTGGCCCAGGCCATCGTCAACGCCGGTCACAGTGATTTTTACCGCTACCGTACCCATACGCTGCCGACCGGGCGCGAGCTGGTGCCGGACTTCCTCGAGCAGACCCGCGTCTACGATCACCCGGATGTGCAGAAGACCTTCGTGCGTCGGGAAGATGGCGGCATCCGCGAGGCCGCCCTGATCCTGGAAGGCATCACCTGCGCCGCCTGTATCTGGCTCAACGAGCGTCACCTCGCACAGCTGCCCGGGGTACTGGATGTGCAGATCAATTACGCGACCCACCGTGCCCGTATCCGCTGGGATGAGGACCGTCTCCGCTTAAGCGAGATCCTGCAGGCCGTGCGGGCCATCGGCTACGAGGCCCACCCCTACGACCCGCAACGCCAGCAGCAGGCCTTCGAGCGCGAACGCCGTACCCACCTTAAGCGCCTCGGGGTCGCCGGCGTGCTGGGTATGCAGGTCATGATGCTGTCCATCGCGCTCTACGTCGGCGACTGGTCTGGGATGGAGACGGCCTTTCGCAGTTTCCTGCGCTGGACCGGCCTGCTGCTGACGGCCCCGGTGCTGGTGTATTCCGCCGCGCCCTTCTTCCGCGGCGCCTGGCGCGACCTGCGCAACAGCCGTATCGGCATGGATGTCCCGGTCACCCTCGGTATTCTGGTGGCCTTTGGCGGCAGCCTGTCTGCCACCTGGAGCGGTGAGGGGGAGGTGTACTACGACTCGGTGGTGATGTTTGTCTTCCTGCTGCTGCTCAGCCGCTATTTCGAGATCATGGCACGCAAGCGCGGTGCCGAGACCGCGGAGCACCTGGGCCGGGCCTTGCCGGCCATGGCGACTCGCCTGCTCGCTGACGGCGATAGGGAACGCCAGGAGGTGGTGCCGGTCGCCGAGCTTGGCCCCGGTGACCGGGTACTGATCCGGGCGGGTGAGACCGTTCCCGCCGATGGCCTTATCGAATCCGGCAACTCCTCCGTGAATGAGGCCCTGCTGACCGGTGAGAGCACCCCGCTGCGCAAGCGAGTCGGTGACGAACTGGTCGGGGGCAGCATCAATGTCGAAAGTCCGTTGAATATGACAGTGACCCACGTCGGCATGGATACCGTCCTGGCCCATATCATGCGCCTGCTGGAACGCGCCCAGAATGAAAAACCGGCCATCACCCGACTGGCCGATCGCACCGCCAGCTGGTTTGTCAGTGGTGTCATCCTCGCCGCCATCGTTGTCGGTATCTACTGGTGGCAGCAGGCACCGGAGGCCTGGCTGCCCATCGTGGTCGCCGTGCTGGTGGTCACCTGCCCCTGTGCCCTCTCACTGGCCACGCCCACGGCACTCAGCGCGGCAACCGGTACCCTGATGGCCGGTGGACTGCTGCCGGCGCGCGGCAACCGCCTGGAAACACTGGCGCGCTGCACCCACCTGGTGTTCGACAAGACCGGCACCCTGACCCGGGGTGCGCCGGAGCTCAGCGCCATCCACACCCTGTCCGGGATGTCCGAACCGGCGGTGCTGCAACGGGCCGCGGCCCTGGAAAGCCAGTCCGAACACCCGATCGGCCAGGCGATCTGCCGGGCGGAGGACGCCCGTGACCTCCTGGCTGTTTCCGGCCTGGAAAATCACCCGGGTGCCGGTATCAGTGGCACGCTGGAGGGCAGGACCTGGTACATCGGCAGCCCCGACTTTGTTGCCCGGCGCAGCAGGGCCGACACCCGCGCATTGCAGCGTGCCACGCAACAGGGTCCGGACGGCATTCGGGTCGTGCTGGCCGATGCGGACCGACTGCACGCCCTGTTCATCCTGCAGGATGCCCCGCGTCCGGATGCCCGGACCACCGTTGAGGCACTCAAGCAGGGTGGCAAACAGGTGCTGGTACTGACCGGGGATAATCTGCAATCGGCCCGCCGAGTGGCGGACCAGGTCGGTATCGATACGGTGCATGCCGACATGACACCACAGGACAAACTGGAAATGCTACAGGCCCTGCAGCAACAGGGCGCGGTGGTGGCCATGGTCGGTGACGGCATCAACGATGCGCCGGTACTGGCGGCCGCCGACGTGTCCATTGCCATGCATGATGCCGCCCATATCAGTCACGCCAGCGCCGACATGATCCTGATGTCGGATCAGCTCAGCGCCCTGGCAGAGGGTGCGACCATTGCCCGCAAGACGTTGCGGGTCATCCGCCAGAACCTGAGCTGGGCCATCGCCTACAACCTGATCGCCCTGCCGGCCGCGGCACTCGGCTATGTGGCACCCTGGATGGCTGCCATTGGCATGTCCTCCAGTTCACTGCTGGTGGTCCTCAATGCCCTGCGCCTGACCCGCAACCGGCGGGCCCTGGGCGATACCCGGGACATCTCGACTCACGCCAGTCCTGCAAATTAATCAAGTGATAGCATGGAAATCATCTTCTTGCTGATCCCCCTGTCCCTCCTGCTGATCGGCCTGATGGTGTGGGTGTTTTTCTGGGCCGTGCGCTCGGGCCAGTTCGATGACCTGGAGGGCCCCGCCCACCGAATCCTCATGGACGATGACTCACCGTCAGTCGATGCGCCGGAAGAAGAGGAGAATAAAAATAAAGAGTAGAAGCGCCTCGTTTATGCCCGGCGCTTGATCGGGTAAAGGCGTGATTTTAGTAACCCGGTCGCGCCTGCGAGGCGCTCCTGCAATTCTCGTTTTGCGTTTTTATCTATCCGCGATCCCGTGACCGCGGGACTAATGCAGGCCCATTTGATACACCCGTGAAAAACCGCGCCCTGCCAGCAGGCGTGCCGCACGGATGCTGTGCACCCCGTTGCTGCCGTACAGGATGACCGGGCGCCACTTGTTCAGGCGGCGAGTCTCATAACTGAGCGAATCCATCGGCAGGTTCAACGCGCCGGGCGGGGCGTCGCGCCCGAAATCGGCCGGGGAGCGGATGTCGACCAGCTGGCCGCCACTTGCCAGCAGACGCCGGGCCTGTTCCGAGGGCAAGGTCTCCGCGCCTGCCTGGCGCAGCATCGGGAGGGCAAGATTCATGACTGGTCCTCCCGTGGCGCAAGCGCCGTATCTGCTTGCCGGTTAGCGCACGGCATGGCATAGCCGGAAGTCGAGCAGCAGCGGGCAAACATCACCACGACCAGGAGGAAGGACAATACTGCAGTAACCGTTAAAACTGCGATGACCATAGGGCACCCCGTCAGCTCAATAAAGGTACTACAATGATTTCTTATATTATCAAAATCTTATATTAATAACAATATTATTAATAAACAACTAGTTATATAATACCGTACCGGCATGGGAAGGCAGACAGGGACGCACAGGACCGTTGCCGCCCGCTGCCAGGGCGGCCGATGCCGTGACTCAGGTGGTCAGGCGCCGGTAGATATCGGACACCTTCAGCGGCAGCTTGCGCACCTCGTCGATAACGGTGTAATTCACGGCACCGTACATGTGCGGGAGGTAGTCCCGGGCCTCGGTATCGATGGTGATGCAGAAGGAATGAATGCCCTCACGCTTGGCCTCGATCAGCGCCTGGCGGGTGTCCTCGATACCGTAGGTGCCACGGTAGGTGTCGTAGTCGTCCGGCTTGCCGTCGGACAGGGTGATGAGCAACTTGGTGCGGGCCTCGACTTCATTCAGTAACGCGGTCAGGTGGCGGATGGTCACCCCCATACGGGTGTAGTCCTGCGGCTTGATGCCGCTGATACGGGCGCGCACGGTGTCGTCATAGAGCTCGTCGAAGCGCTTGACCCGGTAGACCTCGCAGCGCTTGCGTGTCATCCCCGAGAAGCCGTAAATGGCATAGCGATCACCGAGTGTCTCCAGCGATTCGCACAGCAGCACCAGCGCCTCGCGCTCGGCATTGTTGATCCAGCCCTTGGTGGACCCGCTCATGTCCACCATGAACATGACCGCGATGTTGCGTTCCAGCTTGTGCATCTTGGTGAACAGGCGCTCCGACATCTCCATGCCCATGCTGGTATCGGCCCAGGCCTCCACCAGGGCATCGATATCGATGTTGTCCCCGTAGGGCTGCTTCTTGAGCAGCTTGTCCTCGCCGCGCAGGGCCTCGAAGGTACGCCGCAGGCTGCCGGTCAGCCCACGGTATTTTTCCAGGGTGCGCGCCACGAAATCGTCGTCCCGCGGGTTCACGTCGAGCTCGCGCAGCACTGCCCAGTTCTTGCGGTAATGGCGCCGCTCATGATCCCATTCGTTATAGATGAAGGCCCCTTCCTCGTGGTAGGTGCCCTTCCACACGTCTTCCGGTTTCTGCTCGCTTCCCGGCCCGGCCATGGAGTAGGCGCCATCACCGGCCGCCACCAGGTATTCCTCAGGTATCTCGCCCAGGTCCTGCAGGATGGATGACATCACCCCCTTGACGTCATCCGGCGGCACCTGCGGCTTGCCGTCGAGGATGATCTCGTAGCTGAAACCATCCGGCATCTCGCCGGCCTCGACCTCGCGCAGCTCGAATCCGCTGTCCTGGTGGGCGGTCGCCTCCTCCGGCTGTTCGTCCTGTTGTTCCTGCTCCAGCGCCTGTTGCAGCTCCTGTTGCAGCTCGTCGCGCATGCGCATCAGACCGAGGCGAAACTGTTCCTTTTCCTTGTCCAGGCGCAGCCTGCGCACCTGCGCCACCCGTACCGGGTCGAGGCTGCCCTGGTAGGGCACGGCCTCTGGCAGGCCGTACTCGTACAGTTCCGTCACTGCCGCACAGCTGTCGTGCACACTGGCCGTTGCCTCCTGGAGCCTGGCAAGGTGATCCTCCCAAACCTCCGGCAGGGTGCCGACGCTGGCCGCGCGCAGGCCGGCGAGCTGGCGCGCTACGCCGGGCAGGTCGCGCCGGATGCAGGCATCCAGGCGCAGCGTCTCCAGGGCGTGAAACAGGGCCAGTGCCTTGTCGGCATTGGTAAAGCGGCCACTGAACTCGCCCGCATCAATGCGCCAGGTCCCGTACCAGCACTGCGCCCACAGGTGCACGGCCATGGCCTTGTAGACCTGGAAGTTTTCCTCACGGGTCTTGAAGCGGTTGACCATGACCGGCAGGAACAGGGTCTCGGTATCGGTGCAGGTGCACTCGCCGGCCTCGACCTTAAGCTTGCGCCCGTTGAGGCCATGGACAATCACCTCCAGAACGCCGGCGACCTCATCGAAGGCCAGCCCGGTGGCACGCTCCATCTGCTCGCGGGCAAATTTCTCGGCCTCCCGGAAGGAACTGATGCCCGCATGCAGGCCGGTCGTGTCATACACGTCCATGGAGTGGATGATCCAGGCCTCGACAGCATCGGCATCCATGAAACGGAAGGCCTCGGCCGCGTAGTTGGCCAGCTGGTAGGCCATTTCGCCGTTGCTGTGGGCCACCACGCTCACCCAGTGCAGGATGAAATCCTGCTGATCGCGTTCCATGTCGGCAATCTGCCGGGCCGGACCTGCCGCGGTACGCCGCGAGGACAGCACCGCGTCCAGATAGACGTCCAGGTGGTCCTCGACTTCGCTGGCCGTGAACGCCGCCTGGCCCTCGCTGTCCAGCAGGTCGCTGCGCGGGTCATACCAGCGCGCCACCCCGCCGGCCGGCAGCACCCGCCCGTCGCGGGTGGCAATACCCAGGCGCAGGACCTCGACACAGCGGCCCGGCAGGGCCTCGCGTAGCATTTGACCGATGCTCGGCGGCGTCCACGAGCCGGCATCAACATGCACCCAGATGCCGCGACAGTGTTCGCTCAGGATGTTCGGCAGGTTCCGGATCAGGCGCGCCAGGTCCACCTCGATGTCCCAGCTGGCACCGCGGGCGTGACCGATGCGCGGCGGAGAAATCGCAACGAAATGAAAGCGCTCACCGCGCATCTGGGCAGTTTCGACATAGGTCGGCACATGCGCATGCTCGCAGTGGATGTTGCTTTCACCGAGGGTGCCCCGCACCCGGTCCAGCATCTCCGCCGCGCTGTCCACGTGGGTGACCTCGGCGCCGGCCTGCAGCCCGGCCCCGGTCAGGGCGCCGCTTCCGCCGAACAGGTTGAGCATGCGCAGGTCATCGATGTCGTAACAACCGCTCAGGCGCTCCCGGATCCAGTGGCGGCAGGCGACATCGCGCACATTGACCCCCGTGCGCCCCTGCTCGTCCAGTACACAGCGCAGCGGTGCCCCATCCAGGGTGATGTCCCAGGCCCCGGGCAGGTCATCACTGGCCGGTTGCCAGCCGGACTTCCCCGAACCCAGTTCGGAATAAACCCAGTCCGCCTCCCAGTGCGCCAGCCGCGGCACGCCCTGTGCACGCTTGTCCGGCCGGTTCAGCACATAGGGGCCGAAGCACTCGAGCTTGCGGCCATTGCCGAAATCGAGCAACTCGTAATCATCCAGCGGCGTCTCGATGATGACATCCTGGGACTGATCGTCGTCGGCGAGGATTTCTCGGTACATTTAACGGGAACAGAATTATCCAGGGAGTGTCTGACAGGGTGTCATGGTGGGATTCTAGCGTGTTGAAGCCCCGCAAGGAAAAATCCTGTACTGGAGAATCTGCATGAAACAAACAAGGCAACCTGCATCCGGCCCGTTACTCTTCATTGCACTGCTTGTCCTCCAGGCCAGCGCGGTTGCGGCGAGCGAGGTCGAGGCCCTGCTGGCGGCAGGTGAGGCGCCGTCAGGCGTGGTTTTCGAAATCGTCAGCGGCGACGCGGACACGCTGGGCAGACTGCTACCCGGGGTACGCTCTGACATCGAGCGCCTGCGGGCCGCCTTTCCCGGGCTCCCGGTGGCCGTCGTCAGCCACGGTGAGGAGCAATTCGCCCTGACCAGAAAACACAAGACAAAGGAACCCGAACTGCATGCCATCGCCGAAGAAATGGTGACCGGTGAGAACGTGGACCTGCATGTCTGCGGTGCCCATGCCGGCTGGTTCGGCCTCGACCCCGGGGACTTCCCGGACTATGTCGACGTATCCGCCAGCGGCCCGGCGCAAATCAACGACTACCGTGCCCTGGACTATGTCCTCATAACGCTACCCTGAAACAAGACTCTGCAGCCTGTTTTGCTTCTAGGGGGCCTTCGATTCAGACATCTACTACGTCATATAAAGGACGAGCCCTTGAAAAAGGGTAAGCTGGAGTGAGGAGAAGAGACAAGAACGTCAAAAGCCTGGAGCTTCTCGCAATGCCAATGTCT
>CAMYJI010000086.1 GCA_947258545.1 uncultured Ectothiorhodospiraceae bacterium
ACCCATCAATTCGAGTGCGCCGGGTACGTGAGGTAGAGTCTGGCCGTCGCGAATCAGTGTGTCCCCGACGTCGAGAAGGAGGAGGCGGATCATCTGTACAGTCTAGCACCCAGGCGTCATCAGACAGATCCTCGAACATTTGGACCGACGTGCCGGGCTTTCACCCACTGGCCTTGAGCTGCCGCTGGCCCTGCACGTGTGGTGTCCGGTGTATCAGTCGAACAAGCCCACCTAAAGAAACCCCCCGAAGGCTTAACGGCCAACGGGGGCTCTGGCGGTTCTTTCGAATCCTGAGCTCAAGCCCGCCGTCTACGCCATCCAATGAAACCAAGCGCACCTAAAGCAGAGAGGAACAGAGGAAGGGCGGCGGGGACTTCATACCGCTTACTTCAAGCTGGAAAACGCACCAACGCTTCTATTCCTCTCCGCCAAATTCGTACGCCCCTATATCGCAAGTCCCACCTTTGCGGCGGGGCATCAGACGCTGGTCCGTTTTAAGTGGTCGGTCATTTGTGGCCGGGTCACCATCGTCATCAAACTTGCAATCCCTGTTAGGAATGGCATCGATTGCTGGGCTTTCGGGGAGTAATGCATGCGTAAAAGTGAACCCCCCATTGTCTGCCAACGGTCCCAATAGAGGCTCTACCGGCATATCCGTTGGGCCGACGATGTCCGTCGGGTGGTCGAACCCTGTGCACCTGTCTACTCCCCTAGGAATTCCTAAATCGCCGATGATGTTGTAACCCAGGCTAGTAAATGTGCCAAGACAATCGGGCGCAAAGAAGTCCCCACCTGAAAAGAGATCGAAATTCCCGGCAATAATGCTTGATTGAATGAAGGCAGTGCCACCATTAAAGATTCCGCCAATCGTAAACGAGAAGTCTGGTGCTTGATTGGCGGTGACTGTGCTGTGAATGAGCCAAAGAGTACCCAGATTAACAATTCCACCAGTCCACTCGGACGAAACGTTAGCGCTGATAGTGCTATTGATTATTCTCAGAGACCCAGAATCATGGTTTAAGATTCCCCCTTCGTCTCCAATGTTTTCGCTAATCGTGCTTCTCAAAATTGTCATATCCCCGCGATTCCCAATGCCTCCAGGATCCTCGCCGCCATTTCTCGCAATCGTGCTATCAATGATTGTTGTCGTGCTACCAGCGCTAGTTGCAATAGCACCGTCTTCCACGCCATTGTCCGTAACCCTGCTTCGTACCAGCAGAAGCTCACCTTCATTGAAAATCGCCGATCCATCTACAAACCTATTGAGCTCGAAAACACTATCGCTGATATCGATAGTTCCCGCATTAAAAATGGCTCCCGCCTCATACGATTGGTTTTCTCTCAGCAACGAGCCTCGAACAGTCATAGTTCCCGCATTGAACACCGCGGCACCGTAGCCTGCCCTGTTTTCCCTAAACGTTAATCCAAACAGAGAGACACTACCTTCGTCGTTAAGGATTGCGCCCCCATTTTTTGAAACACCTGAAACACCTGCTTTTTCCAGAAGCAAATACGATACTTCGACATTAATAGGAGCAGCGATATGAAAGATGCGATTAATCGGAAACACTTTTATACTAGGTAAATTTTCCTGATCCCCTCTAATTACGACATCATCAAATATGTCAAGGTCACCGATTCCGTCATCGAACTCTTCGTCGTTGGATGGTTTTGGAATCGTCAACTCAACATCTGTTGTTACCTGAATCTCATCAGGCCCGAATAGCGCGTTTGCTTCCATTGATCTTTCCCCCGTAATCCGGTCCATTCAGGTTGAGGGATTTCCCTGTATTTTGACCGAAGGGGGATCTGAAGATGAAGGGCAAACGGTACTCAGAAGAGAAGATCATCGCGATTTTGAAGGAGCACGAGTCCGGCGTGCCGGTGGTGGAGTTGGTGCGGCGTCACGGCGTGTCCGAGCAGTCGATTTATCGCTGGAAGACGAAGTACGGCGGGATGGAAGTCTCGGACGCGAAGCGTCTGCGCGAGCTCGAGGAAGAGAATCGGCGGTTAAAACGGATGGTGGCGGACTTAAGCCTCGACAAGCAGATGCTCGAAGACGTGCTGTCAAAAAAATACTAGCGCCTGCGTTGAAGCGTCGCGCGGCAGGCCAGTTGGTGAAGACGCATGGAGTCAGCGAGCGAAGAGCCTGCCGGGTACTGCAATTGCACCGCTCCGTGGCGCGCTATCGGTCCGTCGCGCGACGCGACGACGGGATGCTCAGGAATCGTCTCCAGACGCTGGCCCAGAAATATCCTCGATACGGATATCTATTATTGCATCACCTGTTACGCCAGGAGGGCCTGGTCTGGAACCGTAAACGGACCTATCGGATATACACAGCGCTCGGCCTGCAGGTGCGCAGGAGGCGGAGCAAGAAGCTCACGCGCCCACGGGTGCCGATGCCGGTGCCATCGGGTCCCAATCAGCGCTGGTCCATGGATTTCATGAGTGACCAATTAAGCGGCGGCCGACGATTTCGAATCCTCAACGTTGTCGATGATTATTCACGCGAATGCGTTGGCCAGATTGTCGACTTCTCCATTTCGGGCGAGCGCCTTGCCCGGTTCCTTGACCAAATCGGTCAGCGTCGAACGCTACCGAAGACTGTGGTCTGCGATAACGGCAGCGAGCTGACCAGCAAGGCGATGTTCTTCTGGAGCCAGAGAACGGGAACAAAGCTGCATTTCATTCAGCCGGGTAAGCCGACCCAAAATGCATTTGTCGAAAGTTTCAACGGCTCGTTCCGGGACGGCTGCCTAAATCAGCACTGGTTCGGGGATCTCGCCGATGCGAGACGAATCATTGACGCCTGGCGACAACACTACAACGAGGAACGTCCACATAGTTCCTTGGGCTATCTGCCGCCTGCCCAGTACGCAAGACAGGCTGCCTGATATGATGAGCTTCCCTCAACTCGACTGGACCGGTACCAGGGGAAAGATCAACATCACCGCCTTCGGTTACGGTGCCCGGCAACCTCCCGCCTCGGACGAACGCCTTGAACCCCTTGACGTTTGGGTACCAGAGGGTGAGTTGCTCTCCGCCGCGGCCAATACGGAAGAACAAATACCAGGGATCAGCCACCTTTTTTTCTTCCTCTTCATCTGGCTCCTCGAAAGCGTTCCCGAAGATTACGTCCCCACTCTTTCTCACGAGCACTTCGACCCGCTCGAGCTCGAACCCCTCTTCAGTCGTCTCGATCCAGGCGGCTTCGAGTCGCCCGGCCTGTGAATCCACCACACGGATCTTGAGAAAGTCCTCCCCTTTATTCCACGTCCCTTCCCACTCTTCTGCGTCAAGGACGAGAGGCTCTTCGCCGACAGGTTGCAGGCTGTAGACGACAGTGCAAGCAGTGAGCGTCAGGGGCAAAGCGGCAGTCAGGAGCAACACACGCAGGCTCATAAACACCTCCGAACTCATGAGGTCGCGCACCTTATTCATCGCTTTACCTGCCTCCGTCAAGTGCGCCAAATGATGGTACTCCCGCCCCGCTCATTCACAAGGCCACGCTTCGCCGACTGCGCGGACTCACTGCTTCTTGTTGATGCGCTCGAATAGCCCGCGGCTGAGTTTTTGAGCTTCGGCGACTTCGGCAGTCGTCATGCGCTTTTGGGCAACGTCACGATTTTCAGCCGCTTTTTTGTGTCCCTGTTCTGCGGCTACGTTGAACCAGGCGTATGCCTGCACAGAGTCCTGCGGAACGCCTCTGCCCTTGTAGTACATGAAACCGAGGTTGTTCTGGGCGTCGGCATCTCCCTGCCCGGCAGCAAGGCGATACCACTTCACGGCCTCCGCGTAATCTTGCGGAACGCCTTTGCCGTTGCGGTACAACAACCCGAGGTTGTACTGCGCGTCGGCATCTCCCTGCTCGGCAGCAAGGCGATACCACGCCGCAGCCTCCACATAATCCTGCGGCACACCCTTGCCGTTGTCGTACATCACCCCGAGGTTGTACTGAGCTTCCGCAATCCCCTGCTCGGCGGCAAGCCGAAACCATTTCACGGCCTCTGCATCATCCTCGGGGACGCCCTTGCCGTTTTCGTACATCAACCCGAGGTTGTACTGGGAGTCGGCAAGCCCTCGCTCGGCCAACGGCAGCCACTCCCGGTACGCCGTCTCGAAGTCGCCCCGGTTGTAGCCATCGAGTCCAGCCTGAAAGTCCGCAATCAGACTCACCGGCCAGAGCAGCAGCAGGGCCAGTAGCAGGCGTTTCATCGCCACTCCCGAAAAGACAAAGCCCCGCCAGTGTAAACCCGCGGGGCTCAGTGGCGCTGACTCCCGGTCGATGCCTCTGACTCCCGGTCGCGCTGGGGTGACTATGCCCGAAGGGTGCCGGCCTCTCTGTGGCCCAACGGCCCGACGAATGTAGGCGGCGGGCGACAGTTTTGTAGGCGGGGGCCGATTGCGTAAACCCCTGATGCCCCGTCAAGGCCACAGGTAGGGTCCGGTTGAGATAGCCGCCCTGCGGCGCTCAAATATGCCCGCTTTGCCTTTGAGTTATGCTCGAAAGTGGTGTACGGCTGAATTGAAAAAGGCGGCGTATCTGGTTGAAATGGTTGTTGCAAGACAGTCAAGTCAACCGAGGAGATACGCCACCATGGGTAAGCATAACGTTGTCGAATTGTTGGGTCGAGAGACGAGCCGTGACGAGCTGACGGAGCTGATCCGTGATGGGGCACGCAAACTGATCGGCGAGGCGCTGGAAGCGGAGGTTGGTGAACTGCTCTCGAGCCTTTGCGGGCGGCGAGACGCGTCGGGTCGTGCGGCGGTGGTGAGGAATGGTTATCAGCCGGAGCGAGATATTCAGACCGGGATTGGTCCGGTGACGGTGAAGGTGCCGAAGGTGCGCAGCCGCAACGGCGAGCCGGTGAGCTTTCGCTCAGCGCTGGTGCCGCCGTATGTACGCAAGACGGCGAGTTTGGAGGCGGCGTTGCCGTGGCTGTATCTGAAAGGTATCTCCACCGGTGAGATGGCCCCGGCGCTGGAGGTGCTGGTGGGCAGCGAGGCGAAGGGGCTCTCAGCGAGTACGGTGTCGCGGCTGAAGCAGCAATGGCGTGAGGATTACGAGGGCTGGTGCCATCGTCGTCTGGATAAAGATCGCTGGGTGTATATCTGGGCGGACGGTATCTACAGTGGCCTGAGAGCGGAGCGCCAGCGGCTGTGTGCGCTGGTGGTTGTGGGGGTGAACGAACGTGGCGACAAGCATTTTCTGGCCATCGAGGACGGCATTCGCGAATCGACCCAGAGTTGGCGCGAAGTGCTGTTGGATTTGCAATCCCGTGGGCTCAATCCTCCGGAGCTGGCGGTCGGCGACGGTGCCCTGGGTTTCTGGGCAGCGCTTGAGGAAGTCTTTCCGGCGACGCGTCAGCAACGCTGCTGGATGCACAAGACCGGCAATGTGCTCAACGCCCTGCCCAAAAGCGTTCAGCCCAAAGCAAAATCGGCGCTGCACGATATCTGGCAGGCGGCGACGCGTGAGGATGCCGAGCGGGCATTTGACCGGTTTATTGTCACCTATGAGCCGAAATATCCTAAGGCGACGGTCTGCCTGGTCAAGGACCGCGATACGCTGATGACGTTTTACGACTTTCCGGCCGTCCACTGGCAGCATCTTCGAACGACGAACCCGATCGAATCAACGTTTGCGACCATCCGTCACCGCACGACACGAACGAAAGGCTGTGTGACGCGCGACAGCTTGCTGCATATGATGTTCAAGCTCGGTCAATGTGCCGAGAAGAATTGGAGAAAATTACGTGGATTCGCCTATCTGGCGAAGGTCGTTGAAGGCGTGGAGTTCATTAACGGAGAAGAGATCGAACAACCGGACCAGGTCGCCGCTTGATTTCATCGGCATACACCAGATTTGACTATAGCTC
>CAMYJI010000087.1 GCA_947258545.1 uncultured Ectothiorhodospiraceae bacterium
AGTCTCTAACGACTTATGACGGACTCGGTCTCAATCCTTTCTCCTGGCTCGTGGCAAATATCCTATTTCCAACGAGTTGGTTCAAGCATAGGATGACGTTACATATCAAATAATCAGAGTTTCCTAAATGTTGACTGGCCATATGCTGAAATCATTTTCTCTGCGTCCTCCGCGCCTCTGCGGTAGATTCTTTGATTTATTAAGTACGTAACCTTTTCCGAGTTTCCAGCGTCCTATGGCTATACAACCTCCTGTAGCGGATTTGCGCATCGTCATGGCCCAGCTGGATTTCCTGGTGGGCGCGATCGACGCCAATGCCGACAAGGTCATTGTCGCCTGCTGCCGGGCCCGGGACGAGCTGGGGGCGGATGTGATCGTGTTCCCGGAGCTGACGCTGACGGGCTATCCGCCGGAAGACCTGCTGTTCAGGCCGCACTTCATTGAATACGTCGAGGCCGCCGTGGAACGCCTGGTGGACGAGGTCGAGGGCATCGTGGCGATCGTGGGTCACCCGTCGGCACAAGACGGGGCGCTCTACAATGTAGCCTCGGTGATCGGCGCGGGCCGGGTCATTGCCTGCTACCGGAAACAGCATCTGCCGAATTACGGTGTGTTTGACGAGAAACGCTATTTTGACGCCGGTGACGCCCCCTGCGTTGTGCCCGTCAATGGCATCCCGATCGGGATCACCCTCTGTGAGGATATCTGGCAGCCCGGCCCGGCCCGGCAGGCGGACGAGGCCGGGGCGCGCCTGCTGGTGAATCTCAATGCCTCGCCGTTTCATGCCGGCAAGGGCTTCGAGCGCGAGGTCCTGCTGGAACAGCGTGCCAGCGAGGTCGGGCTGCCGGTGGTGTATGTGAACCTGGTCGGTGGCCAGGATGAACTGGTGTTCGATGGCGGTTCCGTCGTGCTGAATGCCCGCGGGGAGGTGTCGGAGCGTGTCGCGACCTGTGTGGAGGGCCTGTATCCGGTGGATTTCCAGGCCGGACCTGACGGGGTCGAACCCGTGCCCGGGGAATGCGTGCCCCACCTGGACGTGGTCGAGGCCATCTACCAGGTGCTGGTGCTGGGGGTGCGGGACTACATTGAAAAGAACCATTTCCCCGGTGCGGTGCTCGGACTCTCCGGGGGCATCGACTCGGCCCTGACCCTGGCGATTGCCGTGGACGCCATTGGCGCGGAGCGGATCGAGGTGGTCATGATGCCGTCGCGCTACACGGCGGCAATGAGCCTGGAGGATGCGCGTGCCGAGGCCGGGACGCTGGGGGTCGAGTACCATGAAATCTCCATCGAACCGGTATTCAAGGCCTTTCTCGACGCCCTCGATGAAACCTTCGCGGGATTGCCCCAGGACACCACCGAGGAGAACATCCAGGCGCGTTGCCGCGGTAACATCCTGATGGCGATATCCAACAAGAAGGGCAGGATGCTGCTCACCACCGGTAACAAGAGTGAGATGGCGGTCGGTTATGCCACCCTCTACGGCGACATGGCCGGCGGCTTCGCCCCCATCAAGGATGTGCCGAAGCTGATGGTCTACCGGCTGGCGGAATACAGAAACAGCCTCGGTGATGTCATTCCGCAGCGGGTCATCGAGCGGCCGCCCTCGGCCGAGCTGGCGCCGGACCAGCAGGACGCGGACAGCCTGCCGGCCTACGACGTGCTCGATCCCATCCTGGAGCGCTATATCGAACGCGACCAGAGCGTCGAGCAGATCACCGCGGCGGGATTCGATCCCGACGTAGTGGCGCGCGTGGCCGGGCTGGTGGACCGCAATGAATACAAGCGCCGCCAGGCGCCGCCCGGGGTGCGGATTACCCGGCGGGCCTTCGGGCGGGACCGACGTTACCCGATCACCTCGGGTTACTCGGAAAACCTGGGGAACCCCGGTTAACTCCTACATCACGCCATTAAACCCGGGAAGCCCTGATGTATTGATGAATCACGCATTGCGAGCGCGATATACAATGGAGGAGGTGAGACCGGGAACCGGTCGAGAAGCTGGCCTGGGCCATGAACAAGTGCCGCGGGAGGCAGGACGACATACAGGGCAAGGCTGCGAAGCAGCCTTGTACATTAAGTGTCGCGAGAGGGCACGACTGCTGGGATGCAGGAGGTAGAGCAATGCAGGAGCAATTGCCGAGGAGCCCGAAGCGACCGCCGGGAGCGGCCAGCGAAGCAATCTCATGGGGGCGCAATCAACCCGTTACAGATTGCTTCGTCCCGCCACGGCCTGCGGCCTCGCGGTCCTCGCAATGACGACACATCAGAGCATCCCTGGACGGAAAAGACCGGCTGAGGCCCGGGCGCCGGGGCGGCTGATCCGATTGGATCAGCGCTGGTCCAGCCTGGCCAGTTCCGGGTGGTCGGGGTAGTTGGCGCGCAAGACGCGCAGCGCATCGGCCGCCAGGTCATCCACGTCGAGCTCCCGGTAGGCGCGCACCAGGATGACCAGTGCCTTCGGAACGGCCGGGGTGCGCTGGTAGTTCTCGATCACGTACTTGCCCCGGTTGGCAGCGGCGACGTAGGCACCACGGCGCATGTAGTAATTGGCCACGTGAATCTCGTACTGTGCCATGTTATTGCGCAGGTAAATCATGCGTTGTGCCGAGTCGCTGGTGTATTTGCTGTTCGGGTAGTGCTTGACCAGGTAGGTGAAGGACTCGTAGGCCTCGCGCATAGTGCGGGTGTCGCGCTCGGAGACGTCCTGGGGCAGTACGCGGTCAACCATTGTCTTGCCGCGGTTGTAGTTGGTCAGTCCCTTGATATACCAGGCGTAGTCCACATTCGGGTGGCGCGGGTGGACCTTGATGAAGCGGTCGGCCGTGGCAATCGCCAGGTCGGCCTCCTCGTACTTGTAGTAGGCATAGGCGGTCTCGAGCTGGGCCTGCTGCGCAAAGCGCCCGAAGGGGTAGCGCGCCTCCAGCTTCTCGAAATAACTGATCGCCTGTTCGTAGTTCTTTTCGCTCATGGCCTGCTTGGCGGCAGAATACAGCTGGCTCGCTGACCAGTCCTTGGTCTTGTCCACCTGCTCGGGCAATAATCCGCAGCCACTCGCCATGAGCAGTGCAATCACCAGGAAATAACTCGACAAACGCATGGGCTTAGGGTATCTCGGATAATGGTATCAACACAGTCCTGCCCGAGGGCAGGGCGCGACAGTATAACCCAAAGCCAACCTGTACATGCCGCCGTCCATCCACTTGTCCATCAGTCTTCCGGAGACCATGAGCGGATACCGCCTGGACCAGGCACTGGCCGAACTCATCCCCGAGTACTCGCGCAGCCGCCTGCAGCAATGGATCCGGGACGGCCAAGTGACCATGGATGCGCGGATTCCCAAGGTCAGGGAGCGCGTCCGCGGCGGCGAGGCGATCGAGATCAGGGCCGAGCTCGCCGCGGCCAGCGCCTGCCGGCCCGAGGCCATTCCGCTGGATGTGGTCTACGAGGACGAAGACCTGCTGGTGATCAACAAGCCGCCCGGCCTGGTGGTGCATCCGGCCGCCGGCAATCCCGATGGGACCCTGCAGAACGCGCTGTTGCATCATGATCCCGCACTGGCCAGCCTGCCGCGCGCCGGCATCGTGCACCGCCTCGACAAGCACACTAGCGGTTTGATGGTGGTGGCCCGCAACCTGACGGCGCACAAACGGCTGGTCGAGGCCCTGCAGGCGCGCACGGTCAAGCGCGAGTATCTGACGGTGGTGAACACCGTGCTGACCGCCGGTGGCCAGGTCGATGCACCCATCGGGCGGCACCCGGTCGACCGCAAGCGCATGGCGGTGGTGGCGGGCGGCAAGGAGGCGATCACCCATTACCGCGTGGTCGAGCGCTACCGCGCCCATACCCTGGTCAAGGTGCGGCTGGAGACCGGACGTACCCACCAGATACGGGTGCACATGGCGCACCTGCACTGCCCGGTGGTGGGTGACCCGGTCTACGGCGGCCGCCCGCGTCTGCCGCGCGGGGCCGGCGAGCGGCTCAAGCAGGTGTTGCAGCAGTTCAAACGCCAGGCCCTGCACGCCGAGCGCCTGGCCCTGTCCCACCCCCGTGACGGGCGCGCGATGACATGGGAGGCGCCGCTGCCGGAGGACATGCAACGACTCGTCGAGGCCCTGCGTGAGGACCGCAAGGATGAATAAGCGCCTGGCCCCCGGGCACTGGATCACCCCCGACTGGCCGGCACCGGCGACAGTCCGGGCCGTGACCACGACCCGCCGGGGCGGCGTCAGCCGGGGTCACTGGGCCTCCATGAACCCCGCCGATCACGTCGGTGATGCACTCGATGATGTGCAGGCAAACCGCGCGCGCCTCGGGCAACGGCTGCAGCTGTCGGCGTCACCGGTGTGGCTGCGGCAGGTACACGGCACCCGGGTGGTGGATGCCGCCAGTAGCACGGCCCCCGTCGAGGCCGATGGCAGCTATGTCGGCCAGCCCGGCGTAGTCTGCGCGGTCCTGACCGCGGATTGTCTGCCGGTGCTGCTGTGTGACGTGAACGGGACCCGGGTGGCCGCGGCCCATGCCGGCTGGCGCGGCCTGGCCGCCGGGATTGTGGAACAGGCGGTTGCGGCGCTGCAGGTCCCGGGTGCTGACTTGCTGGCCTGGCTGGGGCCGGCCATCAGTGCCGAGGCCTATGTCGTCGGGGACGAGGTCCGTGACACCTTTATTGCGTCTGCGACCCGGGCGCAGGATGCCTTTCGTCCGGCCGCGACTGGTGGCTGGCATGCCGATCTGTACCACCTGGCGCGCCAGCGCCTGGCCGCTTGCGGGGTCCAGGCGGTTTACGGGGGCGGCTTCTGTACCTTCACGGAGCAACAGCGATTCTTTTCCTACCGGCGTGACGGCGTCACCGGGCGCATGGCCAGCCTGGTCTGGCTTAAGGATGAATAGGGCATTGCTGCTGCCCGAGCTATTCATTTTTTACACTGAACAGAAAATACCTGTAGGAGCGCCTTGTTTATGCCCGGCGCTTAATCGGGTACAGGCGCGATTCGACTGGTTGATTATCGCGCCTGCAAGGCGCTCCTATAATTGCTGGTAACGCAGCAGGAGCCCCCTATCAGGAGGATTTTTTGGATGCCCACGCCCTTTGGCTGCACCCCTGTTGCGCTATGGGCCCGGCCGCACATATTGGGGACAGCAGTGATCAATCATATTTATCAATCCGCCGGGTAGGGTATGATTCCCCGCTGCATTGAAACCGGAAATCGCACCTGATGCCACTGATCGCCTGGATCATGATTTTCTGCCTTGTCGGCGGCGTGTTGAGTGTCCTGGCCGCTGCGCTGTTCCTGGTCCTGCGCGAGCCCCTGCGCGATCGACTGCTACCGCACCTGGTCAGTTTCGCCACCGGGGCCCTGCTGGGCGCCGCCCTGCTGGGCCTGTTGCCGCATGCGCTCACTAACCCCGCGATCACCGATCTGCACGTGATCCCCATGGCCGTGCTGATGGGCCTGCTGGGTTTCTTCCTGCTGGAGAAGCTGGTGCTGTGGCGCCATTGCCATATCGATCATTGCGAGGTCCATGCACCTGACGAGAACGGGCGCAAACGTTCCACCGGTACGCTGATCCTGATCGGGGACGGCCTGCACAACTTCCTCGACGGCATCCTGATTGCCGGTGCCTTTCTCACCGACATCCACCTGGGTGTCGTAACCAGCCTGGCGGTGGCCGCCCACGAGATACCCCAGGAGGTGGGCGATTTCGCCGTGCTGTTGCACAGCGGTTTCCGGCGCGGCCGTGCCTTCCTCTATAACATCCTGTCCAGCCTGACCACGGGGAGGCCGTCTTGCCCTATGTACTGGCGGTGGCGGCCTCGAGTTTTATCTACATCGCGGTGGCCGACCTCATCCCGACGCTGCACGAGCGGGTCGATGCCCGGGCAGCCCTGCAGCAGATGGTCCTGATTGTGGCCGGTGTGGTAGTGATCTACTTCACCCACGCGACCCTGCACTGAACCCCGATCCGTACCCGCCAGTCCGGCGATCCCTCCCCGGTCTTCT
The DNA here is from genome assembly GCA_947258545.1 of uncultured Ectothiorhodospiraceae bacterium. Lineage (GTDB taxonomy): Bacteria > Pseudomonadota > Gammaproteobacteria > UBA9214 > UBA9214 > CAMYJZ01. The sequence continues at coordinate 6,003 of CAMYJI010000087.1, forward strand.
TCCCCGGGGGCTTGAAAGTCCCCGTTTCACCCCCTATCTATAGGGTATAGCCTGCACAAGCGGAGAGAATCCCCCATGCGAATGGATAAAATGACAAGCAAGTTCCAGCTGGCGCTGGCCGATGCCCAGAGCCTGGCCGTTGGCCGCGATCACCAGTTTATCGAACCGGCCCACCTGATGATCGCACTGCTCGACCAGGAGGGCGGCAGCGTGCGCCACCTGCTCGCGCAGGCGGATGTCAACGTCAACCTGTTCCGGTCCCGGCTGGGCGAGCTGCTCGACCAGATGCCCCAGGTACAGGGAACGCCCGGTGAGGTGCACGTATCCAACGACCTTGGACGACTGCTCAACATCACCGACAAGCTCGCACAGCAGCGCAAGGACAGCTACATCTCCAGTGAACTGTTTATACTGGCGGCGCTCGAGGACAAGGGCGGTGTCGGTGAGTTGCTGCGCAAGGCCGGCGCCACGAAGAGTCTGATAGAGAAGTCGATAGACAATCTCAGGGGAGGCCAGCAGGTGGATGACCCGAATGCCGAGGACCAGCGCCAGGCGCTGGAGAAGTTCACCATCGACGTGACCGAACGCGCCGAACAGGGCAAGCTCGACCCGGTGATCGGCCGTGATGACGAGATTCGGCGCACCATCCAGGTGCTGCAGCGGCGCACCAAGAACAATCCTGTCCTCATCGGTGAGCCCGGGGTAGGCAAGACCGCGATTGTCGAGGGGCTGGCGCAACGCATTATCAATGGCGAGGTGCCGGAAGGTCTCAAGCACAAGCGCCTGCTGTCGCTGGACATGGGCGCGTTGATTGCCGGTGCCAAGTTCCGCGGGGAATTCGAGGAGCGCCTCAAGGGCGTACTGAATGACCTGGCCAAGCAGGAAGGGCAGGTCATCCTGTTCATCGACGAGCTGCACACCATGGTCGGTGCCGGCAAGGCCGAGGGCGCCATGGATGCCGGCAACATGCTGAAACCGGCACTGGCACGCGGCGAACTGCATTGCGTGGGCGCCACCACCCTGGATGAA
>CAMYJI010000088.1:0-5518 GCA_947258545.1 uncultured Ectothiorhodospiraceae bacterium
ATAGGTCTGCTCGCGACGCTCTTCTCGCTGTTCATGTCCAACGTCGCCGCAACTGTGCTGCTCGCTCCGCTAGCGATGATCGTGGGCGCAGAGGCCGGGATAGACGGCCGCGCCCTGGCGCTGCTCGTCGCGGTGTGTGTCTCAAATTCGTTCCTGCTCCCCACGCATCAGGTCAACGCTCTTTTCATGTCCCCAGGGGGCTACCGCAACGCCGACTACATCCGTGCCGGTGGCATCATGTCGGTTCTCTTCCTGGCCATCGCAGTGGGCACCGTATGGTTGCTGTTCATATGAGCGGGTGCCAAGGTTATGAAGGTCATCATCAAAGGAGAGTAGATATGCATCCGCTACCCAAGCTGCACCGCATAATCTATAAACTGCTAGCCCTCAGCGCCGTACTTCTTGTCCTGCCAGTCACCCCGGTGATGGCCCAGACGGATGCATCGGAGTCAGAAGATCAGTGGGAATTTACCGGCGCGATTTACTTGTGGGGAGCGGACATCGCTGGTCAGACACTCAATGGTTCCGAGGTCGAAGTCGGGTTCAGCGACCTGGTCGATAATCTCGAGATGGCATTTATGGGCGCATTTGCGGCGCGCAAGAACGAATGGTCGATCCTCGCCGACATGGTCTATATGGACGTTTCCGCGAGTAAGACCGCCGACCTGTCGGTTCCGGTCGGGCCGATCCAGGTGCCGGTCACCACGGCAGCAAAGCTCGACCTAGAGGGATGGGTCCTGCACCTGGCAGGTGGCTACGAGCTGCGCTCGGGTGGGAATTCCAGGCTCGACGTGATCGGCGGTGTGCGCTATCTCGATCTCGACATGGACTTGTTCCTGGAACTGGAGTCGCTGGGCCCCGGTCAGTCACGCACAGTATCGGAGTCCCTGACTTCCTGGGACGCAATTATCGGACTGAAGGGCCGAACAGCGTTGGGCGAGCGGTGGTACTTGCCGTACTACATTGACATCGGTGCTGGCGAAACCAAGTTTACCTGGCAGGCAAGCGCCGGGATCGGGTTTCAGGCGGGCAAGGTCTGGGATGTCGCGTTCCTGTACCGACATCTCGAATGGGATCTAGATTCGACGCGGGTCATCGACGATATGAATTTCAGCGGACCGATGCTGGGCGTGATCTTTCGCTGGTGAAACTCAGCTTCTGATCAAGCTTGCGCCTATCTAAGGCGAACCCGGCGGTGGTGGACTGTCGGAACAGTGCACTCCGAGGCCAGCGCAGCTGGCCGACATAACTGAGCCCCGAAGGGGCGAGGGCAACCACGCCCCCGCTACCAAAAAAATACGCCGGTCCCCTGAAAGGGGGGCGGCGTATCTTTGTTACAAAATTCTTCGTTCAGAGCGTGTATAAGGAGCTAGGCAGATAACACGATCGCGGTGAACCTGCATCGCCAATACGGTGCACATACGCGAATAACAAAGAAACTACGAAAGGTACCCCCATGAAAAAGACGCTTGTTCTGGTCAGTCTTCTCGGCCTGGTGCTTGCATGCAATCCACCTCCTGCGCAGAGTGAGGATCCCACGCCAGGTTACAACACGCCCATTCCACCCGAAATCATGACCCCGGATACGGTTGAGACGAAGTACCTGGGCACACTCGAGTTTTCCGACGGGCGGCCGTCGAAAGAAACGGCCGACAAGATCTACGACCACCTTGCCTACCTGCGTGGCGTCGAGGTATTCCTCAACCTGATGCCGGCGGCATCAATCGAAGCGATGCGCCTGGGGCACGTGGAGAATGGGGTGACGGCGTCCAACCATGTCGGGATTACCGAGGACCTGATGGATTCGAATCCACTGTTCCTGACCGGTAACACGGATACAGTCTACGCCTCGGCGATCCTCGATCTCGAACGAGACGGCCCAACCGTCGTCGAAGTACCGGCGGGCAGCGGGCCGGGTACGGTCAACGACGCCTTCTTCCGGTTCGTCATTGACATGGGTGCGCCTGGGCCGGATCGCGGGCAGGGCGGTAAGTACCTGATACTCCCGCCTGATTACGACGGTCCTGCGATTGAGGTCCCGGCCGATGGCAGTGCGGTATCGGTAACGGCCGGCGGCGTTACGGATGATTATTTCGTCGTAACCTCACCGTCATATACGAACTGGCTCATTCTGCGTGGCTTCCTTGTCGACGGGGAGCCGGATGCGGCAGTCAAGATGTTCAAAGAGGGACTAAAGATCTACCCGCTGAGCTCGGCATCGAGTCCGCCAGAAATGGAGTTTTCCAACATGTCCGGGCTGGTCATGAATACGATCCATGCGAACAACGAGATGTTCTACGAAGAGCTCGATCATGTGTTTCAGAAAGAGCCTGTCGGGTTCATCGATCCGGAGTTGCGTGGTCTTGCGGCCGCTATAGGCATCCGGAAGGGCAAGCCCTTCGCGCCTGATGCGCGGATGCAGGAAATTCTCAATGAAGCCGCCGCCGTGGGCAATGCCACGGCCCGCTCGATGACGCTGGATGTTCGCTACCCCGAGGCATTTCTATACGAAGACAGCGCATGGAAGGTCGGCTTCATTGGCGGCGATTATCGCTGGCTTCGCGATGGTGGCGCTGGCGGTCGTTTCCTGGATGCTCGCACGCTGTTCTTCTATTTCGCGACCGTGAACACGCCAGCCATGGCCGCGAAGATCGTCGGTGCCGGGTCGCAGTACGCCTGGACAGAGCGTGACGCCAACGGCGAGTTCCTCGATGGCGATAAGAATTACACCCTGACTATCCCGGCGAATGCTCCGGTGAAGGACTTCTGGTCGGTCGTTGTTTACGACCCGCAGACGCGGTCGCAACTGCAGACCGGACAGCCGTTCCCAAGTCGTAACGATCAGAAGTACGACATGATAGAGAACGAAGACGGATCGGTGACGTTGTACTTTGGGCCCGAGGCGCCGGCAGGCAAGGAAGAAAGCTGGATCCAGACTGTGCCCGGCAAGGGCTGGTTTACGATCCTTCGTCTCTACGGCCCGCTGGATCCGTGGTTCGACAAGACCTGGCAGCCGGGTGAGATCGAGTTGGTCGACTAGTTAGGTTACTACGGGCGAAACGAACGTAGCTCGTCCTGACCGTGGCCCACAATGCCACAGGTTGATTCTGGCACTTCGTTCCAGGCACCCATGAGGTCGCTGAGCGGTTCTGAGACGATGAGCCGTGTTTCGGCAGAAAGCCTGTGCAGTACGGGATGCTCGGGGTACTGGGCCCGCAGGGTCTCGACGGCCGTGCTGTAAAAGAGCGTGGAGGAAATGCCTTCGCTGGAGTACCGGAACACCCATAGCCGGTCGCCGTCGGTGGTTGCTACAGACATCTGTATGGGGTGCTCGATTCCATGTTCGCGTCCCGTCTTTTCAATGAACCCCACCGCGCGTTCGACGGCTGATGGCGGATCCTCTTCCAGGCCAAAGGTCAGCGCCAGGTAGAAAAACAACTCGGTGTCCGTAGAACCCTCGATCGACGCGAAAAGCGAGGGATCAACGGCGAAAGACAGGTCACGCTTCACCTTGTCGAAGTCTCTGAGCTGGCCGTTGTGCGTCCATAGCCAGCGCCCATATCGGAACGGGTGACAGTTGGTCTGCTGAATCGCAGTGCCCGTCGAAGCGCGGATATGAGCGAACACCAGGGGCGAAACAATATACTGTGACAGGTCTTTGACGTTCTGGTCGTTCCAGACCGGCGCGGCACTACGGTAGATACCGGGTTTGCCGTCAGCGTTATACCAACCGATGCCGAATCCGTCCCCGTTTGTAGTAGTCGCACCGAGTTCGGCATGCAGGCTTTGATCAATCAGTGAATGAGCGGGTTTGAGGAGTAGCTCGTCAAGCGGAAGGGGAGACCCTGAGTATGCTAGCCAGCGACACATATGATTTCTATCATGCCAAATGAAGAACTTCGCAATATAGTACTACGATGAGAACGCGCTTCAGTATTGTGGAAATTACGGCCGCGCTGTTCATGTTGCGGCAGTTGCTCGAAGAGATGGCATCAATCGCGTAACCGTCTACAAGACGCTGAAGCCCGGCACTGAGTCTTCGTTCACGACGATGCTCGCTTTGCTCAAAGCCTGTAATGTCAGCTTACAGGTGCTCCTGACCGAGCCGCGAAGGCCAACCTAACTTGCGTAAATCAGGCTCCGTGGTGCGTAAGGATTCGATGCAGAGTTTCGCTGGGTTTCTCCCCGAACATACGGCGATAGTCGGCTGAGAACTGGCCCATGTGCGTGAAGCCCCAACCGGAGGCAATTTCCACAATTTTTGCTGAACTGACATCGCCACGCAGCAGATCGCTGCGTGCCGCATTCAGTCTGAGGGCCTTGATGAAGCGCTGTGGGGACGTGCCAAAGTAAGCCCTGAAGGCGTACTCGAGAGTTCGTCTGCTCGTCCCGGCGACATGACAGAGATCGTCAACCGACTGTGGAATCGCAAGATCCTCCAGGAGATGCTGCTCGACGCGCCTTACGATATCGATCTTTCCTGAGATGGCTGAATCTCCGTCACTGGATATTGCTTGTCCGGCACGCATGCATGCTGCAAGTCGGCGCAGAAACTCCTGTTCGAGTTCCATTGCCAATCCGTTTGAAAGTTCGGCGTCAGCGCCGAAACCGTCGAATCGCTCCGCGAGCCAGTCTCCGATCTGTCGAATCGCGTTGGGATCGCATGAAATCGGGTGAGCCGTGCCGGAGAGTTTCCCGGCGAGTACCGGCCCGCCGAGATTTCTGAGCGTGACTTCTGCATTGCCGGTTACCGAGACGCAATAGGCCGCGGCGCCGGGCGGAAAGACTAGGTCGAATATTTCGCCTGAGTTGGCCGCCAGGACGTCGTCCGGTTTCGCGGAGATGCCATGCCACTTTGGTGAGCCTGACTCCTGGGAGATGAACGACACCGTCAGGAAGTTCACGTTGCCCTGCAAGCGAAGGCGTCGGTTCGACGTTATCAGGCTCGCCAGAACGTTGCGAACCTTGAGCTGCGCGACGTCGCTCTCGAATGAGCCCGCGTCGAGCTGGGTGATGTCCATGTTGACGCCACGCGCGATGCGCTGGAGATCGAGAATGTCGGTCAGGCGAGTGCTCCTGATATAGTTCTGATTCGCCTGCTTCATGTAAGGAATTCTAACTAGTATTGCGCAATTTCGATATCCGGTACGTAGGCATGGTGGAGAATCAACGAGCAAGCGACGATGTCCAATTCCCCATGGAATACTGCGCGCAAACATTGTCCAACTGGTAGAAACCGTAACGAGAAGGAAACCAAAATGAGCCGTCCAATACTTGCATTCGCCGCTGTTTCTCTCTTTATTTCTCCGAGCGTGTTGCTGGCACAAGATACTGGAACGCTGGATAAGGACAAGGTGGTCGAACAGCCGGAACCCTATTCGCCCTATGTGGATCAACACTTCCCGCAGCGGGTGCTCTTTGGCGATATGCACCACCATACCTCGTTGTCGGTGGACAGCGGCTTGATCGGCAACAATAACGGCCCGGAAGTGAGCTTTCGGTTGGCCCGGGGTGAGGT
>CAMYJI010000088.1:5654-6189 GCA_947258545.1 uncultured Ectothiorhodospiraceae bacterium
ACCCCCAGGTCAAACGCTCCGTCTGGGACGACGTCGTTGACATTGCCTCCGAATACAACGAGCCGGGTACCTTCACGGCTCTCAACGGGTACGAATGGTCAACGGTCAGCAGTGGGAAAGGCGGCTCGGGCCCGGCAGGCGCCAACCTGCACCGGGTCGTCGTCTTTCGCGACGGGCCCGATCGGGTGAAGCAGATCCTGCCCTTCAGCGCTTTCGACAGCGGGGACCCCGAAGCCCTCTGGGCGTTCATGGCCGATTACGAGAAGAACACCGGCGGCCAGGTCCTGGCGATCCCCCACAACGGCAACATCAGCAACGGCCAGATGTACGCGGAGACCGTCAAGGGTAAGAGAATGACCCGGGACTACGCCGAGCGCCGCGCACGTTGGGAACCCCTGATGGAAGTTACCCAGATGAAGGGCGACGGCGAGACGCATCCGTTCCTGTCGCCGGAAGACGAGTTCGCGGACTTCGAGACCTGGGACTTTGGCGATTCCTTTGGGAACCCCAAGGAAAATGGGCAGCTGCAGTACGA
>CAMYJI010000089.1 GCA_947258545.1 uncultured Ectothiorhodospiraceae bacterium
CAAGGGTGTCACCATCCTGATCGGCGGCAAGCGCACCCTGAAGATCGGTGATCTGATGGGCACGGTCGTGGTGCCGTTCAAGAAGCTCGAGACCGAGGAAGACTACGAGTCCCTGGTCGAGATGGCCGAAGAAATCATCGACTTCTGGGCCGAGAACGGACTGGAACACGAGCGTTGCGGTGAGATGATCGAGCGCATCGGTCTGGTGAACTTTCTTGAAGGCATCGGTGTGGATGTCGACCCGAACATGGTCAAGCACCCGCGTCTGTCTTCCTATGTCCGCATGGATGGCTGGGACGAAGAGGCCGAGAAGTGGTTCCAGCGCAAGCGCGAGGAGAAACAGGCCGCTTCTGCCTGATCAAAGAGCAGCTTTTCAGACAATCCCGACGCAGTGCGCCGGGATCTGTTCAATAAATTCAGATTTTTCAGGAGAATCACATGGCACAAGAAATGCGTTCGCCGATTGAATCCGGATGCCCAGACGCGTTCCAGTACATGCATCCCGTGATGCGCAAGAACTATGGCCAGTGGGCCTACCACGAGGACCCGCAGCCCGGCGTCCTGGTGCACATAGCCAACAGCGGCGACAAGATCTGGACCGTCCGCGCCGGCACCCAGCGTATCCTTGACGTGTACACCCTGCGCAAACTGTGTGATATCGGTGATGAATACGGTGATGGTTTCATCCACTTCACCATTCGCAGCAACATCGAATACCAGGTTGCCGATGAAGCCAAGGTTCAGCCACTGATCGACAAGTTACGCGAAGAGGGCTTCATTGTCGGTGGTACCCGCAACTCCGTGACCATGATTTCCCATACCCAGGGCTGGCTGCACTGCGATATCCCGGGTACGGACGCCTCCGGCGTCGTGAAGTCCATGATGGACGAGCTAATCGGCGAGTTCACCAGCTGGGAGATGCCCAACCGAGTCCATATGACTACCTCCTGCTGCCAGATCAATTGCGGTGGCCAGGGTGATATCGCCATCAACGTGCAGCACACCAAGCCGCCGAAGATCAACCACGATCTGGTCTCCAACGTCTGCGAGCGGCCATCGGTCGTGGCACGCTGCCCCGTAGCGGCAATTCGACCGGCGCTGGTAAATGGCAAGCCCTCCCTGGAAGTCGACGAGAAGAAATGTATCTGCTGCGGCGCCTGTTTCCCACCCTGCCCGCCGATGCAGATCAACGATGCCGAACACTCCAAGCTGGCCATCTGGGTTGGTGGAAATCACTCCAATGCGCGTGGTGTACCGACATTCCAGAAGCTGGTTGCCTCCGGTATACCCAACAACCCGCCGCGCTGGCCCGAAGCCACTGCCGTGGTCAAGAAGATCCTGTATGCCTACAAGGAAAACGCCAAGGACTGGGAGCGCATGAACGACTGGATCGAACGCATCGGCTGGCCGCGTTTCTTCGAGGTCACCGGCCTGCCGTTCACCAAGTACCACATCGATAACTGGCGGGGTGCCCGTAACACTCTGAATGCTTCTACGCATATCCGTTTCTGAGGGGTTATTTGCATGAAGCTGACAATCCAGGTCAATGAAGGTCCCTATCAGCACCAGTCTGCTGATTCGGCCTATTTCTTTACCAAGGCTGCCCTTGAGAAAGGTCATGAAATTTTTCGTGTCTTTTTCTATCACGATGGTGTCAACAATGGCTCACGCCTGACCACCCCACCCCAGGATGACCGCAACATCGTCAAACGCTGGAGCGAGCTGGCCAAGGAGCACGACCTCGACATGGTCGTGTGTGTCGCCGCCGCCCAGCGGCGCGGCATCGTCGACGATGGCGAGGCCGAGCGTAATGGGAAGGATGCCACCAACATCGCGGACGGCTTCCGGATTTCCGGTCTCGGCCAACTGGTTGAAGGCGCCATTCAAAGCGACCGACTGGTCGTGTTTGGCGACTGACAGGGAGAGCAGAAATGTCTGACATAAAGAAATTCATGTATATCAACCGTAAGGCGCCCTACGGAACCATCTACGCATGGGAGGCACTGGAAGTCGTGCTGATCGGTGCAGCCTTCGAGCAGGATGTAAGCCTTGCATTCATGGACGATGGTGTCTACCAGCTGACCAAGGGACAGGACACAGCCGGCATTGGCATGAAAAATTTCTCGCCGACCTACAGCGCGCTCGGTGATTTCGAAATCACCAAGATCTACGTTGAGAAAGAATCGCTGGAAGAACGTGGCCTGAGCCTGGATGACCTGCAACACCTGGTCTGGGAAGACGAAGACGAGGACTGGGCAGAGAAGGATTCCATTCGTATGGTCAGCCGCGCAGAACTCGCCGATGTATTAGCGGGGCAAGACGTACTGTTTAATTTCTAGGTCGGGGTAACTCAGACAATGGCAATGTTACATGTGGTAAACAAGTCACCTTACGATGCATGCAGCCTGGAAACTGCTTCCTCAATCATGAAGGGCGACGACGCACTGCTGCTGATCGAAGACGGCGTGTACGCCGCCGTCAAAAACGGCAAGGCAGCCGCCCGGCTGAAAGGCCTGAAGGTTTCGGTCCTTGGCCCGGACCTGGCTGCACGCGGTATCGGTGAAGACAAACTGGTCGATGGCATAACCATCGTCGACTACGCCGGCTTTGTAGACATGGTAGAGACCAACGACAAGGTCCAGTCCTGGCTGTAACTTTTACAACATTTACTCGTTAGAGGAGACACACCAATGGGTAGTATTGAAGCAAATGGCAAGACCTATGAGACGGATGAAGAGGGTTACCTGGCTGACCTGAATTCGTGGGACAAGGACGTGGCAGAAGTCATGGCCAATCTGGACGACTGCGAACTGAGCGACAACCACTGGGAAGTCATCAACTTCCTGCGCGAGTACTATGAAGAATACCAGATTGCCCCGGCGGTTCGTGTTCTGACCAAGGCCATTGGCAAGAAACTCGGCAAGGACAAGGGTAACAGCAAGTACCTGTACGAACTGTTCCCTTACGGCCCGGCCAAGCAGGCCTGTAAATACGCCGGTCTGCCGAAACCAACCGGTTGCGTTTAATCAGACAGTAGGCGGTTGCAGGGGTTTACTCCTCTGCAACCTACCTGTCTTTCTCTGACCACCACCGTAAGGGAGTTCAGAAACATGCCGTTTCTGACTATTGTTTATGCGCTGCTGTTCTATGTGGCCACTGCCCTGCTTGTCGGCGGCGTGGCCTACAAGATTCGTCAGTACGCAAAAACACCTGCACCACTGAAGATACCGACCACGCCTGCGCCGGTAACACGCTCCGGCGTCGTGTTGCGCATGTTCAGGGAACTGGCATTCTTCGAAAGCCTGTTCAAGTCCAACAAGTGGATCTGGGTCTTTGGCTACCTGTTTCATTTTGGCATGTTCCTGGTGCTGGCACGGCACCTGCGCTACTTCACCGATCCGGTATGGACCTGGGTGGACCTGATACAGCCGTTTGGCCTCTATGCCGCGTTTGCCATGGCAGCCGGTCTGGCCGGCCTGTGGGTACGCCGCTTCCTGGTTGACCGGGTGCGTTACATATCTGCCCTGTCGGACCACCTGATGCTGGCCCTGCTGATGGCCATCGCGCTAACCGGCATGGCGATGGACTACCTGACACACACCGATATCGTGGCAGTGAAGGCCTTCTTTCTCGGGCTGATGTATTTCAACTGGCAACCCATCCCCGAGGATCCGGTGTTGCTGCTTCATCTGGCACTGGTGGCCACGCTGATGATCATCTTCCCGATCAGCAAACTGCTGCATGCCCCCGGCATTTTCTTTAGCCCGACCCGCAACCAGGTTGACAACCCGCGTGAACAGCGCCATCTCGCATCGTGGGCCGCCAAACTGGAAAACAAATAACGAGTGGATGACAGAATCAGGAGCTGAACGTGGCTGATTTCGAAACACCGGAACTAAAAGAATACCCCGTCATTCCGCACCTCCAGGAAGGCGTGATGGCGCACAGCAAGCCGTTCGTCGCCAAGGAAGAGTTCCAGGAACAGCTGGGCTTTCCGGGTGAACTGGTCGACAACTGGGAACAGGTTGCGCTGGACAAGATGAAGGAGCTGACCGGCAAGTACCGGGGTTTCCAGGTATTCCTCGATTCCTGCGTCAAGTGCGGCGCCTGCACGGACAAATGCCACTACTATCTTGGCACGACCGACCCGAAAAACATGCCGGTCGCGCGTCAGGACCTGCTGCGCAAGGTCTACCGCCGCAATTTCACCTTTGCCGGAAAATACTTTCCCAAGCTGGTCGGCGCTGTTGACCTGACCAAGGAAGTCCTGGACGACTGGTACAGCTATTTCCACCAGTGTTCGCAATGCCGGCGTTGCTCGGTCTACTGCCCCTATGGCATCGACACCGCCGAGATTTCCATGGCCGCACGCGAGATCATGGACTGCGCGGGTGTCGGACAGAAGTACTGCAACGAGATCATCGGCAAGGTCTACAAGATCGGCAATAACCTGGGCCTGCCCCAACCGGCACTGGTTGACACCCTGGAAGGCCTGGAGGAAGAGGTTGAGGAGGACACCGGCGTCAAAGTGCGCTTCCCGGTCGATGAGAAAGGCGCCGACATCCTGGTTGTCACCCCGTCAGCGGATTTCTTCGCCGAACCCCACGTCGATGGCCTGATCGGCTACGGCAAGGTATTCCACGAGGCCGGTATCAGCTGGACCCTGAGTTCACACGCCAGTGAGGCGGCCAATTTCGGCATGTTCATCGGCAGCTACGAAAACATGCGCAAGGTCTCCCTGCGCATCCGCGAGGCAGCCCTCGACCTGGGCGTCAAGCGCATCATCATGGGTGAATGCGGCCATGCCTGGCGCGTGGCCTACAGCTTTCTCAACACCCTGGCCGGCCCATTCGACTTCCTGGACCCGAACTACCCGGTGCCGCAGCACATCCTTGAGTTCACCCATGACCTCATCCAGCGCGGTGCCCTGACCCTGGACAAATCGGCCAACGACGACATGATCATGACCTACCACGACTCGTGTAATGTGGCACGCGCCTCGCGCATGGGATCCAGACCCGGTGGTCAATTCACTATCCCGCGTGATGTCATCAGGGCATCTTGTAACCACTTTTTTGATATGCCCCAGGACACGATCCACGAAGCCACGTATTGTTGTGGCGGCGGTGGCGGTCTGCTGACCGACGACCTGATGGAATTGCGCGTCAAGGGTGCCATGCCGCGAATGGAGGCACTCAAGCAGGTTGTTGAAGAACACGGCGTCACCCACATGGCGGCGATCTGCGCGATCTGCAAAAGCCAGTTTTCAAAGGTATTACCCTATTACGGCTTTACCATGGACAGTATTGTGAGTGTTCACCAACTGGTCAGCAACGCAATCGTCCTTGGCAACAAACAATAATTTTCAATTGAATCCGGTTTGGGTGACCAACCCAATCAGATGACAGGAGAACAGGCATGGCTACTTCTCGAGACGACATGGAAAAGAAAGATCTGACGTTTCGCCGCTACGAAGAGGGTGATTACACATGGAA
>CAMYJI010000090.1 GCA_947258545.1 uncultured Ectothiorhodospiraceae bacterium
TTCCTGCGCGGCCTGCCGCTGGGTGACGCCGTCTGGTGGGGCGAGAGCCGCAACAGCGGCATCTTCTACGGCGACCCGGTTTACTCGCCCGTTGCCGTGCGCCTTGATTACCACAATGACTGGGATTATCTCACCGGTAACATTGACTTATATGGCAGTACCGTGAACGGCCGCGATGCCTTCTCTGTCACGACCGATTACGCCATCGACTACTGCTCAGGGAGTGATTTCTACCTGTGCGACCAGGCCGGCAGCTGGGCTTCAACCGGCATCAGCGGTACCGGCGGCCAGGAAGACATGTTTCTGGGCAGCTGGGATGCATTCGCGCTGGTACCGGGTGAGTATGTCCTGCGACTCGCAGTCACCAGCAACAATCCGTCCAAGGTCCGCAGCCAGACACTGTATGACTACTACCCAGTCATCGTTTTCGACCCGGCCGCTGATGATGACGGAGACGGACTTGCCAATGGCGACGAGGTATCAGTCTATGGCACCAATCCCACCGCTACCGATAGCGATGCCGATGGCCTGCCGGACGGCGATGAGATCCATGTATATGGAACCAACCCCTTAAGTACAGACACCGACAACGACGGTATGCCAGACAGCTGGGAGGTGACAAACAACACCGACCCGGTAGCTGATGATAGTGGCGCAGATCCCGACAATGACGGCTTGGGCAACATGGGGGAGCATGATGCCAACACAGACCCGCAAAACCAGGACAGCGATGGTGACGGCCTGCTGGATGGCTTTGAGGTGAACTATGAACCCGACCCGCCGGATACCTACACACCCGGCCTGGACATCAACCCGCTTGTGAACGATACCGATTTCGACAGGATCGATGACTACGATGAGGTCAATGTCTTCTTTACCGATCCGCTCTCCGCGGCGGATGACGATGACGACGGCATGCCGAGTGACTGGGAGTCCGCACGCGGCACGGATCCGGCCACTGACGATGCCCGTACGGACGCAGACAATGACGGCGTGGATAATATTATCGAATATTTACGCAACACCCTGCCTCTGGACAACAGCTCGACACCGGCCCTGAAGACGATATATGTGGATTACGCCAATACCAGCGGCGTGGAAGACGGCAGCAGTACCAGCCCCTACGACACCCTGGGCGAGGGGATTGCAGCTGCGCAAGCCGGAGACAGCGTAGAACTCGCCGTAGGTACCTACAACATGGGTTTCTTCTATTACGCCAAAGCGGTGCGCATCACCGGGCCCATGGGCGGTGGCGTAGTCCTGCAGGCCACTTACTTTATGCCATATCGGGTTGCATGGGGTTCATTGGAAAACATTACGCTTAATTTAAGCTACTACCTGTATATCTACAATTCTCGCAATCTGGTCTTTCGAAACTGTGTAGTTCAAGCGGCTAACGGCACATCGCTACAATTGAATAGCAGGGTCCGATTCGAAAACTGTCGGCATGAAAACATCGGTGCCGCCACCGCTATCTCGGTCGATGGCACCAGCAGCACTGAGCTGGTAAATAGCACGATTGCCGGTTTCGGCACTGGCATCGACAACAGTGCCGGCGGTGTCGTTGCCCTGCGTAACAGCATCCTGGCTAACAGCATAGACCTTCAGGGCGTGGACGACGCCTCACTGATCAGCTACTCACTGATCAGTGACGGTCAGTTTGCCGGAATCAACGGCATCATCACCGGTGACCCCTTATTCATTGATCCCGGCGTCGATTTCCATTTGCAGCCGACCTCACCCGCCATCGATGCCGGGGACCCGGCCGATGACTATTCAGATGAACCCCAGCCCAATGGCTGCCGGGTGAACCTGGGGGCCTTCGGCGGCACCGCGGAGGCGGCACCAGCACCTGACCCGGACAGCGATGGCCTGGCCGGTTATTGCGAAATGATTGCCGGTACGGATCCTTACCATCCGGATACCGATCATGACGGAATACCCGATGGCACTGACAGCGACCCACTTGATCTCTTCTCTCCGAATCCCGAAGGGCTGACACTGGCACCTGTTGCGGACTTTTCATCTGCATCGACCAGCTACACCAGCACCGACACCCTGTATCTGCTGACCTGGAGCAATATCCTCGGAGCTGGGGCCACGGCCACCTATACGATTGAAGGCGGCTCGACGGAATTGAGTGGCGAATTTACCGACCAGGGTGATGGCAGCTACAGTGCCTCGGTCGCACTGGGAGACCTCAACTACACCGGCGATGACGTCGCGGTGAGTACCCGGCTGCAGATCAAGCGCAAGAGGTACGTTGCAGGCCAGACGATCAGCGTCAGCGGCGGAGTTCCACCAACAGGCGCGGCCCCGATCATCAATATCGCTATGCCTCTGGACGGATCACTGTTCAGTTCTGCCGAGCTAATATACTTCAGCGGTGCTGCCGATGACACCGAGGATGGAAACCTGACTGCAAGCATCTCATGGAGTTCGAATATAGACGGTCAGTTTGGGACTGGCGGGGTCTTTATGGCCAGCCTGTCAGATGGCACCCACAGCATCACGGCGAGTATCTCTGACAGTAATGGTAACCAGGAACAGCAATCGATCACCGTCACCGTCGGTACAGCACCCACAATCACCCTGGCCAGCAACGTGAGAACAAAAGGAAAAAACACCCTCGTAGATCTTACCTGGGACGGGGCAGGCACAGAAAATATTGATATAAACCGTAATGGAAGCATCATCGTGAGCGTCACCAATAGCGGCCAGTATACGGATAACGTCGGCAAGAACCCCACCGGCACATTTGACTATCAGGTCTGCGAGGCAGGCTCCCCAAATTGCTCGAATGTGGAAGTCGTGGTGTTTTAACACCACACCGGCTCTCCTGCACCAATTATCAAGGCAATCGATACTCGTGGTTCCTTCCTGGGCCGGTCACTGCCTGATCCAACCTCAAGGTCATCCGTCAACTGGCAGGTAGGTGCGCCGCCGGTAATTTAATAAGAATCTGTTGCAAAGTCCCAGTGTTGGCAACACGAAACTACGCTACTATCCCCGGAGTAAATCAGACTAGCTTTATTCAAACAGGACAAATCCATGAAACTTGCCATGTTAGGTTTGGGAAAGATGGGCGCCAACATGGTGCGGCGCCTGGTCAGGGATGGGCACGAGGTCGTGGCCTATGACGTATCGGCCGGGGCGGTCGATACCCTGGCCGGTGAGCTGGGAAACGTCACCCCGGCGAGTGACCTTCGGGATGTCATCGCGAACCTCGAGAGTCCACGGGCCGTCTGGCTGATGGTCCCGCACCAGTTCGTCGACCAGTCCATCGACGATCTGCTGGCTGCCGGCCTCGACCGGGGCGACCTGGTTATCGATGGCGGCAACTCCAATTTCAAGCAGAGTCAGGCGCGCGGCGCAAGGCTTGCCGAGGCCGGCATCCACTTTGTCGACTGCGGCACCTCGGGTGGCGTCTGGGGGCTGGAGAACGGCTACAGCCTGATGGTCGGGGGCAGCAGCGCGGCCGTCGCACTGGTCGAACCGGCACTCAGGTCGCTGGCGCCTGCGGCGGATACCGGCTGGGGTCATGTCGGGCCTGCCGGCGCCGGCCATTACGTCAAGATGGTCCACAACGGTATCGAGTACGGGATGATGCAGGCCTACGCCGAGGGCTTCGAACTGATGCAGTCCCGTGAGGCGATGCAGCTCGACCTGCAGCAGGTCGCACAAATCTGGCAACACGGTAGCGTGGTACGCTCCTGGCTGCTCGACCTGATCGCGGATGCCCTGGGCGACACCGAACACATGGCGGCGCTGAGCGACTACGTCGATGACTCCGGCGAGGGCCGCTGGACGGTGCACGATGCCATCGACAATGCCGTCCCCACACCGGTACTGTCCCTGGCCCTGCAGATGCGCTTTCGCAGCCGCCAGGACCCGTCGTATGCCGGCAAAATACTGAACGCGATGCGCGCCGGTTTCGGCGGCCATGCCATCCGCCCGACAGACAGCAGCAAGGACACGGCATCGTGAGTGCGCCGCTGGAGCAGGGCTTCTGCAACGAAACGGCCGACCCGGCCAATATAGTCATCTTTGGCGCCACCGGCGACCTGACCAAGCGCAAGCTGATGCCGGCCCTGGTGCGCATGATCGACTGCGGACTGGTGAATCCGGAGAGCCGCATCATCGGTGTTGTGCGGGACATGAGCGCTGATGAATGGCGACAGCTGGTACGTGACGGGCTGGCGGAGTTCGCGCCCGAGGTCAGCATGGACGAGGACCGTTGGCAGATGTTTTCCGCCCTGCTGAAGATGGTGCCCGGTGACCTGGATGATGAGGCCACCTATAACCGGCTGGCGGAGTCGCTGGAGCTGCTGGGCGGCAGAAAGAACGCCATGTTCTACTGCGCCATCCCGCCGAAGTGGTACCGCATAGCGGCACAGGGACTGAACAGGGCCGGGCTCACCGCGCAGGACGAGGGCTACCGGCGCCTCGTCATCGAGAAGCCCTTCGGCATGGACCTCGCCTCGGCCCGCGAACTGAACCGGGAGCTGCAGTCGGTCATCGGCGAGTCGCAGATCTACCGCATCGATCACTACCTGGGCAAGGAAAGCGTGCAGAACCTGCTGGTCTACCGCTTCGCCAACAGCATCATGGAACCCCTGTGGAACCGCAATTACATCGATAGTATCCAGATCTCGGTGTCCGAGACCCTCGGCATCGAGTACCGCGCCAAGTACTACGAAAACGCCGGGGCCCTGCGCGACATGATCCAGAGCCACCTGATGCAGGTGATGACGCTGGTCGCAATGGAGCCACCGGTCGAGTTCA
The DNA here is from genome assembly GCA_947258545.1 of uncultured Ectothiorhodospiraceae bacterium. Taxonomy (GTDB): domain Bacteria; phylum Pseudomonadota; class Gammaproteobacteria; order UBA9214; family UBA9214; genus CAMYJZ01. Next base: position 4,786 of record CAMYJI010000090.1, read on the forward strand.
CCGCCGACGCCGTGCGCGATGAAAAGATGAAGGTACTGCGCGCCGTGCGCCGCTTCGAACCGCAGCTGGTGGCGGAAGACACCGTTGCGGCCCAGTACGCCTCCGGCAGCATTGATGGGCAGGACATACCCGCCTATGTCAGGGAGGATGGCGTGGCGCCGGACTCGGCCACCGAGACCTTTGCCGCGGTACGTTTCCAGATCGACAACTGGCGCTGGCAGGGGGTGCCGTTCATCCTCTGGTCGGGCAAGCGCCTGGAAAAGAAGGTCTCCGAGGTGCTGATCCGCTTCCGCAAACCGCCCTTCAATCTGTTCGACACCCAGGCCTCGGTCCCGGCCGCCAATGCCCTGGTGTTCCGGCTGCAGCCCGAGGCCGGGGTGGTGCTGCGCATGAACGCCAAGCAACCCGGGCTGACCACCGACATCCAGCGCCTGGTGATGCGCGCGCCCTATGCGGATGATGATGCGGAGGTCGCCGATGCCTACGAGGTCCTGATGCACGACGTGCTCACCGGCGACGGCACCCTGTTCTCGCGCAGCGACGAGGTGGAGGAATCCTGGGAAATC
>CAMYJI010000091.1 GCA_947258545.1 uncultured Ectothiorhodospiraceae bacterium
GGCCTGGCCATCCTGGTGGTGCTGTTCCGCAACCGGCAGACCATCAACGTGGATGACCTGGATACCATGAAGGGCTGATGACATGGAAAATGTTTATCTCGCGATACCGCTAGCCCCGCTGTTCGGCGCCATCATCGCCGGCCTGTTCGGCAAGCAGATCGGGCGTGCCGGTGCCCACACCGTGGCCATACTCGGGGTGGCCGTATCCTTCGTGCTGTCGCTCATCGTGCTCAAGCAGTTCGCCATCGATGGTGCAGACACCTATAACGCCAGCGTCTACACCTGGATGGTGTCCGATGGCGTGCGCTTCGAGGTCGGCTTCCTGATCGACAATCTCACCGCCCTGATGATCACGGTGGTGACCTTCGTGTCCCTGATGGTGCACATCTACACCATCGGCTACATGCACGACGACCCGGGTTACCAGCGCTTCTTCAGCTACATCGCCCTGTTCACCTTCTCCATGCTAATGCTGGTGATGTCCAACAATTTCCTGCAGCTGTTCTTCGGCTGGGAGGCGGTGGGTCTGGTGTCCTACCTGCTGATCGGATTCTGGTACAAACGACCGACGGCCATCCATGCCAACCTCAAGGCCTTCCTGGTGAACCGGGTAGGGGACTTCGGCTTCCTGCTGGGGATCAGCGCGATCTACATGGCCTTCAACAGCATGGACTATGCCACCGTGTTTGCCGCGGCGCCGGCCATGGAGACCGCCTCCTTCGAGATCTTCTCCGGAGTCGAATGGTCGCTGCTGACAGTGATCTGCATCTTTCTATTTATCGGCGCCATGGGCAAGTCGGCGCAGGTGCCGCTGCACGTGTGGCTGCCTGACTCGATGGAGGGTCCGACACCGATCTCCGCGCTCATCCACGCGGCCACCATGGTCACCGCGGGTATCTTCATGGTGGCGCGCATGTCGCCGCTGTTCGAGCTCTCCGAGACCGCGCTGTCCTTCGTGCTGATCATCGGCGCCATCACCGCCCTGTTCATGGGACTGCTCGGTATCGTGCAGAATGACATCAAGCGGGTCATTGCCTATTCCACCTTGTCGCAGCTGGGTTACATGACCGTCGCCCTCGGGGTCTCGGCCTATGCCGCCGGTATCTTCCACCTGATGACCCACGCCTTCTTCAAGGCGCTGCTGTTCCTGGCTGCCGGTTCGGTGATCATCGCCATGCACCATGATCAGGACATCCGCAACATGGGCGGGCTGCGCAAGTACATGCCGGTCACCTGGTTCACCTCGCTGATCGGCTCGCTGGCCCTGATCGGCACCCCGTTCTTCTCCGGTTTTTATTCCAAGGACACCATCATCGAGGCGGTGCACCACTCGCATATTCCCGGTGCCGGGATTGCCTACTGGGCGGTGCTGATCGGCGTGTTCATCACCGCCCTGTACAGCTTCCGCATGTATTTCCTGGTGTTCCACGGCAAGCCGCGCATGGACGAGCATACCCGCGCGCACCTGCGTGAATCCCCCTGGGTGGTGATCGGGCCGCTGATCGCGCTGGCCATTCCCTCGGTGCTTGCCGGTTACTGGATCGATCCGGTGGTGTTCGGCGACTGGTTCAACGGTGTGCTGCATGTCGACCCGCGTCATGACGTACTGAGCGATATCGGCGAGCACTACCATGGCCCGCTGAGCTTCGTGCTGCATGCCCTCAAGGGCCCGGCGGTCTACCTGGCCGCTGCCGGCGTGGCGACGGCCTGGTATATCTACATGAAGAACCCGGCCATCGCCGATAATGTCGCACAGCGCTTCCGGCGTCTCTACGCGCTGCTGGTCAACAAGTACTACGCGGACGATTTCAACGAGGCCGTGTTCGCCGGGGGGGCACGCGGTTTCGGTCGCCTGCTGTGGCGGGTAGGTGACGTGCTGATTATCGATGGCCTGATCGTCAATGGCAGTGCGCGCGTGGTCGGCTGGGTCGCCAGTGTGGTACGCCACGTCCAGTCCGGGTATCTCTATCACTATGCCTTCAGCATGATCATCGGCCTGCTGTTGATGCTGTTCTGGTTCGTCTTCATCGCACAGAGGGTCGGCGCATGATGGATTTTCCCTTGCTGAGCGTGCTGGTCTGGCTGCCGATACTCGGTGGCGTCGTCCTGCTGATTATGGAGGCCCTGGGCTTCCCGGACATCCGCCCGACCGCGCTGATCGTGGCACTCGCGACCTTCCTGCTGAGTATGCTGCTGTACACGCACTTCGACCTCACTACTGCCGCCATGCAGTTCCAGGAGCTGGCGCCGTGGATCGATGCCTTCAACGTGAACTATCACCTCGGTGTGGACGGCATTTCCATGCCGCTGATCATCCTGACCACGTTCACCACCGTGCTGGTGGTGCTGGCCGGCTGGGAGGTGATCAAGAACAAGATCGGCCAGTACATGGCGGCGTTCCTGATCATGGAAGGCCTGATGAACGGGGTGTTCGCTGCCCTCGATGCCGTGCTGTTCTACGTGTTCTGGGAGGCCATGCTGGTGCCGATGTTCCTGATCATCGGTGTCTGGGGCGGGCCGCGGCGGGTGTATGCGACCATCAAATTCTTCCTGTTCACCTTCTTCGGTTCGGTGTTCATGCTGGTGGCGCTGATCTACATGCACCTCCAGTCGGGTGCCTTCGGCATCCTCGATTTCCACCGTCTACCGCTGGGCATGACCGAACAGATCCTGATATTCCTGGCCTTTCTCATGGCGTTTGCCGTCAAGGTGCCGATGTGGCCGGTGCATACCTGGTTGCCGGATGCGCACGTGGAGGCCCCGACCGGCGGCTCCGTGATCCTGGCGGCGATCATGCTGAAGATCGGCGGCTACGGTTTCCTGCGTTTCAGCCTGCCGATCACGCCGGATGCCAGCCATGCCCTGGACTGGCTGATCATCCTGATGTCACTGGTCGCCGTGGTTTACATCGGCTTCGTCGCGCTGGTACAGGAGGACATGAAGAAGCTGATCGCCTATTCGTCGATTGCCCACATGGGTTTCGTCACCCTCGGCATCTTTCTGGTATTCACCCTGCTGGACAACACCGGTTCCACCCAGGGTGCGGCCCTCGGCATGGAGGGTGGCATGGTGCAGATGATCTCGCACGGCTTCATCTCCGGGGCATTGTTCCTCTGCGTCGGGGTGCTCTACGACCGGCTGCACAGCCGCCAGATCAGCGATTACGGCGGCGTGGTCAACACCATGCCGGTGTTCGCCGCCTTCATGGTGATGTTCGCCCTGGCCAATGCCGGCCTGCCGGGCACCTCGGGTTTCGTCGGCGAGTTTATGGTGATCATCGCCAGCTTCAAGGCGAATTTCTGGTTTGCCCTGCTGGCCGCAACGACCCTGATACTGGGCGCGGCCTACAGCCTGTGGCTGGTCAAGCGGGTGGTCTTCGGCGAAATCGCCAACGATGGCGTGCGCCAGCTCGAGGACATCAACAAGCGTGAGTTTGTCGTCCTGGCGAGCCTGGCGGTCGTGGTGTTGCTGTTCGGATTATGGCCCGCGCCACTGGTCGAGGTCATGCATGCCAGCGTGGACAACCTGCTGGCCCAGGTCTCGGCATCCAAGCTTCCACACGAGGCAGGGCTGGTCCTGCTCGGCACGGGCAACTAACAGGGTAGTCACATGAATATCGCGTTATCTGAGTTTGCACCCCTGTCGACCGAGATCTTCGTGCTCACCATGGCATGCGTCATTCTGATCGTCGATGTCTTTCTCAGTGAAGAGCGCCGCATTGTCAGTTACGTCCTGTCGCTGGCTACTCTACTGGTCGCGGCCCTGATCAGCTGGAGCATGATCGACAACGAAACCGTGGTCGTGCTGAACGGGACCTTTGTCAGCGACCCCATGGCGGCCTTGCTGAAGACCTGTATTTTCCTGATCACCTTCGGGGTATTCATGTACTCACGCGCCTACCTGGTGGCGCGCGGGATCTTCAGCGGTGAATACTACGTGCTTGGCCTGTTTGCCGTGCTGGGCATGATGGTGCTGGTCTCCGCGCACAATCTGCTGACCATTTACCTCGGCCTGGAACTGCTGTCACTGTCGCTGTATGCCCTGGTGGCCTTCAACCGCGACTCGGCGGATGCGTCCGAGGCCGCGATGAAATACTTCGTCCTGGGCGCACTGGCCTCGGGCATGCTGCTGTACGGCATCTCCATGCTCTACGGTGCGACCGGCAGCCTCGATATCGCCGAGGTCACCGCCGCACTGTCCGCCAGCAGCGAGATGGAGATGATCCAGATCTTCGCCCTGTGTTTCATCGTGGTCGGTCTGGCCTTCAAGTTCGGTGCTGTGCCGTTCCACATGTGGGTGCCCGATGTCTACCACGGTGCACCCACGCCGGTCACCTTGTTTATCGGCAGCGCGCCCAAGATTGCCGCCTTCGCCATGGCCATGCGCCTGCTGGAACAGACCCTGGGCGGGCTGTCGGCCGACTGGCAGGACATGCTGACCATACTGGCCGTGCTCTCGCTCGCCATCGGTAATGTCATCGCCATTGCCCAGACCAATATCAAGCGCATGCTGGCCTATTCGACCATCTCGCATGTCGGTTTCCTGATCCTTGGCCTGATCGCGGGTACCGCCGAGGGTTATTCCGCCGCCATGTTTTATGCCATCACCTATGCGCTGATGGCGATCGGCGGCTTCGGCATGATCATCCTGCTCAGCCGCGCCGGATTCGAGGCCGACCGGCTGGACGATTTCAAGGGCCTCAACGAGCGCAGCCCATGGTTCGCCCTGATGATGCTGATCCTGATGTTCTCCATGGCGGGGGTGCCGCCCACCGTCGGATTCTATGCCAAGCTTTCCGTGCTGCAGGCGGTCATCCACGTGGATATGGTGTGGCTGGCCATCGTGGCGGTGTTCTTTTCCATTATCGGCGCCTTCTACTACATCCGCGTGGTCAAGCTGATGTACTTCGACGAGCCGGAGACCGCGGAACCCCTGCGCCCCAGTACCGACCTGCAGATCGTCGTGAGCCTCAACGGCCTCGCCGTCCTGGGCCTCGGGGTGTTCCCGGGCGCCCTACTGGCCCTGTGTGCCGCCGTCCTGGCCTGACGGCTGGCGACCCCACCTGCATCCCTGCTGGCCGCCCCGGCCAGCCAGCGGGTGGCGGGTGCTCCCCACAGGCTTGAAATAGTTGGATACAGTCGCTACACTTCCCGGCCGTTGATGCGGGGTGGAGCAGTCTGGCAGCTCGTCGGGCTCATAACCCGAAGGTCGCAGGTTCAAATCCTGCCCCCGCTGATATCCACAGGGTGAATGCTTGGGCGGGCTAGGGCAGTTTGCTATACTCGCCGGATAATAATTCGGAGTTCACGGAGTGGGCCTTTGGCCCATTTTTTGTTTCCGGAGACAGGGTGATGCAGGATCCGTTACATATTGGCGAGCTGCTGGAACCGGCGCTACAGGCGCTGGGATTCGAGCTTGTCGGCGTCGAATACCGTAGCGGCAGCCATGGCGGTGGCCTGTTGCGTGTCTATATCGACAACGAGCAGGGCATTACGGTGGATGACTGCCAGACCGTCAGTTACCAGGTCAGCGGCCTGCTGGATGTGGAGGACCCGATCCCGGGGCACTACACCCTGGAGGTCTCCTCGCCGGGACTTGACCGCCTGTTGTTCAAGCCAGGCGATTACGAGCGCTTTGCCGGCAGCCTGGTCAAGCTGCGTCTTGGCTACCCGCTGGAGGGGCGTCGCAAGTTCAAGGGCCGGCTGCGGGGGATTGAAGACGGGAATGTTGTGATCGAGCAGGATGGCGTCGAGGTCAGCCTGCCGTTTGATCAGATAGAACAGGCGCGTTTGGTGCCGGAATATTGAATGCCGGATTCGGAGGTTTTAAGGAATGGATAAAGAGATCTTGCTGGTGGTGGATGTGGTATCCAATGAAAAGGGTATCGACAAGGAGATCATTTT
>CAMYJI010000092.1 GCA_947258545.1 uncultured Ectothiorhodospiraceae bacterium
GATAGGGTGACCTCCTTGTCTCCAATGGTAAGGATAGCTGTTGGCCGAATGAATTCGGCCCTACAACGGTAATCTACCCACTCGATTTGGGGAAGAGCCCCTTTGGCCGAATGAATTCGGCCGTACAACGGTAATCTACCCGCTCGATTTGGGGAAGAGCCCCTTTGGCCGAATGAATTCGGCCCTACAACGGTAATCTACCCGCTCGATTTGGGGAAGAGCCCATTTACAGAGCATACTGCTGGCGTATCTCCATCAGCAGCCCCCGGGCGGCCTGTTCGACCAGGTCTAGCACCCGTTCAAAGCCGGTGCCACCACCATAGTATGGATCAGGCACCTCCTCACTACCGGCCTGTGGCGCGAATTCCAGGAACAACCGGATCTTCCCTGCCTGTTCAGCCGGACACAGCGCCAGCAGGTCATTATAATTGTCCCGGTCCATTGCCAGCACCAGGTCGAAACGCTGGAAATCGACCTCCGATACACGACGCGCACGCTGCGTACCCATATCGATGCCGCGACGTGAGGCCGCCTCCATTGCCCGCCGATCCGGGCTTTCACCGACATGGTAGGCATGGGTTCCGGCCGAATCGATATGGATATGCCCGGCCAGGCCCTCATCCTGCACCAGATATTCGAAAACACCCTGGGCAGTCGGCGACCTGCATATATTGCCCATGCAAACAAATAATACGGATACCGTTGCTTCTTTATTCATACCTGGCTGTGTCTTTAGTCCGTTTAGTCATAGCTGAGTGTCATGTTCAGCCATCACCGATTAACCGGTTCACCACGGGGTAAGTAATTTTACGAATTGTTTTATCGTATTCAACAGCTTATTTTAAAAGCGTGTTTTTTCATAGTTCATGACTCCTCACGGCGGCCCAGGCCGCCGTTTTTTCTTGCCGACAACCTCTCACAGGCCCTTAACCAGGAAGGCACAGAAAAAATAGGAGGAATTCCCGATTGTTACGAACGCCAGGTAAAACAGATAATCAAGCAACACTAATCATAAAAGCGCCTGGAGCACAGTATGATAAATCATAAGCTGTCACCCATCCCGGGGCATTCCCACATACGTTCTCTCACCCGCAGCAGCTGCCTGTTGCTTGTATTACTGGCCGTATGCGGCAAGATACAGGCCGCAACCACGGCATTTGACGCGGATACCGGGTTTGCAGCCAGCACGGGTACCGCCACGTTTGCAGCAGACATCAAATATATACCGAACCAGGGTAACGCTATCTGGACAACTGACATCATTGACGGGCCGGGGGTCATGGACCTCCAGATGGATAACGCGACACCCACGGAAACCCGGGCTTCCATGAGCCCGGACACCCCAAGCCGCCTGAGTTTCTTCTACATCCTGGGAACTGCCGTCATTGTTGCGCTGCTGGTCGAACTATTCAGCAAAAAAGATACCTGACCGGTCCGGCGCCGAGGGCTGCCCTAAGCCCCCATTGATGCCAGATGCGCTGCCATGCGCACCAGATCCGGCAGGGAGTCGGCCTGCATCTTCTGCATGACCCTGGAACGGTGCACCTCGATGGTCCGGTTACTGACACCGAGTTGCTCGGCGAGTTCCCTGTTCGACATCCCCTGCACGACATATTTCATCACTTCCTGCTCCCGGTGGGTCAAACTGGCGAACCGCTCCCCCAGAACGACCCCTGTCGCCCGAGCCTTGTGAGCATCTGATTCACGTCGCAGTGCGGTCCGCACACTGGCAAGCAAGGACTTGTTGCTGAATGGCTTCTCGATAAAGTCCACGGCGCCGCCCTTCATTGCCTTTACAGATGTCGCAACGTCCCCGTGACCGGTGATAAAAACAATCGGGAATGCAAGGCCACGAGCCTTGAGTTTTGTCTGCAACTCCAGTCCTGTCATCCCATTCATACGCTGATCCAGCACCAGCACACCGCGATCGTCAGCGGTCACCTTGTCCAGGAAACCCTCTCCCGAATCAAATACCTCGACCTCCAGTTTGGCACGTTCCAGACAAATGGACACGGCATGCCTGACCGCCGCATCATCATCCACGACATAGACAGTAGCTGCGGGATTCATGAACTGGCCAACTCGCTAGACAAGGGGAGACTGAAACCAATGCGCGCGCCCTGTTTATACTCCATATCGAACCAGATTGTACCGCCATGGGCCTCGATCATGGAGCGGCAGATGGATAAGCCGATACCCATCCCGGACGCCTTGCTCGAGTTAAATGGATTGAATAACCTGTCACGCATGTCGGCAGCTATTCCGGGACCGTTGTCTGTTACTGTGACCTCAATCATATCGTTCGATGATATTGCTGTCTTGAATATCACCCAGCCCTCACTGAGACCGGCTTCTTCAATTGCCTCCATACTGTTTCGGGTCAGATTGGTCAGGACCTGCTCCAGCTGAACCTGGTCGAGCATCACCCTGCGGCCCTGGCTTTTCAGATCAAGGCCGATGTTTACCCGCGCATCACGCAGGTCCCATTTCATCAGATCAGAAACCCTCAGTAGCAAGTCATCGAATACCACCGGTTCCATCCTGCTCTCGCCTCTGGAGGCGACGGCGACATGACGCATATTATGAGTAATGCTACCGGCGCGTAAGGCCTGTTCCTTCGCGCGTTTCAGGATTTCGTCAAGTTCCCGCGGTGGCGAGGGCAGTTGCTCGAGCAACAGCAGGGCGGATTCGCAATAGCTTGCTATGGCAGTCAGGGGCTGATTCAATTCATGCGCCATGCCGGAGGCCATCTCTCCAAGGGTATTCCGTTGCATTGCTCTGGCAAGTTCGCGTTCACGGCGCTTTTCCTGTAACTCCAGGTTCTTGAGTTCGGTGATATCCCGCCCTTCCGGAATAATATTCACCACCTGACCGTGCTCATCGATGACGGGTTTGAGGGAAAAATCCACAATGAGACGCTCGCCTTCGGCTGTAAAGTGCTCCGCCTCATATCGCACCAGCCGGCCATCCGCGGCCTTGCGAATCGCGGCCTTTAATCTTTCCTGGGCCTCGGGCGAATGCTCCCACCAGGCGGTCTCCCAGAACGGCCGCCCGATGACATCCTCATTTCTCAGCCCGGCCATATCCAGCGCCGTCTGGTTGGCCTCCAGCAATGTTCCGTCGGTATCGAGCAGCCCGATGAACTGGAAGGTGGAATTAAACAGGGAGCGGAACCGTTGTCCGCTGAGCGCGAGTGCAGCATTGCTCTCGACACGATCGGTTACGTCCCAGCAATAACCGATATAACCTTCGAAGCTGCCCGTGTCTGAAGTGCGGGGTATCCCGGCATCGACTATCCACCCGTACCTCCCGTCATGGCGACGCAGGCGGTATTCCAGGAAGAAATTCTCACGCGCATCGAAGGCCGAGGTATAGGTTTCAAGACAGTACGGCAAATCATCGGGGTGTACACCCTCTGCCCAGCCGTCACCCAGTTCCTGTTCCATGGTCCGCCCGGTAAAAGACAACCAGGCAGCGTTAAACCAGGTGCAGTGTCTTGAAGTATCGGACATCCAGATCAGTGCCGGGGCCTGGTCGGCCATTCGCCGAAATCTCTGTTCGCTTTCGCGCAGGGCGAGTTCGGCCCTTTTGTAGCGCGTGATGTCGGTGATGAAACCCTCGAGTGCAGAAAACCCGCCATCCGCCTCGTAGATGGCCTGGCCCTGTTCCCACACCCACCTGGTCTCTCCGGCAGCGGTAATCAGGCGGTAGATGCGCTGGAAGCGACGCTTCTCGTGTAGGGCGGCCTCGATCTCGCTGGCAAGCCCCTCCAGGTCATCGGGATGGACCAGTGTCTGAAACGAGCGTTTCCCGGTGACGAAGTCGCTGGAGCTGTAACCGGTGAGTTCATGACAACCTTCGCTGGCAAATTCCATGGTCCAGTCAGCATCGTGCCGGCAGCGATAGACCAGGCCCGGGAGGTTGTCCAGCAGGGTCTCCATGGATATCCGCATCTTGTTCATGACCTGTTCCACCGCCCCACTATCGTCAACTTCACGCACACTGTCTACATCGGATGCCAGGTAATAAGTGATTGATTTCGCGCATATAGGCTAACGGGGCCCGCTGGATCGACAGGTCTGTGCCGGATACAGGGACTGAAACCACCTGCAAGCGACTATTTAACAGGCATTATTGCGATTCTATAAGGGAAAACCGACACACCGGATGACGTCGCAGGAACACTAAAACGCCCCGGATATGTTCGGTCAGACTGGTGGCACTGCCCCACCACTCACGCGGCTATCAGGTTTCCCTGATTCCTGTTGCCTGTTCCGATTCATCCGAGGCGTTCCAAGGATGGCTTCCACGGCTGACATCTCGAGGGATGTCGTTCAGCCTTTGCACCCTTGTAATGTAATTATAGTCCCTGGCAGCGGTTCTGCCAGACGGACCCAGAGCAGAGACGCAGGACCACAGAGGCGTGTCGGCAGCCGGGCCAAGGGAATGAATCAGGGACCGCCCGCACCAATCACGGTAAGGAATGACGCCGAAAGCTCCCCACGCCCCGCCTTGTCGAGAATCTGTTCTGCCGTCTGGACGATATCTGACAGCGGCCCGGTAAAGAACACCATCCCCATTTGCAGGGTGGCAGGCACATCGGCGATGGGGGTCTGGAGATTCGGGTGCTCCGGCGGCAGGAAAACCATCCTGATTTCTTCCACCTCGGACGGGATGGACTCGCAGCCACCGCCGGGGGCAACGTAGTCGAACAATTCCTCGGGACTGTGCAGAGGTACGCTCTCCTCATCGAATTCAATATCTCCGGCCCTGGCCCTGAACTCCACTGCGAGAATCGGTTTCATGTACTGATCACCCCTTGTCTGGCCTGCCTGCTACATTCACCTATACATCATAATGTAATAGACCGGAATCAGCCAGAACAGGCATGCCGTCGTCACCGAGTGCACGGGGCCGTTTGGCATAAAGAGCAGCCCCCCGCTGGCCGGGCAATCAAGGTCTGCACACAGGCAGGATTGCTTATACTTAGGGAAACTCTGATTAATTGAGGAAATCTCGTCATTGCGAGGAACAAAGTGACGAAGCAATCTCCAACCGATTGATTCTAAATCCTGAGATTGCCGCGCTACGCTCGCAATGCCTGTTAAAGGCCCGTGTCAATAAATTTAATTAGCAAAAGCGATTTTCTGGTCAAACTGGATGCCTTTTGTCACGACATGATA
>CAMYJI010000093.1 GCA_947258545.1 uncultured Ectothiorhodospiraceae bacterium
CAACTGTACCCAGCCCGAATCGGTTGTATACGGATTTCATGAGTCTTCTCCATTAGGGTAATTACATGGCCAGACACGAGCATGCTGGTCCATGGGACGTGCCACGGTCGTACCGGCGTGGCACGCTTTAAAATGACGGAGATTCCGTCGAATGGAGAATTAATGAATGGGCGGTCTGAAGGCGGGAGAAGATATCACGCCAGGATAACTGTCAGAACGATCAGGTTGATAGCTGTCGCTTTTCCTGTCAGATGTAACTAATGCAAAGGGTGTAGTAGCAGATGTTTGAGTCGTATGAACACAGGAGGAACACAGAAAATCGCCCTGGCATGCGCCGTCTTTGCAACGCTCCTCACAAGATTTGGTATCAGACGACTGAACTGGTTTGTTATGGGCCACTTCGCCTGTTCCCTTCTCATGACAGGGCATCGCGCTTGCATCCTGCGCGTGATCTGCACCAGTCGGCAGCATGGTAGTAGCAAGTACAGATACCACAGGCGACCCTGCCATGCTGATGGCGAGCAATAGACTGATAACAAATTTGAACATCGGTCGCATAATTTTATGAACTGTTCCGCTTAGTTCATGCCCCTGTTTACCATCATTCCAAGCCTAGTCAACACTGTAACTGTACGCTTAAGTATATACTCTCTTGCAGCCACTAAATACTTGATCTAGATCAACTGATAACCGCTTAACCAGCACCGTTATTCAGGCAGGGTTGTTTTCATTTGTTTCAAGGTAACCCCGAACTCCTTGAGACTGTCGTCGAGGATGTCGATATAGTCAAGCTTGTATTTACTCATACCCGCTTTTACATGCGGATAGTCTGCTGCCAATAGATTACGTACAATTAAAACGTTCCTCTGCAGATAATCCGCCTGCAATTCCAAGCTTTCAATACGCTCCTCGTCGCTTGCAAGCTGATCAAACGCATGCTGTGTTGACGTAAAGCGGTCATGATTCTTTTCCAGTTCCTTGACCGGATCTTTCCCGCCATGCGCCATTGATAACGCCGGCAGCAGCATAAGAATTAACGTCGCATAAATAACTCGCATGACACCTCTCCTCCTGTTAGTAAAATTCAGTTCGGTCAATGACGATGATTCCAGCCTGTAAACAGTTTCGTTTGCAACCAAAATAAATCATGACTTCCGATATTCCTGCCACTGCAACACCAATCCGTAGATCACCGGCAATACCACCAGACTGAGCACCGTTACGGTCACCATGCCACCGACCATGGGTGCGGCGATACGTTGCATGACACCAGACCCCGTTCCGCCGCCCCACATGATGGGTAACAAACCGCCGATGATGGCAGTTGCAGTCATGGCGATCGGGCGCACACGTTCCGAAGTGCCTCTGTGTACCGCCTGCAAAATTTCGTTCGCATCCAGTCGTGCGGTGCCCGGCTTTTCATGACGGCGCCGCGCCAATTCCTGGTCGATGAAGGTCAGCACCAGCACACCGATCTCGGCAGCAACACCGGCAAGTGCAATAAACCCGACGGCAACCGCCACGGACAGATTGAATCCCAGCCAGTACACCAGCCAGAAACCGCCGATGAGACCGAAAGGAATGGACAGCATGACCACCAATGGTTCGGTGATATTCCGGAAATTGAAATACAGCAACAGAAAAATAATCATCAGGGTCACCGGTACCACGATGCGCAGGCGTTGCGCCGCGCGCTCCATGTATTCGAACTGTCCCGACCATGACAGGGTGTAGCCTGGCGGCACATTCACCTGATCCTCAACGATCTGTTTCGCATCTGCCACATAGCCACCAATATCCGAAGTAGTGATATCGACATACACCCAGGCATTGGGGCGTGAGTTCTCTGTCTTGATGACGGGTGGTCCACGCCGCATATTGAGATCGGTCACCAGCGACAGGGGGATCTGGGTGCCCGTTGGGGTGCTGATCAGCGCACGCTTGAGTTCCTCGAGGTTGTCACGCAACTCGCGCGGATAACGCAGATTGACGGGATAGCGCTCCAGCCCCTCCACCGTCCAGGTGATATTCATACCGCCGATTGCGGTTTGAATGACATCCTGGATGTCCCCAACCGTCAGGCCGTAGCGCGCCGCCTCTTCCCTGCGAATATCGAAATCCAGGTAGTACCCGCCGGCTGCCTTGTCACCAAATGCGGACAGCGTCTCGGGCAGTTGCTTCACCGTCTGCTCGATGTCACCGGCTACCTGTTCAAGCGTATTCAGGTCCGGACCACTGACCTTGATGCCAATGGGCGTCTTGATGCCGGTCGACAACATGTCGATCCGGGTCTTGATCGGCATGGTCCAGGCATTGGCCAGACCCGGGAAGCGGATCGCCTGATCCATTTCATTCATCAGATCCTTGGTGGTCTTTTCGGAATCCGGCCATTCATCTTTTGGCTTGAGCCTGACCGTGGTCTCCAGCATGGCCAGCGGCGCCGGGTCGGTCGCCGTTTCGGCGCGGCCGACCTTGCCGAACACGGTCTCAACCTCGGGGAAGGTCCTCAGGATCTTGTCGGTCTGCTGCAATAACTCCCTGGCCTTGGTGATGGAGAGTCCCGGATAGGTCGTCGGCATATACAGGATGTCGCCTTCATCCAGCGGTGGCATGAACTCGCTGCCCAGTTTCATCACGGGATAAATACTGCCGCCCAGTAACAACAGCGCCAGCAGCAGCGTGAGCCAGCGCCAGTTGATCGCCGCGCGCAGCGCCGGTGCGTGAATCAAGTGCAGGAAGCGGTTAACCGGGTTTTTCGCCTCCGGCATAATTTTGCCGCGGATGAAATAGCCCATCAGTACCGGCACCAGGGTAATGGCCAGCAGTGCGGCTCCGGCCATGGCATAGGTCTTGGTGAAGGCCAGCGGTGTAAACAGCCGCCCCTCCTGGGCCTGCAGCGTGAATACCGGCAGGAAGGAGACGGTAATAATCAGCAGTGAAAAAAACAGTGCCGGTCCAACTTCCCGGGACGCCTCGCCCACCGCGGCCCAGCGCTCCGGCAGCGTGAGCGGGCTACCCTTGTTGTCTGTACTGTGTTCAAGGTGCTTGTGGGCATTTTCAATCATGACGATGGCCCCATCGACCATGGCACCGATAGCGATGGCGATGCCGCCCAGCGACATGATATTTGCGTTGATGCCCTGCCAGTGCATAACGATAAACGCCATGAGGATGCCAATCGGCAGTGACACGATGGCCACCAGTGCAGAACGCGCGTGCAGCAGGAACAGGATGGTGATCAGACTGACAACGATGGACTCCTCGATCAGTTTCTCCTTGAGATTATCCACTGCCCGCTCGATGAGACTACCGCGGTCATAGACCGTCACGATCTCTACGCCCGCCGGCAGGCCCTTCTTCAACTCTTCGAGCTTTTCTCGCACCCCCTCGATCGTTGCCAGGGCGTTTTCTCCGTAACGCATCACCACGACACCGCCGGCCACTTCACCCTCGCCATCGAGTTCAGCCACACCACGCCGCAATTCCGGCCCCAGGTGGACATTGGCGACATCTTCCAGTCGGATCGGCGTCCCCTTGGCATCTACTCCGACCGGGATCTGTTTGAGGTCCTCGATGCCCTGGATATACCCCAGGCCTCGCACCATGTACTCGGTCTCGGCCATCTCCACCAGGCGGCCGCCGACATCCTGGTTGGAACGCCGGATGGCGTGTTTTACCTTGGAGAGTGGAATGTCATAGGCCAGCAGGACATTGGGGTCGACCTCGACCTGGTACTGCTTGACGAAACCACCGACCGATGCGACCTCGGACACGCCCGGTACTGTTTGCAATGGATAACGCAGATACCAGTCCTGAATGGAGCGCAGTTTGGCCAGATCATGTTGACCCGTGCGATCAACCAGGGCGTACTCATACACCCAGCCGACACCGGTGGCATCCGGCCCCAGGCTCGGCGACACGCCGGCCGGCAGACGGCTGCTCACATAGTTGATGTACTCCAGCACACGTGAGCGCGCCCAGTACATGTCTGTGCCATCTTCGAAGATGATGTAGACAAACGAAAACCCGAAGAAGGAGTAGCCGCGCACGACTTTTGCGCCTGGCACGGCAAGCATTGCCGTCGTCAGTGGATAGGTCACCTGGTCCTCAACCACCTGCGGCGCCTGGCCGGGGTACTCGGTAAACACGATGACCTGCACATCCGACAGATCCGGTATGGCATCGAGCGGTATGCTTCGGAGTGCCCAGACACCCGCAGCCACGATGATCAGTGTGGCAATGATGACCTGGAACTTGTCGCGCAGCGAAGCGTCAATGACTGCCCTGATCATCACTTGCTACCCTGTTCGGCTGACATCGCTTCCAGCATCTTGGCGGTTGCCTCGCGCAGCTTGGACTCGGAATCGATCAGGAACTGACTGGACGTCACCACCTGCTCCCCGACGGATACACCCTCCAGAACCTGTACCATGCCTTTCGCGCTGACACCGAGTTTGACGTCGCGAGGCTCGAACTTGCCCGGTCCCCGGACAACGAACACCTGTTCCCGCTCACCCGAGCGCACCACCGCCTCCGCGGGAATCACGATGGCACAGACCTCGCGTTGGGCATGAATCGTGACATCCGCGAACATGTCCGGCTTGAGCAGCTGCTCCGGATTGTCGAACTCCAGGCGCACTTTGATGGTGCGGGTCTTTGCCTCGGCATAAGGGTAGATGTAGCCGACACGCCCCGAGAACACCCGGCCAGGTATGGCCGCGAGTTTCATGTCCACGGGATCGCCGGCTTGTATCCAGGACACCTCGCTCTCGTAGACATCCGCGAACACCCAGACCCGGGAAAGATCGGCAATCTTGTACAGTTCAGTCGTCGGCGTGACATACTGACCTTCACGCGCGCCGATATTGATGATCACCCCGTCGAAGGGCGAATGGATGTGCAGGTGCTTCTTGATCTTGCGCGAGTGCTCCAGTTCGCGGATCTGATGTTCCGGCACATCCAGCAACTCGAGCCGTTCACGTGCACTGGTCACGAGGTCTTGCGCACCCCGGCGAATTTCCTCATAGGGGCTTTCCCTGAGCACGTCCAGGTTGTTCAGCGCCAGCAGGTACTCCTGTTGACTGGTGACCGGTCTTGTCAATGTAGAGTTCCTCGATCCAGCCCTCGGTCTTGGGGTGCAGGCGCGACAGCCGCTCCTCGTCGAAGTCGACACGCCCCACGCTGCGGATATGCCGGCTGAGAGATTGCTCCTCGACCAGTGCCGTCCGTACGCCAATATTCTGTACGGTCACCGGATCGATCTTGACCGTGCCGGTGGGCTCGCCAGCACTACCTGTTTCATCTTCCGCATAGACGGGAATGTAATCCATGCCCATTTCGTCCTGGGCCGGTACCGGTGAGGTGATTGCCGGGTTCATCGGGTTGCGGTAGAACAGAACCTCGGGTTCCTTTTTCGGCTGTTCCTCCTCGGCATATACCGGGATGT
Source organism: uncultured Ectothiorhodospiraceae bacterium (assembly GCA_947258545.1). Classification (GTDB taxonomy): domain Bacteria; phylum Pseudomonadota; class Gammaproteobacteria; order UBA9214; family UBA9214; genus CAMYJZ01. The sequence continues at coordinate 5,447 of CAMYJI010000093.1, forward strand.
AATCCATGCCCATTTCGTCCTGGGCTGGTACCGGTGAGGTGATTGCCGGGTTCATCGGGTTGCGGTAGAACAGCACCCTGGGTTCATCGGCCGCCATTCCATCAACGACATCAGCTGTCATCTTCTCGCTACCGAACCAGGTTGCAGCCCAATAGCCACCGCCACCACCCAGCACGAGCGCAATCAGCACACCGATCACAGTTTGCTTATTCATCAGCCACCTCCTCACCCACGGCAGCAGTCAGGCGCGCCAATGCCTTGTTGGCATCGCTGAAGGACTTCCAGTACTGGGTCTCGTAGTTGTAAAGCGTGATCTGTGCCCGAACCAGATTCAGAAAGTCCACCTTGTTGACCTGGTAGCCGGACAGCATGGAGGCGACCGATTGCCGGGCCTGGGGAATGATGCCGGTCTTGAACAGTTGCACCTGCTCGCTGGCGCGCTGGTAATCGGCCAGCGCGGATTCAATTTCCGCCTGTACCTTGCCCCATTCATCCTGCAGAGCATATTGCTTCTGCAGCAACTCACTGGTGCGTTGATCGACCGCCCTGTCCTGCTTGCGACCGGCATAGAGCGGCACGCTCATGCCAAGACGTATCGTTGCGAAGTCGGCACGTGAGCTGCCATTCGGGTTCTGGCCGTCACGGAATCCGTACGCCGCCCCCACCTTGAAATCAGGATATCGGTCACGCTTCGCGAAATCACGCCGTGTCCGCGCTGCCTCGACCTCCTGACGCTTCTGCGCCAGCAACGGTCTCGATGTCTCCGCACGGGTGAATAATTGCTGATCCTCCAGAATCCCGGCAAGTTGTTCATCAACCTGTTCCGGCAATTCCACAGATGTATTTACACTCCGGTCCAGCAACGCATTGAGGCGCGCGACCTGTTGTCGGCGTACTCCTTGTAGTTCGATCTGACGATCGAATAGTTTGGACAGTTCAACCTGCGCCAGCAGCACTTCCTGCTGCAGCCCCTCGCCCACCTTGTACTTGGTCTGCGCGATCTGAACGAACTGCCGCAACAGATCCTGGTTGCGGGAGACGATCTCAAGCGCCCGATCCAGGTAAAATATCTGCCACCAGGTCTGCTTCACCTTGTCGATTAGTCGCAGGCGAGTCTCATCGACATTGCTGGCCGCCGCACCAGCCTCGAATTCCGCCGCACGTTCCTTCAAACCGAGTTTGCCGGGAAACGGTAGCGCCTGTTCGATCCCGAATTGCAGTTGGGTCATGGGTTCCTGATCACGG
>CAMYJI010000094.1 GCA_947258545.1 uncultured Ectothiorhodospiraceae bacterium
GAGGAACACGACGATATAGGCGATGGACTTCTCCGCCATGAAGCGGCGGAAGATGAACATGCCGAACAGCGCCAGGGCGCTGCTGATCAGCGACAGCACGGACAGGAACTGCTGGTCGAAACCGAGCTGGTCGATCATCCACCAGGTCTGGCCCGCACCGGGGGTGGGCATGGCGCGGTAGATGAAGATGATGATGGCCGTACCAACCAAAACGTTGCGGGCCGCGGGCTCGAGCACCTTCACCAGGCGGCTGATCAGAAACAGCACAATCAGCAGCGAACCCGCGAAGATGATCTCCTGGTTGTAAGGTACCTCGCCGAGGCCCATGCTGACGGTGAAGATCACGAACACCAGGCTGCCGCCCAGGATCCACCAGTTGGGCGGGGTGCGCTCGAGGCGGCCGTGCACCATCTCCTCGGCCTTGGCGCGGTCGATGCCGTGACGGTGCAGCCGCCGCAGTTCACGGCGCTTGAGGATCCCGGCGAGCAGCACACCGGCCACCGAGACCACGGGGATGACCAGCGCCAGCTCGTAGATGCGGATGTAGATCGCCAGCTTCTGCGCCTCATCCAGGGCCTCGACCCCCGCGAACATGTAGACGTTGAGCAGGGCGACGAACACGGTGCCGCCGATGATCGCGACCCGCCCCAGCGTTTGCATGGTCGTGTGCATCAGGCGCCGGGTCCCGGCCGGGAAGGGGTGCCCTTCCTGGTCCACCAGCGGCACCGCCTCCACGGTCATGGCATCGGCCACCACGTCCTGCACCACGTAGCCGACCGGGGCCAGCAGCACACTCAGCACGAACCACGCCTCGACCGGCATGAGCCCGCCCATGGCCTGCGGGTCGCCGAGCAGGCCGACCATGATCAGCAGGCTGGCCGCGGTCAGGCAGGCACCCAGATAGACCAGTCCCGCCTTGTGCCGCCAGATCAGATCGACCAGGTGGCCGAGCGGCATCTTCAGCGCCCAGGGGATGCCCGCCCAGAACCCCAGGGCGGCCAGAAACTCCGCCGACAGTCCGAGGTAGTCCTTGACGAAGAAGGTGCCGACGATGGCGGTCAGGCCCGAGACCCCGTAGGCGAGGTACACCATCAGGGGCGGCAGGTAGGAGAGCCGGAACTCGCGCCCGAGTTCCAGGATCACACGGTCAAACCAGCGGTAGGCGCGCCCAAACATGGCGAGGCAGCATACTGGCAGAGCGCGGTTCTGACAAACGCGGTGCGGAAAAAAGGGACATTCTGGTTTTTTTGTAACCAGGAAAGTCAGGTGGGTAAAAAAACCAGAATGTCCCCGTTTTTACCCAAGATCGAGCTGAACGAGAAACAGTACCTGGCAGAAAAGCTGCGCGGCAGTGCTGTGAAGTACGATGAAATTGACGAAGGGTGCTAGTAGAAAAAAGGTGTCAGGAACCTTTTTCCAGGTTAGATAATTGCTTATCGCAACCATTATAATAAATGGTTCCTGACACCTTTTATACTCCAAGAACCACTAATATCAAAACCCCGTGCAACCACTCGACCAGATAAAGACCCGCCTGCGCGACTTCGCCGCCGCTCGCGACTGGGAGCAGTTCCACTCCCCGAAGAACCTCGCCATGGCACTCATCGTCGAGGCCGCCGAGCTGGTCGAACACTTCCAGTGGCTCACCGAGGAGCAGAGCCAGGCCCTGCCGCCCGACAAACTCGCCGAGGTGGAACAGGAAATCGCCGACATCCAGATTTACCTCATCCGCCTGGCCGACAAACTCGGCATCGACATGGAACAGGCCGTCGACGCCAAGATCGAGCTGAACGAAAAGAAGTACCCGGCGGAAAAGGTGCGCGGTAGCGCAGCGAAATACTCCGAGTTCGACAACGGCGGCTAAGCGGAAAGTGTACCAGCGCCCCGTTTATGCCCGGCGCTTAATCGGGTACGGGCGCGAAGGGTTTTTGGTGCAACAATGTAGCCTGGATGTGGGCCGGCAGGCCTTGATCCGGGGACGGCATCGCCTCCGGGGGAGAAGGTCAGGATGAGGGGATAGAATCAGGCAGTTACTTTTAGTTTGTGTGCGCCCCAGCTCCCGGCGGGGAAGGGGGACGGCGGAGTCGTATGCCACCCTTCCTGAAGAAGGGGATGCCTGCGCTTCCGGTCATGCGCAGGCATCCCCTTTCCGGATTCACTCCACGGTGATCTCGCCGCTCAGGGTACAGCAGGTCGGGTCGAAGCTGTAATAGGTCTTGATGACCCTGTCGACCGTCAGTTTGTAGGTGCCGGGCGGATTGTCGTAAATATCGAACCCTGCCTCGCCCTTGTTGTTGCTGTAGGCATGCCGTGAAAGCAGACTCCCATCGTGCAGCGTCCAGGTGCCGTATACGCTGGCACTTTTCACCGGCGCACCGGTCCCGTCAGTAATCATGACCTTCCCCGATATATTGGTCACGCCGCGCCGGGTGCGCGCCTTCATGACGATCTCCTTCACCTCGAGGGCAAACACGTCGCCGTTGCCGCCGCCGGTGTCGCCGCCGAGGGTGACGGTCACGCTGTCACGACCGCCGTTGCCCATGGCATCGGAGGCATAGGCCGAGATGGTATACGGCCCGTTCTCGAGTTTGCGCGTGTTCCAGTTGCACTCCAGTGCGGGACCGGCGCCGGAGCACAGGCGCGTGGTGTTGTAACCCGACGAGACCATGATATCCATGTAGGTCACGCCGATGTTGTCCGTGGCCTCGGCGTGGACGCGCACGCGACCGGAGACGTTGGCCCCGTCGGCCGGCCGGGTGATGGTCACGACCGGGTCTACGACGTCGACCGGGTCGGACGGCGCCGTGGCCGTGGCGATGTTGGAGTAGGTCGAGAAGCCGGCCAGGCCGCGGGCCTTCACCTGGTAGTCATAGGTTTCGCCGAGGGCCACGTTCATGTCCCACATCGAGGTGGGCGACCAGCCGGTGCGGATCTCCGACCAGCAGGTGTCGCCCGTACACCCCGCAACGCGGCGCTCGATGGTGAAGTCGTGGGTGAGGTCGCTGTTGTCCTGCCAGTTCAGGGTGATGGCGTTCCAGGGCTGCTGCCAGGTCGGCAGGTGGGGCTCGGCCGTGAGGTTACCCGGGGCCGCCGGCACCGGCATGTCGCCCTGGCGCAGCAGCAGGGCGGCGCCCCCGCCGGCTGCGATATTGCCGGCGTTGTTGATGTCCGCCACCGAGCTGATACCGCTGTACGCGCTCGCCGGGTCGATCAGTTGCCCGAGCAGGTAGGCGCTCTCCAGGGCGTCGATGTACAGCGCCGCGCGAATGGCGCTGCTGTAACCCAGGCTGCCGACCACATCGCCAGAGTCGTTTATGCCGTTGGCCGAGTCGTACTTGCTGGCGGCCCACAGCAGTCGCCAGCCCTCGGTGTCGGTATAGCGCGCGGCACCGTTGATGCGGCTGCCGGCACCGTCGGACCATGAGGTGACGGCACGCGCCGCCACGTCATCAAGGTTATTCAGTGCGCTGATGGTGCCCCACCACCAGTTGTCGGGTATGGGTACCAGGTACTCCGCCGGCCCCGCCGAGATGCTGCCGTCCTCAGCAGTCACCAGCGGCGCACGCCACTCGCCACCGGCGACCACGTTGTTGTCGTTGATGTCCGCCGCAACGCCAGGCAGGTCCAGTGCATAGCTGTTTCCGGTATCGACATCGTAAACCATGGGCACCGCACCCAGGAGTACCGAGCGCCCGATGGCTAAACGCTGGTTGTTGATATCGGTGAGGTTGACGGCGCTCCCGCCGGTCAGCGGGTTGACCTGGGTGACGCTGGTAGCACCCGTCTCGACATTGTATTCCCAGACGACGCCGACCTGCGGCTCGTCGTAGATGCCGGACATGGCCTCGCCGACGATCACGACATTACCGTCCGCGTCCCGGTCGGTGACATCGAGTGCCTTGTGGCTGCCCCAGCCGGTCAGGCCCGGCAGCAGCGTGAGTGTCCCCTCACCGGTATGGATGAAGGCCTCGTAGTAACCGCCGATGGCTGCGAAGCCGACGGCATCATTATCCTCGTTGACCGCCGCCGCGCTGCTGATCCCGATGTTCGGGCGCACCTCGGCGATCTTGCCGGCGATGTTGACGACGTCGTAGATAGGGATGGCTTCGAGGCCCCAGGCGGCCGGGGTAAATATCATGCCGGCAAGGAGCAGCCATCCCGGGGGATTCAGGAACCGCAGGTAGTTGTTCATGGTGGCCTCCCGTAGTCTGCTGCCGGCCTCGCGGCACGGCCTGATCTCGCCTCCACGAGATTTCCTGGTCACAGTATAGGCAAGCACAAACCAAATAATGGGAATTAATACCCAAAAATAAATATCCAATCGCGATTTAATTGATCTGGATCAATAAACCGGCAATCATCACCAGACGGTTTTCCGGCGCATGGTGCGTGTACACTGGCGCCGGGTTACTCAACAGGAGACACGGGCGAGCTGGCATGGTGGGCCACACTGCCGGGCGCGCCGCTGGGGCGCAATTTCGACCGGGCCTGAAGAAAACCGGCGAAGCTGGCTACGGAAAAGACCCGGGAGATCAAATCGGCCTACGAGCAGATCAAGCGTAGCCGGCATAATAAAAAGGGTCTTCCCCTGATTGAGTGGGTAACCCATCAATTCAGACGAGGCGCATACCTTCTGGTGGCGAGGTTGTTGGCCAAATGAATTCGTTCCTACTGTAG
>CAMYJI010000095.1 GCA_947258545.1 uncultured Ectothiorhodospiraceae bacterium
GCTCGACAAACAGACGGGCAATGTACCGTACATCGGTGTCGACACTGGCTGTTAACACCTGCGGCGTCATAATTTCCTCTATCCGCTCGTCAATAGTTGGCGGTACCTGTTGTTGGTAACGTTTCGTCAGGCCAGCCAGGAAACGCAATACATCACGATCCGAAACAATACCCAGCAGCCTGCCTTGTGACGAGACAACGGGAATGTGGCGAAAAAAGCTGGCCTGAAATAGTTTCATCGCTTCTGATATTCTCTCTTCCGGCTTCAAGGTCGTTACCGGTGAAGTCATTACCTGTTCAGCGAGCAATATCGAAGGGCTATGCGGTAATTTTTCTACGCTGCTGTAAGCCTGTTCAGCCACGTGATGCCGGTCATGTCGTTCAGCCGGACTATGATGCTCCATCTCTTCAACAGGCCGCTCTGCAGTGATTGCAGCTGTCTTTGCGACAGACTTTTTTAATACCCTCTCCAACGGCATGGTTTCACGACCATCAAGCCCGAAAATTGCAAACGTTGTCATTGCCTGTTCCTTATCCTGTGTGCACCGGCATTGCCAGAAGAACACCGCAACAAAGGTGGCAGGATCCATGGTTTGGTGTCTGTTGGTATGCGTCCATCAACCGGCCCATTCAGGTCGTGGCGCGGTCGGCGCAGCAGCGACGTTCGAGCCAGTTATAGATCGGACAAAATACCAGCCCGGCATAGACACCATACAGAAAGCTCTCGGCGAGCCCGAGCAGGAAGCCCCACCATGTGAGCCATTTGAATGCCGGTAGCACCTGCTCGAGAAACGCGTGCATATGCAGGATTTGTGGCGTTACCAGCCCGTAGATCACACACACAACGAATGTAACTGCAGCAAATAACCCCAGCGCCCACGCCACCCGCTTCGTGTTGAGCATGCCTGGCCCTCCGTTAATGTCGATGGCCCGGGTGCTTGTCCGGGTTATCCTGTCCGCCGTGTCCGCCGTGTCCAAACATATGCATACCCACGAACGCTATACCGACCAGGATCCAGAACCAGTTTTCCGCTAACCATTCCATATCGTCCACCTTGGTCTTTCAGGGGAAAAACCGGTCGGTAGCCTCGGTGACACGCAGCGTTCAGCTGTCTTTAACGTGCCGCGTCGACAACGAGAGACAATCTTCCCGCCACAGGTCATCGGGCAGATTGCAACAGCCGGTATATGGCCTGGCAGAATAGTAAAAATTGCCTGCTTCACGTTATAGCGTTCTGACCAGCCCGGTCTTGCCAAGACTGCGTGTGGATATCCCCGTGCTTTCGCGATGCCGCGTACGCCCTGTATTTTCATTACTGATCCACCAAATAAAATATTTCATTTTTCTGGAGGCATAGTGTAGAAGCTGTGTGCTGGCCACATGTCAAGCCGGTATCTTGCTCAACACCCTCCCGGCAGGCATACAAGCCAACCGGGTTATACATCACATGCCCCGGTTCCCCCCCAGACCCATTGCGTCACTTCCGGCATGTCTACCCCATGGGTAGTAATGTATTGCTGGTGTTCGATGTGTTTGTCGCGGACCCATTGCCTGAGATAAGCGGCTTTAGAGCCCAGCCCGGGTACCCGGTCAACCACGTCCGCCACCAGGTGAAAACGATCCAGGTCGTTGAGTACAGCCATATCGAATGGCGTGGTGGTGGTACCTTCTTCCTTGTAGCCGCGCACATGCAGCTGGTGGTGGCAGGTACGTCGATAGGTCAAACGATGAATGAGCCAGGGATAACCATGATAGGCGAATATGATGGGCGTATCGCCGGGGAACAGCGTGTCAAAGTCTTTATCCGGTAACCCGTGCGGATGCTCGCTCTGCGGTTGCAGTGTCATCAGGTCCACCACGTTAATCACCCTGATTTTCAGGTCAGGGATATGCTGTCTCAGAATTTCCACCGCGGCCAGGGTTTCGATCGTCGGCACATCGCCGGCGGCAGCCATCACCACGTCCGGTTCGCCGCCCTGGTCGTTGCTGGCCCAGTCCCAGATGCCGATGCCCGCCGTGCAGTGCTTGACGGCCGCATCCATATCCAGCCACTGTGGCTCCTTCTGCTTGCCCGCCACAATCACGTTGACCAGGTTGCGGCTGCGCAAACACTGGTCTGTCACGCACAGCAGGGTGTTGGCATCCGGTGGCAGGTAGACGCGAATCACGTCCGCCTTTTTGTTCACCACGTGATCAATAAAACCCGGATCCTGGTGCGAGAACCCGTTATGGTCCTGACGCCAGACATGCGACGTCAGCAGGTAATTGAGCGAGGCAATGGACCGCCGCCAGGGAATTTCGTCGTTGGTAACCTTGAGCCACTTGGCATGCTGGTTAAACATGGAATCGATGATATGAATAAAGGCTTCGTAACATGAGAACAGCCCGTGACGGCCGGTCAGCAGATAGCCTTCCAGCCAGCCCTGGCAGGTGTGTTCACTCAGGATCTCCATGACCCTGCCGTCCGCCGAGAGGTGATCGTCCTCTGGCAATGTATCAGCTACCCAGGCACGGTTTGTTACCTCGAACAAGGCACCAAGGCGGTTGGATGCGGTTTCGTCGGGGCCGAACACCCGGAAGTTGCGAGACTCAAGATTGCGCTTCATGACATCACGCAGGAAAGTTCCCATCACCCGGGTGGCCTCGCCGGTGACAGCGCCGGGCCGGGGTACAGACACGGCATATTCGCGGAAATCGGGCAGGTGTAGTGGCTTGAGCAACAAACCGCCATTGGCGTGCGGATTGGACCCCATGCGCCGCTCGCCTGACGGCGCCAGTGCTGCCAGTTCCGCAACCGGCACGCCGTTTTCATCGAACAGCTCATCCGGCCGGTAACTCTTCATCCAGTTTTCCAGCAGCTTGAGGTGTTCAGGTTTTTCCGCGAGTTGTGCAAACGGGACCTGGTGAGAACGCCAGTAGCCCTCGGTCTTGAGTCCGTCCACTTCCGTTGGCCCGGTCCAGCCCTTGGGAGATCGCAGAATGATCATTGGCCAGCGTGGCCGGCTGGTTACGCCATCTTCACGGGCGGCCTGCTGGATCGACTTGATTCCTGTAATCACCGTGTCGAAAGTGGACGCCATTTGCCGGTGCATCATCACGGGGTCTGAGCCCTCGACGAAATATGGCTGGTAGCCGTAGCCGATGAACAGGCTCTCCAGTTCATTGTTGCTGATGCGCGCAAGCAGCGCCGGATTGGCAATCTTGTAGCCGTTGAGATGTAGTATGGGAAGTACTGCACCATCACGCGCAGGATTGAGAAACTTGTTGGAATGCCAGGCCGTGGCCAGCGGACCGGTTTCGGCTTCACCATCACCAACGACACAACAGGCGATCAGGTCAGGGTTGTCAAATACGGCGCCGAAGGCGTGCGATACGGCGTATCCCAGTTCACCACCTTCGTGAATCGAACCCGGTGTCTCGGGTGCTACGTGACTTGGAATGCCGCCGGGAAAGGAAAACTGTCTGAATAACTTTTTTATCCCCTCTGCGGATTGCGGAACACCGTGGTAGAACTCGCTGTAGCTGCCTTCCAGCCAGGTGTTGGCAACCAGGCCGGGACCGCCGTGCCCCGGCCCCGCAATATAGACCACATTCAGGTCATGTGAATTGATCAGGCGGTTCATGTGCGCGTAGATAAAGTTCAGTCCCGGCGTCGTCCCCCAGTGGCCAAGCAATCTGGGTTTAACATGTTCGAGCGTCAGGGGTTTGCGCAGCAGTGGATTGTCACGTAAATAGATCTGTCCTACAGAAAGATAATTGGCGGCGCGCCACCAGGCATCAATCTTTTGCAACATGCCGGCTGATAGCGAATCACCATGTGCGATAGATACGGATTCTTCATGATTCATTGCGTACTCCAGTTATTTAAGCAGGGGCGTGCTATTTCATCCTGTCCGGGGTGCTGGTAGACACTTTCATCGGGGGTTTATGACGGCGCTGAGCCGAGGTTCGGCTGGCAAGCAGTACTGCAAGCACGACAAGAGAAACACCGACCCACTCGATAGCTGACAGTTGCTCGTCGTAGAATGATGAACCGATAGCCAGGGCAAATACCGGCGCAAGGAATGTATAGGTATTCAACAGATTTAATTCTGCCCTGCGTAACAAATCAAGCCACAATACGAAAGCAAGACCCGTCCCGAGAACAGACAGTACTACAATGTTTACAACTGAAGAAATATTCCAATCGATTAATATTGTTTGTTCATATGTGGCCGCAGCAGCTATCAGCGGAATTGCGCCGAGTAGCAGTATCCAGGCCATGCCAATCAATGGATCTACCCTGTTGGCAATGCGTTTAAGCAGTACATTTCCGATCGCCACGCCGGTTGC
>CAMYJI010000096.1:0-1538 GCA_947258545.1 uncultured Ectothiorhodospiraceae bacterium
CCACCCTTGGCCGGCATGGCCATGGGCGATCCGGGGCTCTGAAAGCCGGCAGTGATATTTCGCACCAGCTCTGCGTCGGACTTCGACAAGGCGCCACCTGGCCGGGTGAAATCCGGTGTTCCCGGTATTGCCCCTTCTCCAGTAACTCCATGGCAGGCCACGCAGGTCTGGCTGTAAATATCCTTGCCGGAGAGCCCTGTGCCCGGTGAGCCGTCATCAACAGACACTTTCTCCGCACGCGGATGATTGGATGCCTACAGGAAGGCCAGCACGTCGCGTGTCTGCCCGCCAGTCAGGCCGGCGCGGATCCGCATGTGGGTCATGATGGGCTTCCAGATGTCGTCCCGGAACTCAGTCGGACTGCGCAGTTCGTGGCAGCGGGCGCAATTGTTGCTCCAGGTGGTGGCGCCCCTGTTGACGTTGCCGGTGCTGGTTACCCCGCCGCCGAACGGATAGAGTTCGCTGTGCACGGCGGTGGAGACGGCCAGCAGGGCCGCGGCCATCACTCCTGATCTAAGGAGTGGAAGCGATCATCGTCCGTCGATTCACCGGCCAAACCATCGTTGAAGTTGTAGCCGACCTTGGCCATGGCGTTGGGTGCAAATAGGTAGTTGATGCCGATCGCCCACTGTTCCTGGGCCTGGCTGCCATGCGGCGAGTCGAAGTCGGTGTAGCGCACCACGCCTTCCCAGTTGGTCGGTGCGAAGCGGTAGGCCGCCTGTGCGTACCAGGCCTCCCATTCCCAGGATTCCGGCGCATAAGCTGCTGGACTCCCTGCATCGACCTTCTGCTTGATGTACTCGCCGCGCAGGTTCAGGTCGTTCCATCTATAGGCAAAATCAGCCCCGAAGACGCTGTAGTCCCGGTTCTCGTCGAGCGCCGAGGTGTTGGGGTTGATGCCGTTGACCTCGCCGGTGGCACCGGACAGGCCGACCTCCAGCCCCGGAACGGGCAGTAGCCCGAAGCGTCCGCCAACCACCAATTCGTCATCATCGTTCGAGGCGCGCCCCTCCGCCTCGATGGCGTGGATTTCATCGTCCTCAAATTCCACCACCGGGCCATTACCGACGTATACGGCATAGTTGGCAAACATCGGACTACCGATCGGAAAGCCGCCACGTGCCTGGACGCCCATCTCTGAGAGCGGTGCGGCGCCGTCATGGCCGAAGCCTGGTGGTGCGGTCGGCAGCTTGTTGATCCAGGAGGGGTGAATATTCTGGCGGAACTGACCGATCGGGCTGAGGAAGCGGCCGGTGACCAGCGTGAGGTAGTCGTTCACCAGCAGGTCGACGGTCAGGTATTCCAGCGCCATGTCGGTTGCGCCATCGTCCTCGACCGCGAACTCCAGTTCGCCTTCCAGCAATACCAGGTCCTTGTACTGGTAGTGGAAGATCGGGTTGAAGCGTGCCCCGGTAAAGGCGCCGACGGCATTATCGCCATCCGAGTAGGTTACGTCACCGTAGCCGGCCAGGTGGACGACCGAGTCGGTGTTTTTCCATTCGGATTGCTGTGCGGATACATCCGCAACTTCCTGTTTG
>CAMYJI010000096.1:1600-7904 GCA_947258545.1 uncultured Ectothiorhodospiraceae bacterium
TTTCTCTTCATACTGCTGCAGTGTTTCCTGAACCTGCTGAAGCTGGTTCTGCAAAACCTCGACCTGCGACTTGAGGGCATCATAGGCGGCATCGGCTGCGGCGTTCAGAGGCAGGGCGAGTGCAACAGCCGCGGCAACTGTACCCGGCCCGAATCGGTTGTATACGGATTTCATGAGTCTTCTCCATTTAGGGTAATTACATGGCCAGACACGAGCATGCCGGTCCATGGTGCGGGCCACGTCATACCGGCGCGGCACGCTGTATAAAATGACGGAAATTCCGTCGAATGGAGAATTAACGAATGGGCGGTCTGAAGGCGGGAGAAGATATCACGCCAGAATAACTGTCAGAACGATCAGATTGATAGCTATCGCTTATCCTGTCAGATGTAACTAATGCAAGGGATGTAGTAGCAGATGATTGAGTCCCATGAACACAGGAGGAACACAGATAGCCGCCCTGGCATGCGCCATCTTTGCACCGGTCCGTACAGGGATGCGTCTCAGACGCCTGAGTTGAGTTGTTGTTGACAACTTCCCCGGCACTCGCGCCATGGCACGGAGCCTTGTCCGTAATCTGCTCGTGATCTGCGCCTGGTGACATTGTGGTTGCTAACACGGAAACGACCGGCGTCATTGCCATGGAGATGGCAAGCAGGAGGGTAGTAATGTTTTTGAACAAATGCCGCATGGTTTTCCTGTGTTAAACCATCACCCCTGATGACTCTCCCGCATTTGTCCTGCACCGAATGATATACATGTGTACTTTTATAAATAATTACAGTCATTATTCCATTGATCCAGATCAACTGGATAGAAGATCCATATGATGTCGACAATCTGATTCTCAACACCAGCTGGCCTCACCCTGTATAGGATTATGCAGCAGCTCCCGAACATTGACCTCGATAATGCGATAACCCACATTCCCATACAGCAGCTGTCGACCTTCATTGAGCACCATGGTCGGGCTGCCATGCACTTTATAGCGCTGTTTCACAGCGTCGTCCCGGTGCAATGCAGCAAACGCTTCTCCGTTGCTTATCATTTCCTGCAAATCCCTGGATTCAAGACCCAGCCCATATGCAATGTGCTCATATACAGAGCGTTCAGAAATGTTATCGCCATGATGGAAGAAAGCCTCGCGCAGACGCCACACATACTCCTCGAAACAGCTGCGTCCACCATATACCGGGTTTGCTTGACCAGAGATGTCACCGCGCTCCTCAAGCAATTGCATTGCCTTTAGTATCAGGTGTACACCTGTTGAGGATGCCGGGACAGTTCGCACCCACACATCCGGATGCAGGGTAAGATGATCCCAATGTTGCGCCACATCCTTGAGATGGTGATTAAAGCCCTCAAATCCGCCCTTCTCCGCCCATTGCCCCAGGATGTGCCGCCGCGCGTCGGCAAACACAGGAATAAAACGGTAGCGGAGTTGTATGTCATCCCCCAGCTCTTGCCTGAGCTGTTCGATGCGTATCTGGTTACCCCATGCCCATATGCAGAGGATATCCGTAAAGTATTCAACAGTAACCGGCACACATACCCCTCTCTACCTGGTATCGCTTACTCGCACGAAACCGGACGGTAGTTATTTATCGCTATCCAATGGATAAAACTCCCTTCTTGCTATTTCACGGTCAGGCAGGTGTAGCAATACTTCAACCCGCATACCGGGCTCCGGATTAAAATCTCCTTTCCCGGAAAGCCCTCCATCGTTCGAAGGCCATAAATATAATGTCGAGATACCGTCACCTGTGGTGACGAATATCTTTGCATCAGCAAACTCGGTATCAATTGATTTACCATCTGGCTCGGAAATATCAAGACGTATTGTCTGCCCATCAACAGACAACTTCATATTTGGTTCCGCTCTATATTCCGGCAAGGATGTGGAACGCGCGTCGACATTGAACTTCAATGCCGGCTGGTTCGCTTCTGACGATCGTGATCCTTCCGAACCATGCGCAAATAAATCACCATAAGCAACGATTACAGCTACAGTGACAATGATGCTGGCCAGGAATTTCATTGAAGCAATCCTCCATACAAACAACTTTTATTCGACCAGCCTCCATACAAACAACTTTTATTCGACCAGTGTAGCTGGTACGAGCGCTCTCTAAATGGCAGGTTGTACTATTTCTCAGTTAATTTATCGATCAGAATATCAATTATCACCGCTCACTCAGGCCGGGTTGTTTTCACTTGCTTAAGCGTAACCTTGAAATCCTTCAGGCTGTCATCAAGGACATCCATCTCGCATGAAACCTGTCCTCTTTTTAGTCAAAATCCGTTCCGCCAATGAAGATATTGGCCTGCCTGTAGTCGGCTCGAGCAGTAATCAAAATATTTCATGACTTTCGATATTCCTGCCACTGCAACACCAGTCCGTAAATCACCGGCAATACCAACAGGCTGAGCACCGTTACGGTCACCATGCCACCGACCATGGGTGCGGCGATGCGTTGCATGACACCGGACCCCGTTCCGCCGCCCCACATGATGGGTAGCAAGCCGCCGATGATGGCAGTTGCAGTCATGGCGATCGGGCGCACACGTTCCGAAGTGCCTCTGTGTACCGCCTGCAAAATTTCGCTCGCATCGAGTCGTGCTGTGCCCGGCTTTTCATGACGGCGCCGCGCCAATTCCTGGTCGATAAAGGTCAGCACCAGCACACCGATCTCGGCAGCCACACCGGCAAGCGCAATGAATCCCACCGCCACCGCCACGGACATGTTAAAACCCATCCAGTACACCAGCCAGAAGCCACCGATGAGTCCGAAGGGGATGGATAACATGACCACCAGTGGCTCGGTAATATTCCGGAAATTGAAAAACAGCAGCAGGAAAATGATCAGCAGGGTCACGGGCACCACGATACGCAGGCGTTGCTCTGCACGCTCCATGTATTCGAACTGGCCGGACCAGCCGATAGTATAGCCAGGCGGCAGGTCCACCTGTGCATCCACAATCTCCTTGGCCTGCGCCACATAACCACCGATGTCCGAGGTGGTGATATCGACGTAGACCCAGGCGTTGGGCCGCGCGTTCTCTGTCTTGATTGAGGGGGGGCCACGCCGCATACGCAGGTCGGTCACCAGGGACAGCGGGATCTGGGCTCCGGAGGGTGTCGATATCAGCGCGCGCTTGAGCTCCTCGAGGTTGTCTCGCAACTCGCGGGGGTAACGCAGGTTCACGGGATAACGCTCCAGGCCTTCCACGGTCCAGGTTATATTCATACCACCGATCGCTGTCTGGATTACGTCCTGGATGTCGCCCACGGTCAGGCCGTAACGTGCCGCATCCTCCCTGCGAATGTCGAAGTCCAGATAGTAGCCACCGGCCGCCTTGTCACCAAAGGCCGAGAGCGTCTCGGGCAGTTGCTTCACTGCCTGTTCTATATCGCTTGCCACCTGTTCCAGTACCTCCAGGTCCGGACCGCTGACCTTGATACCGATCGGCGTCTTGATGCCGGTCGACAGCATGTCGATGCGGGTCTTGATCGGCATGGTCCAGGCATTGGCCAGCCCGGGGAAGCTGATCGCCTGGTCCATTTCGTTCATCAGGTCCTTGGTGGTCTTGCCGGGATCGGGCCATTCATCCTTGGGTTTCAGCCTGACCGTGGTTTCCAGCATGGCCAGCGGGGCGGGGTCGGTCGCCGTTTCGGCACGGCCGACCTTGCCGAACACCGTCTCGACCTCGGGAAAGGTCTTGATGATCTTGTCGGTCTGCTGCAACAACTCCTTGGCCTTGGTGATGGAGAGCCCCGGGTACGTGGTCGGCATGTACAGGATGTCACCTTCGTCGAGCGGCGGCATGAATTCGCTGCCCAGTTTCATGACCGGGTACAGGCTCCCGCCCAACAGCAGCAGGGCCAGCAGCAGCGTGATCCAGCGCCACTTGATGGCGACATTCAGAACCGGCGCATGGATCGCGTGAAAAAACCGGTTTACCGGGTTTTTTGCCTCCGGCATTATTTTGCCGCGAATAAAATACCCCATCAGCACCGGCACCAGTGTAATGGACAGCAGTGCGGCGCCGGCCATGGCGAAGGTCTTGGTGAAGGCCAGCGGCGTGAACAACCGCCCCTCCTGCGCCTGCAGGGTGAACACGGGCAGGAATGACACGGTAATAATCAGCAATGAGAAAAACAGTGCCGGACCGACTTCCCGGGACGCCTCGCCCACCGCCCCCCAGCGTTCCTGCAGATCGAGTGGACTTCCCTTCCTGGCGGCGCTGTGTTCGAGGTGTTTGTGCGCATTCTCGATCATGACGATGGCGCCGTCGACCATGGCGCCGATGGCAATGGCAATGCCGCCCAGCGACATGATATTGGCGTTGATCCCCTGCCAGCGCATGATGATAAAGGCAATGAGGATGCCGATTGGCAGTGACAGGATCGCGACCAGTGCGGAGCGGGCATGCAAGAGGAACAGGATGGTGATCAGGCTGACCACGAGAGACTCCTCGATCAGTTTCTCCTTGAGGTTATGCACGGCCCGTTCGATGAGGCTGCCACGGTCATAGACCGTCACGATCTCCACGCCATCCGGCAGGCCTTTTTTCAGTTCCTCAAGCTTGCTCCGCACGCCCTGGATGGTGGCCAGTGCATTTTCCCCGTAGCGCATCACCACTACGCCGCCGGCCACCTCGCCCACACCGTCGAGTTCCACGACGCCGCGCCGCAATTCCGGTCCCAGGTGGATGCTGGCGACATCTTCAAGCCGGATCGGTGTACCTTTTGCATCCACCCCGACCGGTATCTGCTTGAGGTCATCCACACCCTGGAGATACCCCAGGCCGCGGACCATGTACTCGGTCTCGGCCATCTCCACCAGGCGGCCACCGACATCCTGGTTGGAGCGTTTGATGGCGTGTCTCACCTTCGAGAGCGGGATGTCATAGGCCAGCAGGACATTGGGATCGACCTCGACCTGGTACTGCTTGACGTACCCGCCCACCGAGGCCACCTCGGACACCCCCTGTACTGTCTGCAGCGGGTAGCGCAGGTACCAGTCCTGAATGGAACGCAGTTTGGCCAGGTCATGCTGGCCGGAATGATCGACCAGGGCGTATTCATAGACCCAGCCGACACCGGTGGCATCCGGCCCGAGGCTCGGCGATACGCCGGCCGGCAGACGGGCGCTGACATAGTTGATGTACTCCAGCACGCGGGACCGCGCCCAGTACATGTCGGTGCCGTCTTCGAAAATGATGTAGACAAACGAGAATCCGAAGAAAGAATAACCCCGGACCACTTTTGCACCGGGGACGGCGAGCATCGCGGTCGTCAGCGGGTAGGTCACCTGGTCCTCGACCACCTGCGGTGCCTGGCCGGGATACTCGGTGAAGACGATGACCTGCACGTCCGAAAGGTCGGGAATGGCATCAAGCGGTATGCTTTTGAGCGCCCAGACGCCCGCGGCCAGGATAATCACCGTGGCGACGATTACCAGGAACTTGTCACGCAGTGACGCGTCAATGATTGCTCTAATCATTACCGCCACCCTGTTCGGCGGACAGGGCCTCCAGCATCTTTGCTGTCGCCTCGCGCAGTTTGGACTCGGAGTCGATAAGGAACTGGCTCGAGGTAACTACCTGTTCTCCAGCGGACACCCCCTCGATGACCTGCACCAGGCCCTTTGCGGTCACGCCCAGTTTGACATCGCGCGGCTCGAACTTGCCCGGCCCGCGCACCACGAACACCTGCTCACGCTCCCCCGAGCGCACCACCGCTTCCACGGGAATCACAATGGCACAGACCTCGCGCTGGGCGTGAATCGTGACATCCGAAAACATATCCGGCTTGAGCAGCTGGTCCGGATTGTCGAATTCCAGCCTGACCTTGATGGTGCGCGTCTTCGCCTCGGCATAGGGGTAGACGTAGCCGACACGCCCGGAAAATACCTTGCCCGGGATGGCGGCGAGCTTCATGTCCACGGGGTCGCCTTCCTGTATCCAGGACACCTCGTTCTCGTAGACATCCGCGAACACCCAGACCCTGGACAGGTCGGCGATCTTGTACAGTTCGGTGGTCGGCGTAACATACTGGCCTTCACGCGCACCTATGTTGATGATCGCCCCGTCGAAGGGTGAATGGATGTGCAGGTGCTTCTTGATCTTGCGCGAACGCTCCAGTTCGCGAATCTGGTGCTCCGGCACATCCAGCAATTCGAGCCGTTCACGTGCACTGGTGACGAGGTCTTGCGCACCCCGGCGAATTTCCTCATAGGGGCTTTCCCTGAGCACGTCCAGGTTGTTCAGCGCCAGCAGGTACTCCTGTTGACTGGTGACC
>CAMYJI010000097.1 GCA_947258545.1 uncultured Ectothiorhodospiraceae bacterium
TGGAAGTTGCCCCATCATAGGCATAGATCCTTGGGAGTAAGAACTAACTGAAATTATCTCATGTATCACGATCTACGAGGAGTTTTTCAACACAATAGGCCAGAAGAAGACATTCCCGGCAACACCGGGAATGTCTTAGATGCAGCAGTAATTGCCATTCACATCGTCCAAGCGGACTTGGCCAATCGGCGACACTCAGGCATCCAACGAACGCACAAGCGGCACTGGGTACTGTGCCGGCTTGAAGGACCGGTTGATAGTCATGTCGAAGACTGAACAAGATCGCGTGTTGGTCAGGGAAACGACCCAAAGAGGCTCGTTTGCGAACGACCATGGAGATCGGTTCACTTAATTCTGGATCGCGGGAGATATGGTTTTCATTGTTCTTGTTGTGCTGCCCGATTCTGACTGTAATTTCCAAAGTCTTGCAGCGGTCAGATCTACACGTCGCCTGTTGTAAATGGATATTCCGCTCAAAAGAATACAAAAAAGCGAGAAGGCCGCTCATCACGACCTCCCCGCCTCAAGTTTGTTACGTTATTTCTGACTTCGCCCGTACCCCTCAGTCGCTCAGGGCCCGCACCCGCAGTCCATGCGGCTCGCCGCCCATAAAGCGCGAACCCACCACAGTCCGGGTGGCGACATCGATCTTGATCACCGAGTTGTCGGGCTCTCGAAGAATGGAATAGAACGCCTTCCCGTTGGGAGAAAACCCGAACAGGTCCGGTTTGTGAATACCCGGGCCGAGCTCATGCTTCGGATCGGCAAGATCGATGATCTCAATCAAATCATAAGTAGGGCTCTTGCCGTTACGAATCTCGATGGTGCCGCTGTCCCGGTTTCCGATCCAGATCTCCTTGCCGTTGTTCAGCTCTGCGATGGCGTGGGCATCGGCGCCGGTAGTGGGGATAGGATCGCCGATTCTCTCATCGGTTTTGATGTTGATGACATGGAACTGATTCGCGCCAGCATTACCGGTTCCGGTGGCCCTACCGGCCAGCACATAGAGCACCTTGTTGTTCTTGGAACGCAGCAATCCGCAGGCGTTTTCAATGCCGTCGATCTCTTTCTGCGGAGCCACTTCCTGCCCGGTCTCGGGGTCGATGGTGATCACGATGACCTTGTCGGTGACGGCCGCAGCGTGATAGATCTTTTTGCTGTTGGCGCTGGTGGCGACACAGACCGGCCGGTGATTGGTGCCGGGGGGGCTTTCCCCTACGACGGGTATGGTGTTCACGATCTCGTTGGAGCTGGTATCGATCAGTTGGGTGTTGTTGTTGAGATTGTTGACAATGGCCCAGCGGTCATCGGGCGACACGATCACGGCGTGGGACCTGCCGGCTGTCTCTACGCTGGCGATGATGGTTCGGGTATCGGCGTCGAAGACATCGACACTGGTGGTTACCGCATCCCCCTCGCCCACATTCGCCGAGTAATAGGTACCGAAATCCGATGTAAAGTCCCCGATATGAGTATGTTCCGTGCTCCCGGCGATACCGCCGGTTTCGTCTCCCGCCAGGAAGTTGAGGTCACCGTCCAAGATCTGGGTGCCGAAGAACTCTTCTTCGTTGGCGACCCAGATTTCGACTCCGTTTTCGGCATATGCAGCCGTCGTGTGTAGAGCCCCCAACACCCCGAGGACACCCGCTGCAAATAAAAGTGAAATGTAACGTCTCATGATGTCGTTCCTCCGTGCAATTAGCGTGAGCACCCTGCAACAACGCGTTTCCTACCTGTGTACGTTATTGAGGGTAATGATGTCGGGTCGGGCAATCCGGCTTCTGCCAAACAGCACGACGGCAGCCACGACGAACCGACTGGTAAGTGGATGGCCGGGAACAGACGGTTCCCTGTCTACGATTAGGCACATAGGACATGCTGCTCTCCTCCCTGCGTCGCCGCGTTTTTGATTAGCAGCGGCAGTTCAAAACCTCTTTATTTTATGTGGTTTCTTAGAAAGAACTACTCAAATTGAATATAGCAGGCTAAATGTTTGTCATTGGCTGAGGAGCACAAAACGTATGAGTTTCATTTGACTGACCGCACAAAATCACATGTTAGAACAGCCGGTTGCCCGTTCCGTGATCTGTAGAAAAATATGCAGTTCCGCTGAAAGTCGCATTCGGATCGATGGTCTCTGACCCGCATCCGGTCGCTAAATGTCCGGTTACAGTAAATTCCTGACCTTTAAGCAAGAATTCTGTACGTCTGAGTTGGGTCGTCTCCCGTCGTTTAGAGAATACTTATTTTAGAACCAGTCTGTTAGTCCGAGAACGGCATCCCGGACGGCATGGTCTGCCTGGGCGCCAACACCTGACACGGCAAGCCGGCACGGAAATCGGATATGATCGATTTCCACACCATTGGACGCCCATGCCGCACAACCCCTCACCGCCCCGTTGCCCTTTGCCGTCGCAACCCGATGCCACGGATCTGGCTGTCATCGACATAAGCCCGCTGCAACCTGTCAGCGATTATCATGAAGCCATGGCCCTGGCCGACAGGACCGCGGAGCAACACCTGGGTGATGCCATGCTGCTGGCCTGGTACGACCGTGACCGGGATTTCGAATCACCGCAACACGCCAGTGAATGCCACCAGGACAGTGCCGTGCCGGGATATGTGGATTACGGACTGAGTCACGGCGCGACCCTCAAGGTGGTCATCGAGCAGGGGCGCTTCGTGTTTTTCTATATGCCGGTTGATCTGTAGCAGCACTATATGCCGGCGTGCCCTGCCGGTCCGTGCAGGTCGTCAGGCGATGCTACGGTGTGTCCCGGTATCGAAGGGTTCGGTGTCCGAGTTCAGCGGCTCTGCTTCCAGCCAGTCGATCAGGCTCTGCCAGTGTTCCCGGTCCACGCGCGTAAGCGTGGCTTTCATATCGTGGATGCCCATGCCTTCAGCAGACGCCTGCACATAGTTCTGTGAATCACGCAGGCAGGTCACCGGCGGCATGTCTTTGTCTTCGAGGAATTTCATCAGCGTCTGGAAGGCGCGCGTGTTGCGCCGCACCCGATTGGCCACGATGGCAATCGAGGCGTCGGTGGTATGCATGCGGATCTCCTTGCCGAGGTCCTTGAGGAAATCCGAGGTCACGCACGAGTCGATGGTTGAAGGCAGGATGGGCACGATGATGGCCCAGGCGTCGCGCAGGATCTCGATCAGCTCCATGCGTTTCAGGGAGGCCGGCGTGTCCAGGATGAGGCGCTGTGTCCCGGGCGGTACGCGCAGCTGGAACGAGCGGGTGACGTTTTCTTCCGGCGGGTGGGCGGCCGCGACGCCGTAGATTCCTGCCAGGGACTCGGGCCGTTGCGAGAGCCAGCGCGTGGCAGAGTCCTGCGGATCGTAGTCGAGCAAGGCGGTCGGATAACCGTGCGCGGCATAGTAGCTTGCCAGGTTGGTGGACAGCGTCGTCTTGCCGCATCCCCCTTTGCTGTTAATGACAACAATCTTTTTAATCATTATGATACCTGAGATACTTAAACAAATTTCTAGGCTGTCCGGTATATCTAGAGTCTACTACGAGTAGCGAAAATATTCTGCTGAATTTTTCACGTCTCCTGAAATATCGTGGCTTCAGTTGATCTGTTTGGATACAGGGAACACGCGTACAGCCGGCCCGCTGGCGGGCTGTCGGCGTCACCACAGCGGGTGTGTTGTGATCTAATGGCCTCTTGTCACGCAGGCTGCCGTTCGGCATCACCGTCAGGCATGCCTGGCAGTGTCGCCAAACCTGTTAAATAAAGTCATTGGCATGGAGTAGGGTATGACAAACCATCACCAGGAGCTGGCGCAGCAGATCGTCGAGGAGTTCAGGGGCTCCCTTAGTGGCGAGGCCCGTGAATATATCAGCGAGTCACAGTTCGAGGATCTGAGCCAGAATATCCACCGGGCGCTCGCCCATGAGCGCGGACACATTGTGGACCTCATGGAGGCGGTCGTCAGGTCGCTGCGCAGTGGGGTCGACAAGCCCGAGATCGGCTTGTAGTTAAAGGCCTGCATTGCACGCTTCGGTGTCTGGAGCGTATACCTAGGCTTTTATATTCAGTCGCTCCATGGCGATCTCGCGCATACGGAATTTCTGCAGCTTACCCGTCACGGTTATCGGGAATTCATCGACAAACCAGATGTACTCCGGGATCTTGAAGTGCGCGATGTTGCCCTTGCAGAATGCGCGTATCTCTTCCTCCGTGACCCGTTCGCCCGCATGCAGCTGGATCCATGCCATGACCTGTTCCCCATAAAATTCATCGGGCACACCGAACACCGCCACCTC
>CAMYJI010000098.1 GCA_947258545.1 uncultured Ectothiorhodospiraceae bacterium
GACCAGTACTAATGAAGCGGCAATCCGGGCAGGCGCCAGTGCATTGGTCAACACACCGTGGGCGGCGGCCAGCAAGTAGAGGGCGAGAATATCGTCAATCACTGCTGCGGCGATAACGATACGCCCGACCTTGCGCTCCATTAGGCCAAACTGGTGCAGAAGCTGTACGCTGATGGCGATACTGGTCGCTGTCAGGGCGACACCGATGTAAATGGCTTCCTCGGCAGGCGAACCCCACCAGGTTGCAAAGCCGTAACCGCCGGCCAGACAGAACAACATGCCCAGCACGGCAACCCACAGGCCGGTCATGCCGACACCGACGAGACGATCAAGCCCGAGGCGCAGACCGGCCATGCCGAGCAGCAGCAGCACGCCCAATTCGCCCAGCAGTCGCAGGTTATCGTCTACGGAAACCCAGCCCAGTATTGGTGGGCCTATGATAATTCCCAGCAAAACCTGTCCTACGGCAACCGGCAGGCGCAGACGACTTGCGGCCCAGCCGACAACCACCCCGAACAGCAGGATCAAGACAATTTCAGGTAACAGCGACAACATGTCTCCACCTAAGTATCATCATTACTGTATTGCGCTGGGTTTGCCCGGAAACGTTCCAGGCAGCGCCCTGAACAGAAGGCATAATGAATGCCCTGGTCTTCAGTGGTAAAGGCCGCAGTCCATGCATCCACGCGCATCCCGCACACAGGATCGCGCACCCAGTCATGTTGCTCGCTCTTGCGGTCGCGGAGCACACCGTCCTCGAGCCAGAGTATGCGATCAGCCACGTCCTCGACACGCGGATCATGAGTCACCATGATGACCGCGCAACCTTCATCACGGGCGATGTCATGGAGAATCATGGTCACCTCCTGGCCCTTCTGCGAATCGAGGTTGCCGGTTGGTTCGTCGGCAAGTATCAGCGGCGGTCTATTAATCAGTGCCCGTGCAATGGCCACTCGCTGCTTTTCGCCACCGGACAGTGTCCCCGGCAGGGCCCGCCGGCGTGAATCCAGTTCCAGGCGCGCCAGCAATCGGTCTGCATGCGGGTGCGCCGCTTTCACCCCACCGGGTGCAAGTCGGGCCGGAAACAGTACGTTTTCCTCAACTGTGAGCGCTTCCAGCAGGTTGAACGCCTGGAACACGAAACCGATCCGCCGGGCACGCAGTGGCGGCAGCTGTGACTCACTGAGTGAGGTGATGTCATCACACCCCATCAGGATTCGGCCGGAATCCGGCTTGAGCAATGCGCCGAGCATCGACAGCAGCGTGGTCTTTCCGGAACCCGAGGGTCCCATGACAAGCACCAGTTCCCCGACGCTGATCTTCAGGCTGACGTCACTAATCGCCTGCACCCGGGCGTCACCGCTACCAAAGTGCTTGTTAAGATGGCTCGCTTCGAGGACTGCCGGTTCCTGCATGACACACCTCAACGCTGGAAAATGGTTAGCGGGTCTGCCCGGGCAATCCTGACAAGCGGCCCCAGACTGCCCAGTACCGCAACCGGCATCACCACAGCAGCTATGGTCAGAATAGCCTTCGGGGTCACGAACAAGGTAATCTGCGGCACCAGCGCGGGCAGGAGCGGAAACAGGAGATAGGCCACCAGCGACGCGACAAGAAAACCGCTGCCAGTGATGACCAGGGTCTGGCAGAGCGCCGCTCCATAAAGTCGCTGATTACTGAAACCAAACGCCTTGGTGATGCCTAGCTCACGCTGCTTGTGGGCGGTCTGCGAGTAGGCGGTAAAGGCAACAATCATCATCGCCAGCAGCGTGCCAATGACTGTCATCATACGAACGATCTCGGCCCCCATCTGCACCGCCATCTGCCGGTCGTTGGCGATGAACACCTCGTTTGGCAGGGCGTTGACCTTGTCCACTTCCTCCCTGATGCGTTCCGCCATATCTACCTGTGCCATGCCGGGCTGTATTTTCACCATGACATAACTGACCTGTTCCTCTGCTTCCATCAGCTCGCCCAGGTCCTGCCTGGAAACAAACACGATAGCGCTCGCCATGGCAAAGGTGCCGCGTGTCAGTCCGGCGATGCGTAGTCGCTTGTCGATAATCGTGAGTGGATCGCCCAGTTCAAGGCCGGCAAGCTGTGCGATGACCTCGGGGATGACGGCTTCTCCCCGCCCGGGTATGGCCTTGCCCTGTGCCACATCCCATGGGCCACCTCCCGGCGAATCGGCAGAGAGACCGATGATATAAGAGAACCAGTCCCTGCCACCGGCCTTTACCGCCGCATTGAGATACAGGATGGAAGCGACCTCGCTGACCCCGGGCAGGCTAGCCACACGGTCGGCCTTCCAGTCCCACAGCAAAGAACTGGCCATGTGCATATTGGACACCCCTTTTTGCATAACCCAGACGTCGGCATCCATCTTTTCTAGGTAGACGACCATCTGTTTCGACTCACCCTCGAATACCGCATCGAAAAAGATCACCAGAATAAAGGACATGGCTACCGCCAGTGTGCTGATGATCAACCGCAACGGCTCGGCAAACAGGCTTTTAAGGCTCCAGCGCAGCACCTTAGCCCCGGAAAACGATAGCAGGATCAAGGCGCGCGACCGAGCACACAGGCAGCAGTGCCGCCAGGACGGCGAGCAACAATGCCGCGACAAACGTGCGCAACAGCAGCAACGGCTCCATCACCGGCACAAGGTAGAGAGGCGCCAGCGACTGGATTATCCAGGCCACGAACTGTGACAGCAGCAGGGCGGCGGGCATAGACAGCAATGTCAGCACCAAGGCCTCCAGCACCATTTCCCGGGCCAGGGCCGAATTGGAAAACCCAAGCGCCTTAAGCACACCAAAGCTGCGCGACCGGGTATTGGCGGAGGCGAACATGATCATCCCCACTACCAGCAGAGCAATCAGGTAGGCAGCACCGATCATGACGCCCAGGACAGGGCCAAACAGCGCACGCCCCAGCGCTACATCATTCTCGGCCAGCTGTTCGGGCGTGAAGACGTCACCGTCTGCTTCCACTTTTTCGATTTCTTTTGCAATACGCAGCCTGTCGTACCCGGGCTCAAGCTCCACCAACAGATAGCCGATCAGTGGCAGATTGCTGATATCGCCCATCAGGTCGGAGTCGAAATAGAAATCGATCAAATCGTCATAATTGAGGAATGCAAAGGCAGTGAAGAAGGCGGATGCCTGGCGGGCTATGCCGGCAATGCGGAACTCGAATTCAGAAACCACAAAGGGATCGCCCGGCACCAGATCATAGAAGACCGCCAGCGACTCATCGATAATGATCTCTCGCGGGGCTTTCGCATATTGGCCTGCCACCAGGGATATCGGCCCGCCTGCCGTGTCATGGACCAGGAAAAAGATCGGACGTTTGTTATTTCCCTGTGTATAGATAACCGGAACCAGCGTGACAGGATGTGCTGATGTAACGCCGTCAATCGACTCCACCCGCTGACGGCTGAGCTGCGGAAGCAGCGAACGGCTGCCAATAAAATTCGACACCTCCGCCTGCGCAACTATCAGGTCGGCACCCCGATTCAATACGGCGTTTCGCAACTGCACGAGCAAGCCCTGCTGGAATCCCTCCAGCAACAAAACAACTGCCAATGCAGCGCCAATGGACAGGCAGACAAACAGTGTCCGACCGGCTTCCATCTGGATCTGTCGCTTGACCAGTTGGTACATACTGATAGCCTCCACCTAACGCGCAGCTGATCTACCCGTTCAGCAACCGTGCAGTGCACGGCCCGGCTAGAGTCACATCACGTGTACTTCCTATTCACAGGCATCGATCTTGCATTTTTCCCGTGTACGGATGTGATAAACAGCCTCCACGGGCAATACAGCGATGATGCCGTCCCCTTCCACACCGGAATGCGCCGCATCCATAATCGCCTTGGCCACTTCTTCCGCCCGGTGTTGTCCGATAAAGACTTCCACCCGGGCATGCGTGAGCATCAAGTCCGGCGTATAGTAATTGGCATACTCCCCATAGCCCTTGACCTTGGTCACACTCACCCCCGGCACACTCAATGCTTGTAATGCCTTCTCCACCTTCTCTAGTGAATCGGACCGGATGATGGCGGTTACTTTTCGAAACTCCATATGAATTTCCTCCAATCAGTCAGTTACCCCC
>CAMYJI010000099.1 GCA_947258545.1 uncultured Ectothiorhodospiraceae bacterium
ATTGTCATTCTTGGTATCTCTGTTCGCGTGGCTGCAATGACCGGTTCTGTCGCTACTGAGACCTTCGCGAGAATACCGGGAATGACTGGTTCTGGCCGATCCCGGAAGTACCTAGGTGAATACCTGAGTAATTTAGTCGGATGACTCCCTCCGCTTCAGTTTCCGACTTCCAGAAAACGAAGGCACTCAGCTTCGAGCTCCGCATGAGCGTGGTCAAGTATTCTTTTTTCCAGTTGGGGGGTCAGCAGATCTCTGTAACCGCCCACTTTGCCCTCGCGAATAAAACTGCCGGGTTTGAACGAAGAATTGCCCGATTCGGTCTGTCCTGAAAACTTTTCGTCGTGCGCTTTCATCCAGTCGAATGAACTGTATTCCAGTACCTTTGCTTTTTGTTCTGAGGTGAGTTCCCAATCCAAAAACTTGGTAATCTGATCAACGCCCACGCCAAGATCGCGCTTCAAATCCTGATAGCGAAGCAACAATACTTTTTCATGGTCGCGATAAGGCCACCAGCTTTTAACGTTGCGGAACCAGGCGGCGAACTTGATCCAGGTATCGACATGGGCGGCAAACGAGACGGGACGTTGATGCCCGGTCATGTCACGCGCCGAATCGGTCATGTTCATTAAATGGTGGTAAAAGCTCACGCAGCAGTCGCGCGGGTCGCGTACCGTAAGAATGATGCTGGCCGTGCCGATGCCCGGAGTCTGCTGCGCGGTGCAGTGAGTCTTGAACAGACGGGGGCGGGGCATGGCGTCGTAATCGTCCAGCACCTGCCGCCTGCTTTTACCTTTACGCGGGTGTTCTAGCCAGGGGACGACGGTATCGATGTTGTCGAAATCCGTATCGCCGCCGCTACGCATCTGGTACAAGATCTGTTGCATCCAGGTCGTGCCCGCCTTGGGCGCAGTGGTAATGAGTACATCGGATTCCAGTGCCTGAAAATGGGCCAGCACCCAGGGATCGTGGGTGCCATCCGGCTGGCCCCATTTCGGATCGAGTGATGTGGAGTCCGGCATCATGACTGCGCGCTCCTGCCTCTATTGCGATGATCCACTGACGAGTGATGAAGACTGTGTTTATCTAACTATACTACTTCTTTCAATTCAGGTGACCAATACCAAGTTTGGGGTCGCCATCTTAAAAATGTTTATGTTATATATAGTGTCATTGGCTCTGAAGCATAATCACTTTTCGTAATACCCGGAATCCATAATGAACCTGCTGTCCACAGGTATTGCGTGTATGTCTCTTACTGGCCGACAACCGATGTACGATTGCAGGATGGGGAACGTCCGAAGTTGCGGCATCTGAGACCTTCACGGAAACTCTGGGAATGTCGCATTGTGGCCGTACTCGGTAGTTCCTGGCTAAATACCTGATAGATTTACTCAGACATTCACTTCCGACCCAAAGGCGACATTGCATACTCCCTCACCAGAAATAATATTCGCCACCTCCAAGTGACTGATTAACTCTTTGAGTCAGTACTGTGTGCCTTTAAACCTCGGTCACCTAATGCCGATATAACTGTAAATGGATAACGGGGCGTGTAGTTTCGTTTAATTAACTACTGGATTCGAATCAGTAAACAGCAAGGCGACCAAATTGAAGAAAATTATTTTTCTAGTGATGATTTGCGTTACGTTCCTCTCGTCCTGCCAGGCAGAAGAACATAATCCAGTTTTCAGGCAGTCGTCCGAAGATATTTTTCGATTATGGTCAGACATGAGCATGCATTCCATGGAATTTATAAGATTAGCCAAACAAGCCGACGATACTGAACAAGAATTGGAACATTATATATTCATCTATGAAATCACTTATATGCTTACTAATTTATCAATTATTAGGGATTTACTAAATGAGAATTATCTTACTAATCCCAGTGTGGCTGCCTACGCATTCGGCATGGTAAACGGACATATTGATAACAACAAAAGACTAATTCGCCAGTATTCAGAATATGTCTCGTCGTCTGATAACCAAACGTTAAAAGAAAGTTATCAGAAGACTATTGAATATTTAAATAGAATTAACGATCTTCTAGAGCCTTTGGAGATACCTCTGATCAAAGCTAGTGGTGAAGATCCAAAAAAAGTGAAAGAGCAACTCGAATGGTGGGGGGTACTTATAAAAGGGTAAAAGCTAACTTTTTATCCTCGGCACACCTAACTACGGCCTTGAATAGCTTCGCAGGAACACAAAAGGCCGTAGATTTTGCGTGTAAGTGAGCGCCAGATTCTGGCCGCACTACGAACTAGGTACTGATTCTAAATAAGTAAATCTCTAAACAGCGGGAGTCGACCCATTGCGGAAGCACAGCGATTCATCCTGGTTGGACGAAACGTATTGTTAACGGACGCCCCTCTTCAGCCAGTCTGCCATCACCTCCAGCATGGAAACGACATTTGATCTGCTGACGCCGACTGAAGCCTGTATCAACCTGTCACTCCGGTTTGCTCCGTGAATAACGGCAATGGGAGGACTGATCTTCCTCATCGCAGCAGTAACCAAGGCCTGTCCATGCAAAGGTTCATCTTGGCTGTGCAACATATTGGCACTTCAGCCCTTACGGAAATACCGTATGCTGCCTTGCGGCAGCATCGGCTAACCCTTTCTGTTCTCGCAACCGTGTTGATCATTCTGTCGGCTGACACTTCAATCGCTGCAGACGACCGTTCCCCGCTCGTCGTTGTAAAAACCGCGCAGAGCGATGCCGTGATCACACAGGTTCCATTGACCGGCACCATCACCTCGGCACGGGTCGCAAAACTTTCGGCCGAGGTCAGCGGGCAGGTCGAGACGGTGAATGTCGAGGTCGGTGACCGCGTCGAAACCGGCGCTGCGCTAATCGAACTCGATCGCGAAATCGAACAGCTCGTCGCGGTGGCGCTGCAGGCTTCAATTCGGCAGGCCAGTGCTGAACTCGCCGATGCGAAGCGCCGCTATCAGGACGCAAGGCGCCTGCGTGAACAGAAAAGCATCTCTGAAAATGAGCTGCGCCTGCGCGAGGTGGAAGTCGAAGTTGATGGCGCCATGCTCAAACAAAAGCAGGCCGAGTTGCAACGTCAGCAGGCGCGCGTGGAACGCCATACCCTGCTGGCGCCCTTCAGCGGTTTGATCAGCGAACGCCTGACCGAAGCCGGTGAATGGATCGAGCCCGGCAGGCCGGTACTCACGCTGGTCGCCATCGACGACCTGCGTATCGAGTTCCGCGTGCCGCAGGAGTTCTACTCCGGTATTAACCCGCAGAGCGCGCTCAGTGTCACCCTGGATGCCTTGCCTGAGCGTGAGTTCGACGGCACTATCGACGCCGTGGTGCCAGTCAGCGACGCGAGCTCGCGCACCTTCCTGATCCACGTCAGGGTGGATGCCGACGATGCACGCATGACACCGGGCATGTCCGTGCACGGCAAGCTCAACCTGACCACCGGCCGCCGGGGTGTGGTGATCCCGCGCGATGCGATCCTGCGCTACCCGGACGGGCGGGTCACCGTGTGGCTCGTGGACCCGGACAGCCAACCGCCGACCGTTTCAGAAAATCGCGTCACCACCGGGCACGGTTTCGACGAGCGGATCACGATACTCGAGGGCATCCGGGCTGGCGATGTCGTCGTCGTGCGCGGCAACGAATCCCTGCAGGAAGGCCAGCAGGTGAGCATCCAGCAGAGGGAATAAAGGGGGTCATTGCCAGTTGTTCGAAGCCATCGTAAAACGCGGCACCCTGATGACGGTCATCATCCTGATCGTGAGTGTGCTCGGCGTGATGGCCGCCTTGCGCATCCCGGTGCAGATGATACCCGACCTCGAGGTGCGGACCATCACCGTGCGTACTTCCTGGCCTGGTGCAACACCGCAGGATGTCGAGAAGGAAATCGTGATCGAGCAGGAAGAATACCTGCGCAGCATCCCCGGCCTGCAACGCATCATTGCCTCCTCGTCCTTCGGCCGCGCGTCGATTGAGCTCGAGTTCCCGTTCGGCATCGATCTCAACGAGACTCTCATCAACGTCAACAACGCGCTTTCGCAGGTACCGTCATATCCAGTCAACGTCGACGAGCCACGCATCTACGCGACCTCGTTCTCAAGCAATTCGTTCATGTACTTCCGCGTCGCACCGCTGCCGAACAACCCGCGCGGACTGGACATGGTGCTGATGCAGGATTTCGTTGACGACCACGTACGCACGCGCATGGAAACTGTGTCCGGCGTGTCGCTCGTGAACGTCTACGGTGGCGCCGAGCGCCAGGTCCAGGTGCTGATCGACCCGGAACGCCTTTCCGAGCGCGGCATCAGCATCCAGGACGTGCGCCGCGCCATAACAGACCGCAACCGCGACGTCTCCGGAGGTGAAATCGAGACCGGCAAGCGCCGTTACCTGCTGCGCACGGTTGGCCGCTTCGGAAACCTGGATGAACTGCGCGACCTGATCCTCGTGCGGCGCGGCGACGCGCTGATACGTCTCGGCGACGTCGCCGAGGTCAGGCTGGACCATTACGAGCTGTCCCGTATCTCCTACACCGACGGCGATCCCGTGATCGGTCTGTCGGTGCGGCGCCAGGCGGGCTCCAACGTGATCGACATCAAGGAAAAGCTGATGGTTGTAATGGAGGAGATCAACGACGACATCCTCCACCCGGCCGGCATGTACATGCGCCTGATCGCCGATGACGTCGGCTACGTCCAGGAATCCGTGAAAAACGTCTGGACGAACCTTTCTCTCGGTGCGATTCTCGCCAGCCTGGTCATGTACCTGTTCCTGCGTTCCGGCAGGGCCACCCTGGTCGGCGTCATGGGCATCCCGATCTGCACCATCGCCGGTTTCATCGGCCTGCTCGTCGCCGGCCGTACCATCAACGTGATTTCGCTCGCCGGCATCGCATTTGCGATCGGCATGACGCTCGACAACGGCATCGTGGTGCTGGAGAGCATCGAGCACCAGCGCCGCAAGGGTCTCGACCGGATGCGCGCGGCCGTAGTCGGCGTGCAGCAGGTGTGGCCCGCGGTGCTCGCCTCGACCCTGACCACCGTGCTCGTGTTCGTGCCCATCGTGTTTATCCGGGAGGAGGCAGGCCAGCTCTACTCGGATATAGCAATCGCCATATCGGCCTCGATCCTGACGTCGATGCTGGTGGCCATCGCCGTCATTCCCACCGCCACCGCGCGGCTAGAATTCTCCACCGATAAGCTGCAGGTCGACGGCCGGAGACATAACCTGCACCAGTTCGTGCTCGATCGCATCGGCCGCCTGATCGCGAATCCGTCCAGATGCATCATCATTATCACTGCCGTCGCATTGCTCAGTATCGGCATTTTCACGCTGTTGACGCCACCGGCGGAATACCTGCCAGAGGGCGAGGAACCCAAGGCCTTCGCCTCGCTGACCTCGCCGCCCGGTTACAATCTTGAGACGATGGCAAAGATCGGCAGAGAGCTGCAGGACTACTTCCTGCCGTTTACAGGGCACGAACCGGGTCAGTTCGACAGGGGCGATACCGGGGTGCCGGCACTCAAGTATGTCAACATGAGCATCCAGGCGCAGCGTATCCGTATCATCACACAACCGAAAGACCCAGCACACATCAAGCCGGTGATGGAAGCGCTGCAGAAGAAATACAGCGAGTACCCGGCGATGCGCGCCTTTGTCACGCGCGGTTCCATCATCACCAGCAACTCCGGCGGGACGCGCAGCGTCAACCTCGACATCTCCGGCCCAGCTCTACCGGATATCTACGCTGCCGCACTGGCCGCGTACCGCCGCGCCGGGGAAGTGTTCGACTCACCGCGCCTGCGCGCCGACCCGTCCACGCTATCGCTGTCACAGCCGCTGATCGAGGTCAGACCGAAATGGGCGCGCGCGAGCGAGGTCGGCATGACCACGCAAGACTTCGGCTACACCATCGCCGCGCTCACCGACGGCGCATACGTCGACGAGTTCTACCTCGACGACGACAAGATCGACATCTACCTGTACAGCAAGGCCGGCCGCGGCGCCTCGCTGGACAGCCTCGACCGGATCTCCATCTATACTCCGATCGGCGCCGTCGTGCCGTTGTCTTCCATCGCCAGCATCGAAGAAACCGTGGACACCAATATCATCCGCAGGCTCAACAGCCAGCGCACGGTAACGCTAAACATCATCCCGCCGGACAAGGTGGCGCTCGAGACCGGCGTTGATATCGTCAGACGCGACGTGGTGGACTACCTGCGCGA
>CAMYJI010000100.1 GCA_947258545.1 uncultured Ectothiorhodospiraceae bacterium
GTAGGCGTCCATGAGCCGGGTCATCAAGCCCGCCGGGGCGGCGTCGTAGATCACATTCGCGCCTGTCTCCTTGTCGAACGAGGCCACGAGCCCCGGGAGTTGTGCCGTGATCCCGCCCGTGCCTTCCAGTACCCCGATGAGCTTGCCCTCGTCGTAGGCGATGGCGAACTCGCCCAGGGTGCCGGAACGACCCCCGAGGATGACGACCATGTCGCTGGAGCGGATGTTGGTCACCTCGCGTCCCATCAGGCCGCTGCCGGTATAGACGATCAGGTCGAAGGCATCCGAGGGCGACAGGTACTTGTGCACATGCTCATCCAGGCTCAGGGCCGGCGAGATCCCCACCGACAAGCCGCCGAGGTGGCTTGCGCCGCGCGCACATTCGTACGGCAGACCGGGGCAGGCGCCTGTGATCAGGATCAGCCCCCGTTGCGCGATGACACGCCCCAGTTGATAGGCGTGTTCGGCAATAATCGGAGGTGCGTCCGCATCCGCCGAGCCCATCACGCCCACGGTGAGGCGCATGCCGGGTGCCTTGTTGGTAAACACGGTGGGTTGTTGCTGGAACTTCTCCCGGCACGCCTCGGAACAAAAATAGTAAAGACGCCCTTCGTGCTCGGCGGTGGCCGACGCCTTGCGAGGGTCGAGTTCCATCCCGCAGACTGGATCACGCATCATACTGGCCCTCCTTTTTTGTAAAGATAAAATCTTCAATGCCCATGTTGCTCAATTCTTGCCACCGGGTTGCACAGAGAGGGAAAGACAGTCCTCCCGCCACAAGCAATTGAGCTGATCGCAATAGCCGACATAGGCCTTGGCAAAACAATCGAAATTGCCTTCTTCAAGCTGCAGCATTCTGATCAGATCTATCTTTCCCCGCTTACGCGGGGTGATGCCTCGTTGTTTCGCGATCTCACGTACACTCTGCATGTTCATAGACTGCCCTCCTTCTCTAAAGTATTGGTTGCGCGGCTACGCATAGCGTAACCGCCTGGTACGGGTAACAAGTCAAGCGCATCGTCACCTGACCAGCCCCCGCTCTTGATAATCAATCTGCGTGAACAATACATGGTTCAGTCTCCTGTCTTTCCCCATTGCCATTGCGTCACCTCCGGCATATCCACCCCGTGCTCGGTGATGTATTGCCGGTGTTCGATATGCTTGTCACGCAGCCATTGTTTGAGATACGCCGCCGTCGCGCCCAGCTTGGGCACGCGATCGATGACGTCCGCCACCAGGTCAAACCGATCCATGTCGTTAAGCACCACCATATCGAACGGCGTAGTGGTGGTGCCCTCTTCCTTGTAACCGCGCACGTGCAGATTCTTATGATTGGTGCGCCGGTAGGTCAGGCGATGAATCAGCCAGGGATAACCGTGATAGGCAAAGATGATCGGTTTGTCGGTGGTAAACAGCGTGTCGAAGTCCTTGTGCGAGAGCCCGTGCGGGTGCTCTTCCTTATCCTGCAGGGTCATGAGATCCACCACGTTGATGACCCGCACCCTGAGTTCGGGCAGATGGCGGCGCAGGATATCCACCGCTGCCAGCGTCTCAAGTGTTGGCACATCGCCGGCACAGGCCATCACCACATCCGGCTCGCTGCCCTGATCGTTGCTGGCCCACTCCCAAATACCGATCCCCGCGCTGCAGTGTTTGATGGCCGCGTCCATGTCGAGCCACTGCGGCTGCAACTGCTTGCCGGCGACGATGACATTGACGAAGTTGCGCGAGCGCAGGCAGCAGTCGGTCACGCACAGCAGGGTGTTGGCGTCGGGCGGCAGGTAAACCCGGATCACGTCGGCCTTCTTGTTCACCACGTGGTCGATAAAACCCGGGTCCTGGTGCGAGAAGCCGTTGTGATCCTGGCGCCACACATGCGAGGTCAGCAGGTAGTTCAGCGAGGCGATGGGCCGCCGCCATGGGATCTCGTCGTTGGTCACCTTGAGCCACTTCGCGTGCTGGTTGAACATGGAATCGATGATGTGGATGAAGGCCTCGTAGCAGGAAAACAGGCCGTGCCGGCCGGTGAGCAGGTAGCCCTCCAGCCAGCCCTGACAGGTGTGCTCGGAGAGGATCTCCATGACCCGACCGTCCGGTGCCAGGTGATCGTCTTCCGGCAGTGTCTCGGCCATCCAGGCGCGGTCGGTCACCTCGAACAGCGCGCCGAGGCGGTTGGAGTTGGTCTCGTCCGGCCCCATCACGCGGAAGTTGCGCGCGTCCCTATTCAGCCTCATTACGTCGCGCAGATAACCGCCCATGACCCGCGTCGACTCCGCCTGCTCCGCGCCGGGGCCGGTCACCTTGATGGCATAGTCGCGAAAGTCCGGCAGTTCCAGGTCTTTGAGCAGCAGCCCGCCGTTGGCATGCGGATTGGCGCCCATACGCCGTTCGCCCTGCGGCGCCAACTCCGCCAGTTCCGGCATCAGTGCACCGTGCTCGTCGAATAGCTCCTCGGGACGATAGCTCTTCATCCACTCTTCCAGTAGCCGCAAGTGATCCGGCTTGTCGGCCAGTTCCGCAAAGGGCACCTGGTGAGATCGCCAATGCCCTTCCGTCTGCTTGCCGTCGACTTCCTTGGGCCCGGTCCAGCCCTTGGGCGTGCGCAGGATGATCATTGGCCAGCGTGGTCGCTGGGTTGCGCCTTCGTTGCGTGCTGCATGCTGAATGGCCTGGATCTCGGCGATCACCTTGTCCAAAGTGGCCGCCATCCATTGATGCATGTGTTCGGGTTCAGAGCCCTCCACAACATAGGGTTGGTACCCGTAACCGATGAACAGGCTTTCCAGTTCCTCGCGCGGGATGCGCGCCAGCACGGTGGGGTTGGCGATCTTGTAGCCATTCAGGTGCAGGATCGGCAGCACTGCGCCGTCGCACGCGGGATTGAGAAACTTGTTGGAGTGCCAGGCGGTGGCGAGCGGCCCGGTCTCGGCCTCGCCATCGCCTACCACGCAGGCCGCTATCAGATCGGGGTTATCGAATACCGCGCCAAAGGCATGCGACAGCGAATACCCCAGTTCGCCGCCTTCGTGGATCGAACCCGGCGTCTCCGGGGCGACATGGCTCGGCACCCCGCCCGGAAACGAGAACTGCTTGAACAGCCGCCGCATGCCGGCTGCGTCCCGCGGAATATTCGGATAGAATTCGCTGTAGCTGCCTTCCAGCCAGGTATTGGCGACAAGTCCCGGTCCGCCGTGGCCGGGCCCGGTCACATAGATCACACTGAGATCACGCTCCTTGATCATCCGGTTCAGGTGCACGTAGATGAAATTCAAACCCGGGGTGGTGCCCCAGTGCCCGAGCAGCCGTTTCTTCACGTGCGCCAGCGTCAGTGGCTCGGTCAGCAACGGGTTGTCCCGCAGGTAGATCTGCCCCACCGACAGGTAATTGGCCGCCCGCCAGTAGGCATCCATGTTGCGTAGTTCGTTTACCTCCAGCGGACCCGGCTTGCTGTGGGTTTCGGGCTGTACGTTCTGAAGTCTTTCATCCATCATCTTGTCCTCCATGGTCATATTGAAAGGTGACTGTACTGGGTCCGCGCCGCGCCCAGGCAACCCAAGGTGTCGCGCGCAATAAGCGCTTCTTCGTCGACCGGGATAACGTAGGCCGCGATAGACGCATCCGCCGTGGAAATGCGCGCCTCCGCGCCCACGGTTGACCGATTGGATTGCTCATCCAGTTGCAGTCCACACCAGTCCATCCCGTCGCAGATACGCGCGCGGATGTCGGGGGCGTGCTCGCCAATACCACCACCAAAGACGATAGCATCAGCGCCGCCGAGCACGGCCAGGTAGGCGCCGATGTACTTGCGGGCGCGGTGGCAAAACGCCTCGACGGCGAGGTGCGCCCCGGCATGGCCCTGTATTTCCAGTGCCAGCAGGCCTTCCAGCGGCGTGAACCCCATGCTGGTCTCGATGGCGCGCCCGTCGCGAATGGAGGCGACCGAGCAGCCGTGGCCCAGTTGCAACGTGATCACCCGGCTCGAGGTGTCGTTTGCAGTGTGGAGAGTGGAAAAGCGCTCGGCCATATAGCGGTGCGCCAGGCCATGGAAACCGTAGCGCCGGATCGGTTGCGATTGTTCTGTCCATTCGGCGGGCAGCGCGTAGGCGCGGACGTAGTCAGGCAATGCGTGGAAGAATGCCGTATCGAACACGCCTGCCATGGGGATATCCGGGAGTTGTTCTTGGCACGTACGTATGACCGCCAGCGCCGGCGGATTGTGCAGTGGGGCAAGCGGGCTCAAGGTATCCAGTGCCGCCAACGTCTTGTCTGTAAGCAGGGTTGGCTCGAAAAAGCTGTCGCCGCCATGAACGATGCGATGCCCAATCGCGCTAACCGTATCGAGCAGCGAACCGTCCGCATCGGTGTTCTGTTCCAGCAATGCGAGGACGTGCCCGGCGGCGATGCCCTGATCGTTCGCGGAAAGTACAGTGCGTTCCCGTTTGCCGTGGTAGACCCACTCACAGATCGCTTCATCACCCAGGTCACGCACTATTCCCCGCAACGCGCTGGCCGATGTGTCCCCATCCGCCCCGAACAGTTGAAACTTTAGCGAGGAACTGCCGCTGTTAAACACCAGGATATGGTCGTCAATGTTCACATCTATTCTGTCTCCATTTATTCACTACATTAAGAACTACACGTCCAAAATACTTTGATAGCCAGCCACGTCGACGCCGTAACTTGTCGTGCGTCGCAGATGATCGCGCATTGCCTCCAGGGCCTCCGGCTCGCCATGCACGAGCTTGATGGCCGTGTCTTCAGCCAGCGGCGAGCGCTCGAGCCAGCGCTGTATATCCACATAGTCCGCATGCCCCGACAGCCCGTGGATCACCTCGATGCGCGCCTTGACGGGAATCCACTCGCCGTGAATCTTCACGTTGTCCACTCCACCCAGCATCTTGGCGCCGCGGGTACCGCCGGCCTGGAAACCTGTGAACAGCACCGTGGTGCGGTGGTCCCGCAGCAGGCGTTTGAAGTGGTGCAGAATCCGCCCGCCGGTGGCCATGCCGCTGCCGGCGATGATGATGTGCGGGAAGCGTTGTCCGGCCAATCCCTTCGAGTCCTCCACGCTACGCGTATAGGTGGCCCCCTCGCACATGCGGTGACACTGGTCATGACTAAGCCTGTGTTGCGCGGAATACCGGCAGTAGATGTCCGCCACACTGATGGCCATGGGACTATCGAGGTACACCGGCAAATCAGGAATGTGGCCTGCCTGTTTCAGCGTGGCCAGCAGGTGTTGCAGGGCCTGTGCGCGCCCCACGGCAAAACTCGGGATCAGCAGAGCGCCGCCCTTCCCAGCCGTGTCGTTGACGATGGCGGCGAGCTGTTCGAGCGAGTCGGTCTCTTCATGCCGGCGATTGCCGTAGGTGGACTCCAGTAACAGCACGTCCAGATCGGGCAGCGGCTCGGGCGGCTTCATCATCACATCGTCCGGCCGGCCCACATCGCCGGAAAACCCGACCCGCTTGCCTTCTGCCTCGACAATCAGGCTGCCCGCACCCAGGATGTGCCCCGCACCCTGTAAGTGCAGCCTTATATCCCCGGCAGAAAAACTTTCACCGAATTCCACCGCTTCAAACAGCGTCAGGCAATGTTCGGCGGTGGCACGGTCATATAATGGTTGCGGGTGCGCGTGTTTGCCCAGTTTGTGACGCGCATAGAACCGGGCGTCTTCTTCCTGGATGTGGCCGCTGTCAGGCAACAAGATACCGCACAGGGCTTTCGTAGCCGGATGGGTATAAACCGGCTTTCGATAACCAAGCTTGTAAAGCACCGGGATATAACCGGAGTGGTCCAGGTGCGCATGGGTCAGAACGACCGCATCGAGTTTGTTGATATCCAGCGGCAGGGATTGCCAGTTGCGCTCGCGCAGCCACTTGTAACCCTGAAACAGGCCACAATCCACCAGGATCCGCGTCGTGCCGCTTTCCAGCAGGTATTTGGAACCGGTCACCGTCTCGGTGCCACCCAGGAAGGTGATTCTCATGCCGGATGCCCCTCTGTTGTTGTTTTGTTCTGTCGCGCCCGCACATACGCGCCCGCCGCCAGGGCCGCGCGCGCACCCTCCCCGGCGGCGATGATGATCCGCTGGCCAAGGCCGTCGGTAACATCACCCGCCGCGAACAGTCCGGGCACGCTGGTACCGCAATCCTGACCAATCTCGATCTCACCGGTGCGGTTCCTGCGCACCAGGTGCGCCACGCAATCGATGTTGGGCAGGAAACCGACCTCGATGAAGACCGCCGCCACAGTAAGATGTCGTTCCACACCGCCGCCGCGCGGTTGCACGCGCACACCGGTGACCTGGTCTTCGCCTTCGATGACGACCACTTCGTGGTCGATCAGGACAGCGATATTCTCCGCTGCGGCCAGTTGCTCAATGTCGTTGGCGTCGCCGGTCAGCGGACCGGAGGAAACCAGCGTTACGCAACCGCCGATGCGCGCTAGCTCTGTGGCCGCTCCGATGCCGGAGTTGCCGCCGCCGATCACCGCCACCGGTTGCCCCTGGTAACGCGCCAGCTCGTGCACCAGCCGATAAGACACACCGCGCCGCTGCAGGCGCTTCTCGCCCGGCACATCGAGCCGGCGCCGATGCATGCCCGTGGCAACAATCACCGCGGGCGCCTGGTACTGGCAGCCGTTACTCGTTTGCAGTGAAAAACCGTCCGGCGTCTGGTCCACCCGCAGCACCTCATCCAGCCGGTGTTCGATGTACTTTTGGGTGAGCAACTGGTCCCGGAACTTGCCCAGGAGCTCGGGACCGCTGATCAGGTCATAGCCCATGTAATTCTTGATCCGGCTGGTGTCCACCGCCTGCCCGCCCAGATCCCGGGTTAGCAGCAGCGCGTGGAGATGCTGGAGCGAGGCATAGACCGCGGCGGTCAGGCCCGCCGGGCCGCCGCCGATAATGACCAGGTCATAGCGTTGCCTCTCCCCTTTGCCGCTCAGGCGCGCGGCGGGATCCTGCAGGAAAAGCACCCGGCAGCCCTCCGAGCAGAAGACATACTCCCGCCCATCGAACTCTGCGGTCCAATGCCGGTCGATCCAACTATGCACAGGACAAGAACGGACACCTCATCTCTCGACGTGCTCGTGAGTGAAGGTGCTTCAATCGCCTGCGCATGGCACATTCGTGCGATGTAGTCACCGATAGGGCCGTTCATTCTCGCCCTCCTCAACACTGGAACGCTCTACAAGCTGCCGCCATTGACCCGGGCGCGGAATGAACATCGGTACGCGCCGTCGATAGGCGCGATATTCCTCGCCAAACTGCTGCAGCACCTTTTTCTCCTCGCTGCGTGCCAGCAGGACATACACCAGCACGATGACGGGGAACAGGCCCGCCGAGAACAGCGTCGGCCAGTGCACGACACCTTCGCCGAACAGTCCGATGAACAACCCCGTGTATTGCGGATGGCGCACCAACCCGTACAGGCCGTCTGTCGCGAGTCGGTTATCACGGTGCGCCCGGTAAAGCTCGCGCCAGCCCTGGATGAAAATGCCGATGCCAATGAACAGCAGCGCATAGCCCAGCAGCATCGAGATCAGCATGCCGGTCTCACCCATGCCAACAATCGATGACCAGAGGTTGGCGTTGAGGTTGTAGCGGTCCAGGCCGAAGAACCGCGCCAGCAAGTAGATCGTCAACGGAAAGCCATACATCTCGGCATACAGTGCAATGATGAAGGCCTGTACCACCCCCGCACTCGCCCATTCGCGCCAGGTTCTGGGGGCGAAGTAACGGTAAAACAGCCAGGAGGCCACCACGATCATGATCGCGGCAAGACCCCAGGCCCCGGAGTGTGCTATGCCTTCGTTCATGTTGTTCTCCTCATTAACGAGATGGTTTCAGCGACCTATACTGACCTCCATGCCGCAAACAGGATCCTTGAAAGTGCTTTCATCGTCTCGGTGTTTCATCGCTGTCTCCTTGTTATTTACAGAATGATCACAAAATCCGCGTTTGCGCGGCTGCCCGATTAAGCGCCACTCACCCGCGCCTATGCCCACAACTCCAATACGTAATGCCGCATGACCGCGCCCAGCACATCGCTGCGGGTGATGATCCCCTGCAATACACTATCTGTCGCCACCGGCATGGCGCCGATCCGCTGCTCGACAAACAGCCGCGCGATGTAACGCACGTCGGTGTCAACGTTGGCGGTCAACACCTGCGGCGTCATCACCTCCTCAACCCGCGTGTCGCCGCTCGACGGGAGCCGGGGCTGGTAGCCTGCAGTCAGGCCGGCCAGGTGGCGCAGGATATCGCGCTCGGAAACAATGCCCACCAGCCGGCCCGCGGACGAGACCACCGGCACATGGCGAAAGGCATTGGCCTGAAATTGCCGCAACGCCTGCGTGATCGTCGCCTCGGTCGTCAAGGTCACGACCGGCGCCGTCATCACCTGTTCCGCCAGGAGCACCGAGGGACTGGTCGGCAACTGTTCGACCGCGCGATACGCCCGTGCGGCCGATGGTTGGCGTGCATGCGATTCCGATGCGTCGTCATCACCCCTCTCTTCGATGGGGCGTTGTGC
This sequence comes from uncultured Ectothiorhodospiraceae bacterium, assembly GCA_947258545.1. Lineage (GTDB taxonomy): Bacteria > Pseudomonadota > Gammaproteobacteria > UBA9214 > UBA9214 > CAMYJZ01. Next base: position 8,541 of record CAMYJI010000100.1, read on the forward strand.
CGCGATCGATTGGGTTTTTTCGACCACGCGCTCTTTAAACAGCTTCTCCAGCGGCATGCGCTCGTGACCGTTCAGGCTGTAGATCATAAATGTCACTGGCTATTCCTCTTTCCATCCGCCGGGAGGACGATCAGACATACAGATCGCGACGCGTCAGTGGCACCTGGCCTGCGACACCGCCGCGCCCGCTCGCCAGGATCTGGTAGACGCCGATATCGCCCTGCTCGAACTGCAACGCACAGGCCGCCATGTACAGGCGCCAGATGCGATAGACCGGTTCCGATACGTGCTGCATGGCCTCCGCCTTGCCGGCTTCAAGCCGCTGCACCCATTGCCGCAGCGTCAGCGCGTAGTGCCGACGCAGCGCCTCGACGTCGAGAATCTCGAAACCGGCGTCCTCCATGGCGCGCTGCACGTTGCCGACCGTGTCCAGCTCACCGTCCGGGAACACGTAGCGATTGATGAAGCGCGTGCCCACCGACTTGCCCCAGCCTTCCCGATCCTGGGTGATGCCGTGATTCAGGAACAGCCCGCCCGGCTTCAGCAGGCGTTTTACAATGGCAAAATAATGCGGCAGGTTTTTAAGGCCGACATGTTCGAACATGCCGACGCTGACGATCTTGTCGTAGCGGGATTCCCCCTGCAGGTCGCGATAGTCCTTGAATTCCACCGTGACCCGGTCCTGCAAGCCCGCTGCCAC
>CAMYJI010000101.1 GCA_947258545.1 uncultured Ectothiorhodospiraceae bacterium
CCTCCGGCGCGATGGCTGGGGAAACCCGTCGCGGTCAGGAGACCGCTCCTACAGGGCGTGGAGATCCACCTGTAGGAGCGCCGACCTTCGGCGCGATGGCTGGGGAAACCCGTCGCGGTCAGGCGACCGCTCCTACAAGGCGTGGAGATCCACCTGTAGGAGCGCCGACCTCCGGCGCGATGGCTGGGGAAACCCATCGCGGTCAGGACACCTTGTTCCCGCCGGTTTCTTATTCAGCGAACATCTTGTTGTATTCGCTTGCGTCGAAAAAGGCTTCCAATGATACGATTTTTCCGGCGACCACCGTCGCCAACTGGACAACGGGCACTTCCTTTATGGCTTCCATGGTCGTCCTGAAGTTCAGGATAGTGCAGACGTCATTGCCGTCGATAAATGTTCTGCGTCGATCGATCCTCTCGAGAATCGGACCGATTCGGGAAATGACGGTTATGAAGGTATCCGCATCATCGACCCTTGAGATCGGACTACGGTAGGTAAACTGTGTGTCTGAAAGATACCCTCGAGCACGTTCAAAATCACGCGCTTCTATGGCATCGATAAATGCCGTGACAATGCTTTCAGGCAACTGCTGGCTCATCCACTAACCACCGGGGGCGCAACCCGCACCTGCAGATAATTCACCGCTGCACATGGCAGGAATACTACCTCGAAGCAGTTCAGAATTGCCAGACGGGAAGCCGCGTCGGCGTGGCATTACAAGCAAGCAAGGAATAAGGTCGGTATCGACTTTTCAGTGGATAGGCAATTGCCTGCACTCTATATCGTTGTCAGCAATCGAACGTCGACACCGATCCCTTTTTTTCTGTAAGGCTATACTCTGAGTGGAGCTAATGGATACACGAGGTTGGCCTTGTGCCAGCGGGAAATTCTCACAGAGGCAGTTCAATGAAGCTTTATATTTGTCAATTCAGGCTGGTGCCACCACTATCTGTGCTGACGCTGCTGGCTCTATTGCTGGGCGGTTGCGGGGGTAGCGGCACCGGTGATGAAACAAATGACAGTGGCACTGCCACGGCCCTCATCCTGCCCTTTGCATCGGCCCAGGAGATGGAGGACTACCTGAAGCTGGGGTTTGGACAACAGACCAACATCGGCAACATCGCTAACGACGTGGCGCAGGAACCTGTCGCTGCCAGCGAGGCCTTCTCCACTACCAATGTGCAGGAGTTGGGCGTGGACGAGGTCGACCGCATCAAGAGTGACGGGAACTATCTCTATGTCGTCGAGGGCGGAACCCCCAACTACTGGATCACGCCGCTGGAACCTGCCAGCGTCGCCCCGCTACCGGAGGAATCCCGTGACAATGCCATCCGTATCCTCGCCCTGGCCAGCGACCCGCCCGGCGCCGAAGAGGTTGCCCAAATCCCGCTGCCCCCGGAGAGCTATCCCAAGGGCAGCTTTCTCCTCACAGGACGCGCTGAAGATCGCCCGGACCTGCTCGTGGCCGTGCTTAACTACCACGGCTACTCCCTCCCCTATTGGTTCGACTTCTGGGCCTGGCAATCAGGCAAGACCGGCGTGCAGTTTAACGATGTCAGCGACCCGACCCGGCCCGAGGCCGTCGCCGGCCTGACGTTTGACGGCCACCTGGTTGGCTCGCGTCGCATCGGCGAGTCACTCTACCTGGTACTGCGCCACAGCCCGGCCATCCCCAACTACCACATCGGGATCAGTGGCGCTGCCGAGATGGCGGAGAACGAACAGCGGCTGGCCGAGACAAAGCTGACCGACTTACTGCCCAACTGGTGGTTGGATGATGCTGACCAGGGTGACCTGCTTAGCCATGACCAGTGCTACCGTACCGAGGTATCCGATGAAGCCGTCAGCGCAGACCTGGTGGTGGTGCTCGCCATCGACCTGCGTCAGCCCGAACAAAAACCCCACGCCCGCTGCCTGGTCGGTCCCTCGGAGACCCTCTACATCTCCACCGAGGCGCTTTATCTCGCCACCAGCCGTCACTACTACCAACCGGTAGCGGAAGTGAGCAACACCCTGATCGTCTACCCGCCCGACTATCGAACCGATCTACACAAGTTTGCCCTCAACAGCGACGGGTTCCAGTATCGCGGCAGCGCCAGCGTCGACGGCCACCTGGGTTGGGAGCAGGATAAAAAGTCATTCCGCATGGGTGAATACCTGGGCGTATTGAGGGTAGCCACCTCGGTGGGTAATGACTTGGATGGTAGCGCCAGTAGTCGTCTCTACACCCTCAGGGAGGGCGTCAGCAGCGGTGGCACACCGGCCCTGGAGATTATCGGCCAACTGCCCAATAACGAACGCCCGCAGGCCATAGGTAAACCGGGCGAACGCCTGTATGCCAGCCGTTTCCTGGGTGAACGCGGCTACCTGGTCACCTTCCGCGTGACCGACCCGCTCTACGTGCTCGACCTCTCCGATCCCACCGATCCCTTCCTGGCCGGAGAGCTGCAGATCGCCGGCTATTCCGACTACCTCCATCCCATCGGGAGCGACACCCTGCTCGGGATCGGCAAAGACGCCATCGCCGATCCCGGTGGTGACGAGGGGCGCGGTGCCTGGTACCAGGGCGTGAAACTCTCCCTCTTCGACGTCAGCAACCCGGCCGTCCCCAGGGAACTGGGTAGCCTGGTGATAGGCAAGCGCGGCAGCCACTCCGACCTGCTCTACGACCACCACGCCATGGCCTGGCTTGCCGCCAGCGGCGCCATCCAGCCAAACCGGCTGGCCCTGCCGATCCGCCTGCACGAGACCCTGCCCGCCTACAGCAGCGGCAGCGATCCCGGCGATCCCTGGTTCAACTACGACTGGACCCACACCGGCCTCTACCTGTTCGATATCTATGACGGGCCCAGTGGCAGCATCAGCCCGGTGGGGAAGATGGTGGTTGAGAGCACGGGCATGGACAGCCGCTACTGGAACAGCCGTGGCGACGATCGGGTGCTGCTGCGCGGTGATGAAGTGCACTACATCCACGGCGACAGTGTCTGGTCCGCTCCCTGGAACGCAGCCGATAGCCAGATAACAGGGCCCCAGTAGTAAGCACATAAACGCCAGACTATGACTCATTGTCTCCGGACGGAGACAGCCCAGCGGCAGTAATTCACAGCAAATTCGGTTGTCAACCGGATATCTGTCGTCACATCCCGACGAAATCCAGCCCGGTTACTCGAGCGGGCGAGTCATTAATGCTAAGAAGAACGGTATGAGGCTGTAATTCATTAGCTTCCTGTTAACTGGCCTGCATTTTGCAGCGTGGATTGTGCGCATGTGCGCAAACCATCCCTATGGAATATGTTTCAAGTTAATCTGGAGAGTGTGATGAAAAAAGAACTAATTACAGCAGTTATTCTCGGTGCCCTGAGCAGTGTGGCCAGTGCCGAAGAAACCACCGTAATTCAATTCAATGACCTGGATGCGAACAGCGACGATGCACTGAGCATCGGTGAAGCCGATTCCCTGCCGGGAATTACTGCTCAGTGGAGCGCGCTTGACGTGGATGGCAACGGTCAGCTTAACCGTGAAGAGTATGACGGGTACACGATGCCCGCACCGGCCGCGGGTGCTGTTGAAGCCGAGTAAGCTCTGTGTGCAACTGCGGGGTCGATGACAGCCGGCACAACGCCCGACCGGTTATCGACCCCGTTTTTTTATGGAACCGATACACGATACACGGGGTCGGACCACAGCAAGTTATAGATAGAATCAGGGAACCTCTGATTTATTCGTCATTGCGAGGAACAACGTGACGAAGCAATCTACAAACTATTGATCTGACTGTCAGGAGATTGCTGCGCTACACTCGCAATGACA
>CAMYJI010000102.1 GCA_947258545.1 uncultured Ectothiorhodospiraceae bacterium
TTGGGTGCGAAAACACCGTGGAATCGGATCAGATTGACCCGGGGCTTCGGCACCAAGGCGGCAAGCCGGGCGATGAAGTCCAGCGGCTCAAAAATGACGTGGGTGGTGCCATCGCGGTACGGCGTCTTGAGTTGGTAACGCACGTTGCCATTGGCGGTGAGCGAAAGGGGCTTTTCCGACACCGCTGGCCGGGCGATGGTGCGGCACAAACGTTCCAGCTTGTGGCGTTCACCCGCCCGGGCCGCGACCCCCGCATGCAGCGAAAATCCCGCCACCTTGCCCACCAAGTCATCGAACGGCTCATGGGTGGCCGGCAGGCTCTGCAGGGTGAATACCTTGCGGCCCTGATGCGACCCTAAGGCGATGCGATATGTGATCGAGCCGGTTGTGGACGGACTCCAATCCGAATACAGAGAGAAAGTTTCTGAATTCGCCCGGGAGCTGGTCCAAGAGATTTGCATGCTGCAAGCCAAGCTGTGCAGAGCGGAACTTGAGAGATCCCAATGAACGCGGCAGTTACGGAACTCACTCCCAATCGGGTAACCGGGGGTGTTTAACCCCCAGTCCCCACACCACCTGGCATGCGGGTCCGCACCAGGCGGTTCACGACGAGGGAGCACACCACCCTCAAGTGTAACCATGGGACTTCATCCACAAATCACGGATAGAGACGAGTCCTTGGTCGGCAAGCCACTTGTTCGTCATACCGGTTTGCGTCGCCAAGGTTCTCGACAAATGCCAATACGCCTTGCGGCTCAAGGCAGTGAGGATGGCTCGGCGTTTGCTCGTACGCAGCGCCAACAAATGGCGAACTTTGGTACGCACCCGCCGCCACTGTTTCCAGTAACACATGCGGATGCGCCTTCGCAGCCACTGGTCGAGACCAGGCACGGGGCGGTAGTAATCCGAAATGCCGAAGTAGTTCATCCAACCTCGCAGGTATTTGGCGAGCTTGTCGATTCGGTAAGCCATTGACACGCCCCAGCTACGCCCCGTCAGGCGACGGATGCGATGGTTGAAGTCGTCGAAGGCTTGGTCGGACCAGCGCAGTTTCGTTCCTCGAAAGGTAAATCCTGTCAGTGCCGGGTTAATACTCCCCATTTCTGCCGAAGTAAAAATCGCCAGTTGTTGAGCTCAGTGAGGTTGTTGAGTTCAGTGGATCCCGCGATGGTAGCTGCGATAGGGCAGCGACGAGGGTGGGATGGTGATTCAGAACGGGGAGTTATTTGTGATACACGAGTTACATCAGGAAGGTCTGTCGATATCGGCCATTGCACGGCGCACGGGCCTGGACCGCAAGACCGTGCGCAAGTACCTGAAGGGCGGCTTGAAGTCGCCGCGCTATGGTCCGCGGGCGCCCCGGCCACAGTTGCTGGATCCGTACCGGGGGTATCTGCGTGAACGCGTGGAAGCCTATCCGCAGATGCGGGCGACCCGTCTGTTGCGAGAGATCCGCCAACTGGGCTACGGTGGTGGCTATTCTCAGCTGACCGATTATCTGCGCGACATCCGTCCGGCCACAGATACGGGCTTTGAACACCGCTTTGAGACCGCACCAGGCGAGCAGGCACAGGTCGACTTCGCGCAGTTCAAGGCCGTGTTTACCGACGAGCCCGAGCGCATCCGGGTGGTGTGGCTGTTTTCTCTGGTGCTGGGCTTTAGTCGATTTTTGACCGGTCAGTTCGTGTTCGGTCAGGACCTGGCGGTGGTGCTGCGCTGCCATCTGCAAGCCTTTGCCCGTCTGGGCGGTGTGCCACAACACATTCTCTATGATCGGATGAAGACCGCGGTGCTCGGTGAGACCGAGGCGCGTCATATCATCTATCACCCCAGGCTGCTCGAGCTGGCCGAGTATTACGGCTTTACGCCGCGCGCCTGCGCCGCCTACCGGGCGAAGACCAAGGGCAAGGTGGAGCGGCCGTTCGGTTACGTGCGCGATGACTTCTTCCTGGCTGGCGTGTTCCAAAATATCGATGATCTGAACGGCCAGTTCACGCACTGGTGCGATACGCAGGCCAACCCACGCTGTCACGGCACCACCCGGCGCATTGTCACCGAGGCGTTCGCCGAAGAGAGCGCGTATCTACAGCCGTTGCCGGCGTTGCCGTTCAATGCTGTGTTAAGCCTGCAACGTCGCATCAGCCGCGATGGCATGGTGAGTGTCAACGGCAATGCCTACAGCGTGCCCGACCGCACCCGACAGCGACTAGTGGAGGTGCAGACCTTGGCCGACGAAGTGCACATCTACGAGGGACCGCGCCTGATCGCCATCCACCCGGTGCTGGAAGGGCGTGGCCAACGTCGCGTTGCTGCCGGCCACCGCCGTTGGCCGCCCCCGGGATGTGGCGGCCATCGCCCACGCGCCGCCGATGCGATGATCCTCACGCCACCGGGGCATGCCGTCAGCCGGCGTAACCTCGCCGTCTATGACCGCGTCGGACACGCATTGGCGGCGGGAGAGCACTTATGACGGCGCTGCCGGCAACACCGCTGGAACGGGTCCGCCGACATCTGGTGGGCCTGAAGATGAGCCGCGCGCTGGAAGCCCTGGATGCGAGTGTGCGTCGACTCGAAGATGGAGAACTCTCGGCACTGGAACTCCTGGATGAGCTGCTCGGCGAAGAACAAGCGACCCGCGAAACACGGCGCATCAAGTCCTCGCTGATGACCGCCCGCCTGACCCGTATCAAGACCCTGGAAGGCTTCGACTTCAGCTTCCAGCCCTCGCTGGACAGGAACCGCATCCTGGCGTTGGCGGAACTCCGCTTCATCGAGCGCGGTGAAGTGGTGCATCTGCTGGGCCCGCCCGGCACCGGCAAAAGCCACCTCGCCATCGCCCTCGGTGTGGAAGCGGTCAAAGCCGGCAAGAGCGTCTACTTCGCCACCCTGGCCGAGATCATCGACTCGCTGGCCAAGGCTGAACGCGAAGGCAAACTCGCCCAGCGCATCGGCTTCATCGCCCGTCCGGCGCTGATGATCATCGACGAGGTCGGCTACCTGCCGGTGCAAAAAGGCGGTGCCAATCTGTTCTTCCAGCTGATCAATGCGCGCTATGAGCGCGGCGCCGTCATTCTCACCTCCAACCGCGGCTTCAGCGAATGGGGCGAGGTCTTCGGCGACAACGTGGTGGCCGCTGCGCTGCTCGATCGCTTGTTGCACCATGCCATCGTCGTGGAAATCACCGGCAACAGCTATCGATTACGCGAGCACGCCAAACTGGTGCCAGAGAACTTGCGCCTGCCGCCCATCTCAGCACCCGAAAAGCCAAAGAAACGCCGTGGCCGACCACCCAGGCCAAAGGAGAACTGATCGCTAGCGGCTGATTACCGTCTAATCCGGGGTACCAGGGCAAAGGGTCCGTCGACATCGTCGCTTACAGCAGCACTCAGACGGCCGATTTTCTGCGTCGATCCATGCAGCGGTCCAAAATCCACCCGAAAGCTTCGGCTCCGGCAAAAGTGGGGAATTTTACTTCGGCACAACTGGGGAAAATTACTTCGGCATTGACAATTGCGATGCTCTCGAAACTCGTCTTTGGAACCTTCTTCTGGGGAGCTGCCCCGCTTGCTGCTGGGCTTCTCCTCTTTGCGGCCGCTTGGCTCGGTCTCGATCGCCGAAGACGGGCCAGAGATCACGATGCCGCCTAACGGGAAAGGGGAAAACGAAAAAGGGGACGGTGACTTCAACCGGTTGCTGCAACACACTTGTTAAATACATTTGCGGGGGTGTCAAACCCCAACGTTTTGCGAGGCCGCTGATTCAATCGTAGTGCGA
>CAMYJI010000103.1 GCA_947258545.1 uncultured Ectothiorhodospiraceae bacterium
TACGCCGGACGGCTCGCTATTAGCAATAACCGCACAAGCTGCCCTTCAAAACGCAAGTTTTCTCGTGTGCCGAAGGTCGGGTCTTGGCCGTTGATCGGGATAGGGGGGAGCCTCACGGCTCCACCCCTCCCACACCACCGGGCATACGGGTCACGTACCACGGCGGTTCGATTGAGTTATGCGGACAAAGCGTCGGCGACTCTCGGAAGACCGATCGAATCGAAGTAGTGATTGCGCAAGGCGTGTTGGACCGCCGGATGACTAGACATACGCCAAAATCCGGTGGGCGAACCCGCCGCCACCGCAGCATTGAACTTTGGTACGCCACGTCGGCGTAGCTGCGCGAAACGGTTCGGTCCATTGTGCCATTGCCGCCAGAGGAACATGCGTAACCGCCGGCGGATCCATGCGTCCAGGTGCGACAGCACCCTCGGCGTTTGGCAAAAGCCAAAGTAGCCTCGCCAGCCGATCAGATACTGAGCCAGAGGCTCGACCAGCTGTTCGAGGCTAACGCCGCGCGTGCGTTTGGTCAGGTCCCGGACCCGCCTTTTGAATCGAGCAACAGCCTGCGGAGCAATGCGTCGCTCACTGCCGTCGTTCGCAAGACTGAAACCCAGGAACTCTCGTTCCGCCGGTCGAGATACCGCGCTCTTCGACGCGTTGACCTTCAGCCGCAACTTCGTGCTCAAATATCGACGCACACTGGCCATCACCCGTTCACCGGCGCGTCGACTGCGAACAAAAATGTTGCAGTCGTCCGCGTAGCGGCAGAACCGATGACCACGCCGCGATAACTCTTGGTCAAATTCGTCTAGGACGAGGTTACTCAACAACGGTGAGAGTGGACCCCCTTGTGGTGTTCCCTTCTCCACTGCACGCACCAACCCGCCCTCCATCACCCCGGCGTTCAAAAACGCCCGAATGAGTTTCAGCACACGTTTATCCGATATCCGTGTCGCAACCAGAGACATCAAGCGGTCATGGTTGACTTGATCGAAAAATTTTTCTAGATCAAGATCCACAACATAGTCGTAACCCTGCGCGATATACTGCTGCGCTTGGGCGACTGCTTGATGCGCCGAGCGTCCCGGTCGGAAACCGAAGCTGTACTCGGAGAACGTCGGGTCCCACCGTAGTTGGAGAACCTGAAGCAGCGCTTGCTGAATCAGTCGGTCGACGACACAAGGGACGCCGAGCCGTCTCACCCCACCACCGGGCTTGGGGATTTCAACCCGCCTGACCGGCTTCGGGATGTAGGTCCCGCTCAACAGGTGGTCCCGCAGAGTTGGCCAATGCTCACGCAGATATCCCAGTGTGGCGTCAATGGTCAGACCATCAACGCCCGGGCTACCCTTGTTCGCACGGACACGTTTCCACGCAATCTCTAGATTCGTTCGATCACATACTTCCTCCATCAACCTTGCTTCGCCTGCCGGGCGTTCGGAGATTCGTTTCGCCGCGAATGATTCGGTCCCTTCACAGGCGGTGTCCGGGGCTTCACCCCACCCTTCCGCTGCCAAGGCCAGACGCAATTGCGTGTACTGGATTTTCTGCCGCGTTCCACTCATGAGTCACGAGTCCTAATTGCCACTCCCAATCGTTCAGGCCTTCAGTCATCCGATTACGGCCCGGCCTATCTGTTCGCTCCGCCTTTCGGCCTTGGAGTGCCTCAATAGCCTTGCCGACCGCATGACCTAATATGCCGTCTGCTGACTTCTGCACCGCGTTCGGGTCGCCTTACGGCTTCCTCAGTCCCAAACTCCGGGACACGACACAGACCTCCCGAGGTAAGTTTGACCGCCTTCACCGCACACCTGCCGGATCTACGTCCACTGGCCCTTGATGGATAGGGACTTCGCAGTACGTCGCCTGCTCGTCCGACCAGGGTCGCCTCCTATCCGGTTCCTGTTCGTCAGGTCGCGGCTTTGATCCACGCTGCCTTCAGACACCACCTCGCGATGATGCCCTTGCGCTTCACTAGCACTTCGTCTCCATCTGACTGTGCAGGGGACTTTCACCCCTAAGCTTCCAAACATGCTCGGCACACGACTAAACCGCTCGCGCGGTAGCTGGGGGTTCGTTGGGGGAAGTGCTGTAAGTTTGGATTAAGTCAATGAGGATGGGTCTGTCCTGTGTTGAGGTTGTGGTTCCAACACCGTAACCACCAACACAGGAGAAAGACCCATGACTACTGAGTCTAACAAAACCATCAGCCCATTGCGCCAACGCATGATCGACGACATGACGTTGCGCAAGCTCTCCCCCAAGACGCAGATCGCCTATATCCGGGCGGTCAAGAACTTCACCCGGTTTTATGGGCGATCCCCCGACACCGCCGAGGCGGAGGATCTGCGGAAATATCAATTGCACCTCGTCGAACAGGGGGCCTCACGGGGCAATCTGAACGCGCAGATCACCGGCTTGAAATTCTTCTTCGAGGTGACGGTGGATCGCCCCGAGGCCATGAAAAAGATGCACCACGTGTATGAGCCGCGCAAGCTGCCGGAGGTATTGAGTGTCGAAGAAGTGACCCGGCTGCTGCAATTCGCCGGGAGCCGCAAGTACCAAGCCGCATTGGGTGTGGCGTACGGGGCCGGCCTGCGCGCCAGCGAGGTCGTACACCTCAAGGTGCCCGACATCGACGGCGAACGCATGGTGCTTCGCGTCGAACAGGGTAAGGGCAAAAAAGACCGCTATGCCATGCTCTCGCCGACGCTGCTGCAACTATTACGCGCCTGGTGGCGCCAGGGCCGGGCGCAGCACAAACTGCTCCCCGGCGGCTGGCTGTTTCCGGGCCAGAATCCGGTCAATCCCATGTCCACCCGGCAATTGAATCGCGCGTTTCACCTAGCGCGCCGCGCCGCCGAGATCGACAAGCGCCTGTCGCTGCATTCTTTACGTCATGCGTTCGCCACGCACTTGCTCGAGCACCACGAGGATATCCGCATCATCCAGGTCCTGCTCGGCCACAAGAAACTGGAGAATACCGCCCGCTACAGCCAGGTCGCGGCAAGTCTGTTGCGCGAGGTCAAAGGCCCGCTGGAGTATCTGGATCTCAAGTCCCTGAACTGATCCCCGGCCGTGGGCCGGCCTTCTTTAGAGGTCGCGGACATCTTCCGCGACCGGGGGCCGGCGTGGCGGGAGAACCACGCAGGACATATCAGCCTCGGTCAGCTCCGGGCCATGTCGGCCATCGAGCGCTGCCGCAGCGCCGCGCTCGGGGGCCACGTATGGCGTTGTGATCACTGCGCCAGCGAGCAGATTGCCTATAACTCTTGCCGCAACCGGCATTGTCCCAAGTGCCAGGGCGCCGCCGCCAAACGCTGGCTCGCCGACCGCCAGCGTGAACTCCTGCCGGTCCCGTACTACCACGTCGTATTTACGCTACCCGCCGCCATCGGCGATATCGCCTATCACAATCCTGCGGTGGTCTACGACCTGTTGTTTAAGACCACCGCCGCGACCTTGCTCACCATCGCCGCCGATGCCAAACGCTTGGGTGCACGCCTGGGATTTATCGCCATTTATCGCCGTACTCCATACCTGGGGTTCGGCCTTGACCCATCACCCGCATCTGCATTGCATCGTCCCCGGCGGTGGATTGTCCCCCGATGGAACCCAATGGGTCCCGTGCAAACCCGGCTTCTTCTTGCCCGTGCGCGTGCTGTCGCGATACTTCCAAAGGGTGTTCCTCGAACAACTGAACACCGCACACCGACAAGGTCGTCTGCGGTTCTACGGCCAGCATCAAGCCCTCGCTAACGCCCAAGTCTTCGCCAATTTCCTGCAACCCTTACGCCACATCGACTGGGTGGTGTACGCCAAACGCCCCTTTGCCGGACCTGAGGCCGTGCTCGAATATCTCTCCCGTTACACCCATCGCGTCGCCATCTCCAATCGCCGACTCGTGGCCTATGATCAACACGGTGTTACGTTTAAATGGAAGGACTATCGTGCCAAGCACCACAAACGCTATAAAACGATGACCCTGAAGACCGAGGAGTTCATCCGCCGATTCCTCATCCACGTCCTCCCCAAAGGCTTCCATCGCATCCGACACTTCGGCCTTCTCGCCAACCCCGTACGCAAATCAAACCTGAAACGACTGCGCACACTCCTCAACAACAACACCAACGAACCCGACGAAACCGCAACTAACAACGCCACTGATACACCCAAAGCAACCTTCCCGTGCCCCACCTGCGGCGCAGCCATGACCCTCATCGAAACCCTAACGCCTACCTACCAAGCGCGAGCACCCCCGTTATGACCTGCACGGCACTACAAGCACATACCCCGACTGTCCTGGCGCGCCGCGAAAACGACGTGCACAAGATCATTGTTGCGCAACCTATTAATCACCACTATTTCCGGCTCGATACCGCATACCCAACCAACCTCAATCCCCTCAACACGACAACTCCGTTGCGCGAGATGCCGCAAACCAACTCAATTCTTGCCGTGCAATCCAATCCCACCTCCTATCAATCCCCATAGATAAACATTTGCGACACCTTCCCGCGGTTTCGTCCCTCGAGGCTTGTTCGACGCCTGCCCCACACAGGCTCTTTAGCAACAGCCTCAATCTCGTGCAGGCGTCGAACAACCCTTAACGTGAGCTGTCTATTAGGAAACACTTATATTTCTTGTTCTTGATCGTCGAGC
>CAMYJI010000104.1 GCA_947258545.1 uncultured Ectothiorhodospiraceae bacterium
GTCCCCATAGACTATCACCTGCGCTTTCTAAGCAGTTTTCGTCACACCTTGTGGTTTATGATCATCAGCGGTATCGCCATAACCAGCCTCATCGGTTGGATAGCGGTTCGCCAGGGACATGCGCCACTGCATAACATAATCACGAAAATCCGGCAGATCAGCGCGGATGAGCTGGACACACGCCTGCCGCCGGATTCGGTACCCGGCGAACTCACCGATCTCGCCGTTTCGTTCAACGAGATGCTCAGTCGTATGGAGGAGGCATTTCTGCGGTTATCGAATTTTTCCGCCGACATTGCACACGAGTTGCGCACGCCGGTAACTAACCTGATGACACAGACACAGGTGTCGCTGTCCCAGCTGCGTACCACCGACGAGTACCGTGAAATTCTCTACTCGAATATAGAAGAATACGAACGCATGGCAAAAATGATCGGCGACATGCTGTTCCTGGCACAAACGGACGAGGGACTGTACGAGCCGAATATCACCGACGTGGATCTGGCTGCTGAAGTGCATGCACTGTTCGAGTATTACGAGGCATGGGCGGAAGACAGCGGAATCACGCTGTCACTCAAGGGTGCGGCCATGGTGCCGGGCGATCAACTGATGTTGCGACGAGCGCTGGGTAACCTCCTCAGCAATGCCTTACGCCATACGCCAGCCGGCAAAACCGTACAGGTGGCGCTCGGCACATCAAAAAACGGGGACATTGACATTGTGGTGGAAAATGCCGGTGCGGAGATACCGCCCGCGCACCTCCCTAATCTGTTTGACCGGTTCTACCGCGTCGATCCATCCCGGCAGGAAGGCGGTACCGGGCTGGGACTGGCCATTGTCAAATCCATTGTCGACGCTCACGGTGGCAGGATCGAGGTTACCTCCAGCGGGGATTCGACGCAGTTTCGTATCATATTACCTGACACGGCAAGCACCACATCCCAAACCTGATGTTGTGCTATCAGGACTACCCCGGCGTTCTGTCAGTGGCCATGCTGGTCACTGGATGTATTATGTTGATCGACCGGCATTTCCGCGCCCGTCACAGTGGCCTTCCGGTACTCGTCTGCGGTCATACCAGGCAACTGCTCGATAAAGGCAACCAGCCCCCATATTTCCTCGTCGCTATGAGTCGCATTCCAGGCAGGCATACCGGTGAGTTTGATGCCGTTTTTTATGACCCAGAAATTTTCACCCGGGCCATGAGCTTCATGTTCCAGCTCGTGAAAAACCGGTGGCCGCGGGTACAAGCCACGTTGTAATTCCGTCGGCGGGTTTCCGGGGGCCAGATGGCACTGGGCACACATTGCTGCATAATCTTCGGCGCCTTTGGCCATGTATTCCGGTGGCAATGTATCCGGTTTAACGATAGCCTTCGATCGCATCTGTATGGAGCGCTCCTTTATCACTTCCAGCAGTCCTGTGGTCAATGGCCAGTGTTCTTCGGTGGCGGCGATATTGTAGACACCAAACCAGACAAACAACACGCCGGTTAATATTAGAACTCCGGTTAAACCAGATACCGTGCTTTTTTTCATCAAGTTTTACCCTCCTTATTAACGGGGAAGTTGACAATTATGTGTCTGGTTCGTGAAGCAAGTCGAGATAAAACCGGTCTTCAGGATACAGCTGGAGCCATTCCTGTCTATCCATGAATACAGGACCTGCAAGCAGGCGACCGGCCAGCTGCCCTTTAATGTTTGCTGCCTGTACAGGCGGGCTCCGGTTTGTCACGCGGGATCAGGAACGGCCCCACTCAAAGATCGCCCGGGTTATTCCCGGCACGTCCGGACGGCGAATCTGTACCTCGACATGGTATGGACTGGCGCCCGGCATCCTGAAGTAATTTCCGTAGCTTATCTTGCCGGCGATTGCCATCGATTCCAGTGCCTTGCGTACAGTCGCTCCGTCGCTGCCTGTTACCTTGACTGTCACGTCCGCATTGGTGATGCGTTCGCTGCTCGTGTCGTCGAAAACGGCAACCGTGAGATGATAGCGAGGATCGGTCGGGACACCCCCATGCATCTGACTTTCGGGATGCGCCTGCGGATGCCCCTGAATCATTTCTGCAGGCAAAACCCCGAAATAGACCGCTATTCCGTCGACAACCTGATGCAGCCCGGTATTTTCGGCCATTACGGGCGATGCAATAAATCCGACCATCACCATCAGGGCAACGTATAGCAGGTGCTGTCGTCGTTTGTAGACGTAACTCATGCTCACATGACCTCCTGATTGCAGTGCACATACACACCTTCATAGTGAACCTTACAACCTGAACCCGACACACAGGTCAAGCCTCTTGCGGACGATCCGTCTGTTCGCACCGTCAGTATAGCCCGGCAATATGCACCTGAGCCCGGACGGTTCCTGTTGATTACGCGCATTATTTAAACAGACTGTCCAGCATCGGATAATCAGCGGCACGGGTCTTGCGCATTTGCTCGACGATGTCGTCAAGCGATACTTCAAGGAGAGATAACAGACTGACTTCAAGCATCAAATTCGCCGCCCTGTCCTGCGTAATAACCTCTGTTGCACCGCTGCTGCGCAAATGCTCCGCCGTGGCGTGGTTGTGGGCAGACACCAGAACCGGTAGTTCCGGACGCGCGCTTCTGGCATGTTTGATCGTCGTTTCGGCCGCCTGTTCATCTGCATAAGTGATGACCAGCGCCTGTGCCTGGCGCAAACCGGCCGCATCGAGGATACCGGAGTGGCTCGCGTCACCATAAACGACATTTTCGCCCCCCCGTCTCGCATCCCTGATCACGGCAATGTCAAGATCCAGCCCCAGGTATTCAAATCCCTGTTCCTGCATTACCTGCGCCAGACCGCGCCCGGTCGCTCCGTAGCCACAGATAATCACATGCCCGGCAAGAGCCGTTTCCGACGCGGTCTCCTGTTTGGACGGTAGTGCCGTACTGCGGGATAAATCTTCCGGACACAAGCGGCGTCCGATTGCAGCGTTGTACTTAATCAAGAACGGTGTTAACGCCATACTGATGATGCTCGCAGCGAGTACCAACTGAACAGCGTTTGCTTCCAACAGGCCATAATTGAACGCGATGGCGAGCAGCACCAGCCCGAATTCACCTCCCTGTGCCAGCACGATGCCGCTACGCAGCGCGCTATGCGCGGATGCGCCGAATAAAATACAGAGCCCCGAGATGACTATTATCTTGCCCAGGACGAGTGCAATAACCAGCAACAGGATCCAGTGTGTCATGTCAGGCAATACATGAACGTCAAACATCATCCCGATAGTGATGAAGAACAAGCCCAGCAACACGTCGCGGAAGGGACGGATATCG
>CAMYJI010000105.1 GCA_947258545.1 uncultured Ectothiorhodospiraceae bacterium
CTCACCTTGGCGGGTCAGTTCACGGTCGCTGACTCCGGAATTTTTGAACTCGTCGTAATCGGCGCGGGAGAAATCAGTCTCGCTGTCGATTCCCGCCCCCTGTTGTCAGACCAGACCATGGACAGGAAACAGACGCGATTTTTCCCTCTGGCACTGGAGCAGGGCCCGCATGATCTGACGATTGAATTCTCACCTGCGGATAAAAGACCGTACCTGAAGCTCATGCTGGAAGGCGATCAGGTCGCCACCACGCCCGAGGTCAGGGTGATCAGGGAAATCCGCAAGAAGGCAAAACCGCTCTGAGGAATGCATCAATCGGGTGAGCTCGCCTGCAGGGATGGTCGCTGCCGGCATCATGCCTCCTGCGAGACTCGTACATTCTGGTAGGTCAAAGGTGAGGGACGTGAGCAGAGCAGATATTGCCCCTGCATATAGGTCAGGGCCGGGTTCAATGCTGACGGCTACTTGTCTGCAGAGCCAACGGCGGCATTGGTCATCTTGTCGAGTGCACCACTCATCTTCTGCACGATTTCCCCACGGTCCACAATACCGTGACGATCGGCAATATATTGCGGATCGTTGTAGGTCAGCCAGACCTGGCCGTCGGCATCCTCCCAGGTCAGCGCCTTCATGGGTAAATCGATTCCGGCTGTCTGCCGGCTTGTAAAGAAGTGGCTGCCGAGTTTCGGATTACCGAAGATCAACAACTCGGTCGGTCGCAATGCAATCCCGACGCCCTCTGCACCCGCTGTGTGACTGACACGGGCAAAAATGGTGATACCCTTCTTCTCCAGGACGGTCTCCAGTCGGTCCAGTGTTTCTATGACGCCGAAGCTGCTCTTCTTATTCACCAGCCCGTCACCGGCACTGGCTGCGGTGAGGATAAAAATGCCAACTACTGCGACAAGCAATCTGCGCATGGAAGTCTCCTTATATATATTAATATTCGATGAAAAGGTACTTGTTACAACTGATGCCTTATACTCCCTGTCGAAAAGAATAAGCGAGGCGAAGCAGAATTGGAAATAAAGAGGGGGCACGAGCTCCCTCTTTTGCACTGCACAGGTATTAGCTGGCGTTAATCGTCCAGGGGCAGCCCGCTCGGGACACCGTTGACAACGTCCTGATCGCTACGCAGGTCAATACTGGCTGTGTCCGTCAGTGCATTCAGGAAGTCCAGAATGCGATCGACAACTGCACGCAGCGTATTGTAGGCGCCGCCATGATCATACAGGTATCAGCCAGTCAACCAGGTGAAATTTAATCTCACCGGGATATGCTTTATGAATGACAGTGCAGAATCCTGTTTGCTTGTCGACCGGCCTGGATTGGGAAGATTGATCCTCCCGCGTCCGGCATCATTCCGTGTTGTCTGAAGATTCGTTCACAGTGCCTGCGGGTGCCGGTGCTTTTTTTCCTCCAATGGTTATCCTTGGAAAATCAAATTTGGAAAAGGGTTTCCCGGTGGGCTCGTCCTGACCAACCGCTCGATTGCCCAGCGCCAGGATGGGTTCCAGTTTGGCAATTTCTTCCTGGTCAGGGCGGTAGGTGGTAAATTTTTGGTCGATCATCTTGATGTCCTGGTACCAGATCTCAAAGATCCAGTCACCCTCGACCAGTTCGTAGTCTTCATCGAGACCGTAACCGGTATAGCCTATGGCCTGCTGGGCGCTGACTTTCGCCTTGAGCATATAGTCGGAGCCCGTGGAAACCGAGCCGTCGGGCAAGGTCATCGGGGGATGCTTCAACACCCGTCTGAGGTCGGCATAGGCCACCTGCTCCGGGAGCGGCCAGATCCGGTATTGCAGGTACATCTGGCCGCCTTTGATCAGGGGTATACGGTCCGTTGTCCGGACCAGTTCAACCACCGGCTTCAACACCGACTTGCCGGTACTGGTGCTGGGGTCGTCGATCAACCCGCCGCTGCGGACCAGCCGGTACAGGCCGGCACGGCCCACGTGACCCTTGAGGGGCTGGTCGAGATCGTCCGCTGCCTTTTCGGTAGCCACGCTCTCGGGCGATGCCACGTCCTCGGCGCTGTCCTGTGAGCCGGGGGTGTTTCTTTCACAGCCGCTCAATGCGAGCAGCAATGCAACGGGAATCATGTACTTCATGGATTGACGTTTCCTTCTTTTATGATTGATGAATGCATGAATCATCTTAAAAGCATACGAAATTATTTTTACGGCTGAACACCACACCTGCGCTTTCGCCTGCCATAGAAAACCCGGCGGGAGGAATACACCCGCCGGGTCTCACTACTGACAACCACGCTTCAGCCGACCGCTTGCAGGTTGCCGGCTGGTTGCGGCTTCGCCTTACTGGACGAAGGCCTCGTGGATGGTCATCACCATGCGCGGATCGATGGTCTCGATGACACCGTCAGGCAAGCCGCTGGTGTCGTCGTCGGTGAAATCGCCCTGGGCGACGAAATTAAACACTGCAATCGGCTGGGCACAGCCCGCATTGCCATCATCGGCAGGATCCGGAGCCCTGCCATATCCATCGGCCGGATTACCGGTGCATGAGCCACTGGCGCCGTCCATGTGCGCCGCATCGATGCGGTACTCAAGGATTGCACCACCCGGCTTGAAGCACTGGTTAGCCGGATGACCCGGGCCATTGACGCCATCCTCGTTTGGATCACAACCTGGATTGGCGGCAGAAGCGCCGGCATACAGTGTCTCGACATCGCACTCGTCACCGGTCAGGAAACCGTATTTTTCCATTGCCTCTTCCTGAACATGAATACATCCCGGTCCGGACATGCGGTTGATGGTCACACCAGCAATCACGTTGACACCCGGGTCCAGCGCAATACTGCCGGTCCTGTGATTCTCACCGGGTCCTGCAGCGAAGATGTGCTGGCGGAAGACACTCGGGTTACAAACGACGCCACTTGTATTAGGCATGGCCCCCGGTGCTTGACCTCTCAGGCATTCCTTGGAACGCGAACGGCGGGTACCCCACAGGGTTCCGTCCTCGGACATGCGGATGGCGCGCAGGTTGTCACGGCGGTTCGGTGAATCGTAGCCAGTATCCGAATCATCGTAGTTAAGCGAATCACCAGGGCAACCTTCATCGCCACAGTTGGACAGATCGATCACACGAAGGACCTTGGCCTCGTTACTGTGCTTGCCCAGTACAAAATTCCCCGGTGTATTGGAGCCAGTACCATAACTTTGTGGGTTGATACCGGCCTTCCAGTCAACCACAAACACTGCATCACCGTGGAACATGCTGATGAACAGGCCC
>CAMYJI010000106.1 GCA_947258545.1 uncultured Ectothiorhodospiraceae bacterium
GTGGCCGCTATAAGATCGAGGATTGCCCAATTGTTGATGCATTATTTGAAGATGCAGGCTCGCCTCGCTAGATGTATAGGAACGTCCGGATCTGCTGCATTGCTGACCTACACATGAAGCTTGGGGAACGGCAAGTTCTGGTCGCTTATCTGCCCTTCACTGACAAATACCCCAGTAATTCACTCGGATGAACGGTGTAGGCCTCAACCTGGAAGTTCATAAATTTTGCTTAAAGGTCAGGCACGTACTGTGGATTAAAATAGTCGGAAAATACTCTATACAGCACCCGTAAACCCGCTCACGCAACACTCGCCCTGGCATCTCGTAGAGCTCAGATCACAATAAGCCAATCCGGTCTGAAATCCGTATTCAACGCGTTTGGCGCATAGCCGCGCGGGTTGCAAACCACCCGGGTGCCGTAGATATCATAGTCATAGGATTCATGCATATGGCCATGAATCCATAAGGCTGGCCCGTCACCATCCATCAGATTCTCCAGGTTGCTGGCGAAGGCCGGGGTCAGCAGGTCACTTGCATACCGTGGATGCACCGACTGTGACGAGGGAGCATGGTGGGTGATCACCACCGTCTTGCCAGCAAAGGGCTCTGCCAACATTGCCGCCAGCCAGTCCCGGCTGGCCGTGTGTAGCCTGGCGGCGTCCCGTGGAGTAAATTTCCGCCCATCATTCCGGATGATGGAGAAATCCGTCATCCACTTCTGCGCTGTCTTCATGGCGTAGAATCGCTCGCCTTCGCCGAATAAGGCAAAGTCGGTCCACAGGATGCTGCCCAGAAAACGCACGCCATCGATGACCACTTGATCATTGTTCAGGACGTGGATGTGCTCGGACGCCTGCGACTTAAGATCCCCGATCAGGGACAGGTCGTGATGATAGAACTCGTGGTTACCCGGCACGTAGATCACAGGCCGGTCTTGGAACCGCTCTACCGCCCAGCGCAGGCCTTCCACACCTACACCGATATCGCCCGCCAGGATCACGACATCGGCATCGGTTGCCGGCGGCGCGAAGTCCTCGAACTCGATGTGCAGGTCGTTGAGGATGTGAAGTTTCATTTACTTATCTTGCCCATCACTAATCAGATCCTGACACTGATGGTAGTGGCCGGTGGCTCACATGAACACCCCAGGCAAGTCACTCATGCCACTTTGTTGAAGGTTGTGGTTCAGGCGTTTCCGGTGCTGATAACGCTGGTAAGTGTTTATGGCAACCGTATGGCAGTAACCATAACGGTCCGCTTGTGCGGTAATTGCCGTGGGACACCAATCCCTACAGCCTGAATGTGCCTGATCTCAGGCAACGCGGGTTATCCCTGTGGGGACTCTGCCCGCCTTATCCAACCTGCCCTTAACGGGGCTGCTTTAAAGTATGTCAATAAGACCTCCTTTGAGTATGCAGAAAATTTCCGCGGATTTGAGAAATGTGAATTGGCAACGGCCGGCAACAACTGCCCATTCGTCTTCAGTTCACGAAGTTTGAAGCCATGCCCTGGTCGGGCTTTGGCGTGTTCACGCAATGCGTGAGATGTCGAAGATGGACCGCGGCTTGCACCGATGCACCTGTTACACGGTCCGGGAGGTGCCTTGCTTGCCACTTTGCCGTAGTGGCCACGGATGAAACCGATGTTCTGGTGCAAGTATACAAATGCACTTTCGGTCTGTCACTGCAAAAACATTTAGCAAGTGATAACGATGCATTCTCCATCGACTCGGACGCAATCAAGAACAGATAACCCGTCCGTCACCCGCGAGATCGACCGGAACTCCTTGCGACTACGGGATTTCCCGGCTGCGTCACTACCGCGCTGCGCTCAGTAGTGACGCAGCCACTTCGACCGTGGCAGCCGGTGCGCCAGGCGTTGCCTGTCACATAGACTGCATTAGGATGAATCTGGCAACCTTCGGTACGCGCAATAAGTTTCGGTCATTGCCTGGCTCGTGCCAGGCATCCAGAGTCGAAGCCAGGCTGAATCAGCGTGATTCAGGATGAAGCAGCACTAATCACTGCCAGCTTCCCAATCATAATCCGGGATTATGTAGCCTCCCTCAGGAGCCGGCTTTGCACGTATATACCGGGTAGTTTCGGCAAATGCCAACCCACAACGGCCTTCCATGTACTCTTCTACCAGCGTATGCAGTTCTTCAAGTGGCGGTACGTCGACAAAGTCGCACCCAACACGGCCTGCCCATTCATCGATCACGATCTGGGCGTCTTCCGGACTGAGATGTGCTACCGCATCCAGCGCCTTGTCCCAGACCTGTTCCGGAATCCAGCCGACAAACTCCACGGCACTGTCTGCCGAATCTGGATCAGCAGGGTCCTCCCCAGCCGTGTCCGGCACATCCGGATTCGGCAAGTCGGGAGTTTCGTAGATCGTGTAAGTGCCATCGCGGATACGCCCGTATTCATCACGTTCATGCTCAAATGTTACGTAGCCCGCCTCCCGGAGTTCATGTAGCAAGCTGTAGATTCCATCGCGCCCCAGGTCACCACAGTCGCACAGTTCCTCGACCTGTAACGTCCAGCCGTCCCTCCTGGACAGCAAGTAGATGAGCAGTCCCCTGGCTGCCCAAGACAAGTGGTCATTCTCGACGGTACGCTGATCGATGATGAAAGGACGGTCGCGGTGTGTAGCGCGGATGATGGTGGTACTCATGCCTCGTTCTTACCAATGATGATTCTGGCCACCTCGGAGGCCGGGTAATACACCCGCTGGCCGAGCAATCCTGATTGCATCCGCGTCACTACTGCGCTGCGCTCGGTAGTGACGCGGCCGCTTCGATCGTGGCAGTCTGTACGCTAGGCTATTGCCATCACACAGGCTGCATTTGGTAGCATCGGGCAACCTTCAGTGCAGATATGTTGTGGTGGTTTCATGAAGCCACTGGTTATTTCCTGCATGAGCGTTGTGCTATCTCCATCATGCGGCGCACCAGCGGACTGGCTTCGTCGATCGGTCCGGGTGCGGGCAGCTCGACGTGCGCTTGTGCCGCCTCCATTCGCTGTCGTGCCTTGCGTGCCTGTGCCACGCGCAAGGCACGCTCCGGTGTAAAGGTACCAGCCTGGGCGCGCTTGATCAGCGCACGCAGGCAACCGAGTGATGAGGACCGTATA
>CAMYJI010000107.1 GCA_947258545.1 uncultured Ectothiorhodospiraceae bacterium
AGATCACCAGGCTTTCCCGGACATCGGAATCATCATCCACGATGTAAACAACTTGTTCTTCGCTCATGGAGTATCACCTTGCTCTGCGGGAGGTAGAGTAAAATAGAACGTCGCACCTCCATCGCTGTTGTTTCGAAAGTTGAGGCTGCCACCGTGTGCCGTCACGATCGCCCGGCTAATTGACAATCCCATCCCCATTCCAGACTTCTTGGTCGTGGCGAAGGGTGAGAAAAGCAGTTCTTCTACGTCCTCTGGCACACCGCTCCCCTTGTCTATGACAGCCACCTCTACGCCTCCATCATCATGCGATCGCATTCTTATCCCTATAGTGTTGCCATTGCGACAGGCTATTGATTGCATGGCGTCCATTCCGTTTCGTAGAAGGTTGAGCACTACCTGTTGAATTTGCACCGCGTCGACGAAAACTGCCGGCAAGTCTTTCTGCGTGTCTATTTCGATTTCGATGTCGCGCACTCTCGCCTCGGCTTCGGCGAGTCTTGTAACGTCTCTTACAAGCTCGTCACAGTCGATTGTTTCCTTGACGCTTTCGTGGCGTTTGGCCATTTGTTGCATACGATCAATTACAGCACTCGCTCTGTGCGCGTGCCGAACCAGCTTGTCGAGTATTTCGGCAAGCCTCTCATAACGCTCAGTATGAATCAGGTGATCACCCGCCTGTACCAGGATCGATATAGCTGACAGCGGTTGATTAATTTCGTGCGCAATTCCGGTGGCCATTTCGCCCATCATGTTTAGCCTGTCTGCGTGTGCTAAATGTTCACGGTGTTCGCGTGCCTCGCTTTCCGCAGCACGCTGCTCAGTTATGTCGGTCACGAAACCTTCCAGGTGCGAGTGATGGTCGACCTCTGACGGCACCGCACGACCACGCTCCCACATCCAGCGAACCTTGCCGTCTGTATCGGTGATGCGGTACTCGACCTCAAAGGCCTCGCCAGCGGACAGAGCACGCTGAATGCTGGCGGTCACGCGTTCTTTGTCGTCCGGATGCACGAGGTCTAGCCAGTCTTTCTCCCCGTCCGCGAATATCTGGCGCGGAAATCCGGATAACGCCTGACAGCCTTCGCTGACAAATGCCATCGACATATCCGGCGCTTGATTGCGGCGATAGGCCATACCGGGGAGATTGCGAAACAATGTCTCCAGTTGCAGTGCGATGTCATGGAACTCGTGCGATCGATCTCGAGCGGCAAAGCCGAAGTAGACTGCCGCCGTCGTCAGGCCGCTCAACAGAAGGCCCACAATCAGCACCAGGGTGGACGAATCCGCATGCCCCGCCGACAGGAACCACGTGGCGGGGGTTACCTGTATTGTCCATTCGAGCCCACCAGTCTGAAACTGGCTGGCCCTGGTTTTTTGGGGGTCGAGTGTGTCGCCTGGCACATCGAAATGGTACACGGCATGATTTTCTAACAAGACCTGAAGATGATGGTCGTTGCTCTGCACGCCACCAATCACCGCCTCCAGCCACTGTTCCGGCTCAAGGACACCAGCTATAACCCCCTCGATATCTCCGTGGTGGAATACCGGCACCACGATAACAACGCGCGGCGCGCTGCCGTCTTGCATGAAGACTTCGCTGAACTCCTGCGTGCCGCTCTCCTTTGCCTTGGCCACGGCCGCACGCACAGCATGAACGCTGCCGAGGTCAGGAGCATCGGCCAGTTGGTCAGCGCGGGCGACGCGCCAACGCGTGGCAAACTCTGTATCGAGCCACTGCAGGGCCTGGAAACCGGGCATGTCCCTCAAGTAGCGCCGAGCGTCCGCTTCCCAATCTGCCTGAGAGGGTTCCCTGTCAGTAAGGGAGCGACGTGCCAGGCGGTCGAGTGCCAGCAGTCGATTCTCGGCGTCCTGACTGATCAACAGCGTATTCATGTGCACGGTGTGATCGACGGAGGACCCTGCATGCTCCTCAGCACGTTCATCGATGACGTACCACAGCGCCAAGACGCCGGCCGCCATGATGGCGCCAGCGACTATTGCAAGCCATAAAGCTCTGCTGTTTGATCTGGGCTCTGTTTGCACTATGGGCTCTGTCGCCATTTTCCCTCAAGTGCCTCGTGTCGGACCGGGGAAAAGTGTAGCACCAGTCCGACACGTGAGGCTGGCGCGGCGAGCCGCACCTGTTGGGAGAGGGATTACTCGACAGCCTCCTTACCTTGCCGTGTAGCGTACACACTAGTGCTGCCATCATCGTGAAACGCCACGATGTCGTACCGCACCGGATTCGGGCCTTCCATGCCGGGTGAACCCATCGGCATACCCGGCGCCGAGATGCCGCGAATGTCTGTAGGCTTTTCAGCAATCAGCTTCTGCACCAAGTCCGCTGGCACGTGTCCTTCAACCCAGTAGCCGTTGATCGAACCGGTGTGGCACGAGAGTAGCTGCGGCGGCACGCCAAAGTGTTCTCGTGTAGGTGCGGTCGAGGCAACGTTGACTACTTCGACGTCCATGCCATTGGTCTCAAGGTGATCAACCCAGTTCAGGCAGCACCCACACGCCTCCGTCTTGTAGACGGTCATGACATCAGGCTTCGCCTGGTCGTAGGTTGCTTTGTCCGGGGCATCGATAGTAGTTGTCTCCGAGACATCGTTCGAGGTTCTGGCAAACACGAGTAGTCCACCGATTACAACGACGACGCCGACAGTCAGAAATGTCTTGATGTTCATAGTAAGAGTCCTTTCACTTAGTTGCTTACATGAAGTGATCGACTGCGCCATAGCAGGAACAGCGCAGGAATAACGATCAGTGTGAGAATGGTTGCGCTGACCATGCCGCCGACCATGGGCGCGGCGATGCGGCGCATTACTTCGGAGCCGGTGCCACTACCGAGCATGATGGGCAGGAGGCCTGCAATGATGGCTGCCACCGTCATCATGATGGGACGTACGCGCAGCAAGGCACCATCTATAACGGCCTGGCGAACGTCAGTGAGGGTTAGTGCGCGTGACTCCTCCTCGGCCGTCGCCATGTGCTGGCGAATAGCCTGGTTCAGGTAGACAAGCATGACGACACCTATCTCCACGGCAACACCTGCAAGGGCGATAAAACCCAC
>CAMYJI010000108.1 GCA_947258545.1 uncultured Ectothiorhodospiraceae bacterium
TTGTTTCTTAACGCAATGACTGACCATTTCGAGATAGCGGGGTTCAAAAATGCGTAATGGAATAGGCCCTCCGGGGAACAACACGGTACTCAGGGGAAACAGCGGTATGGTGAGGGTGTCCATCAATAATCGGTTTGTGCGTAGCGGGCCTGTCAGCGTACGCTTAATGGCGCGGCCATTGCAAGGCGCGACATGGCATTGAGCAAAATTGTTTCTGGAGGGCAAACGGGTGTAGATCGCGCGGCTTTAGACGTGGCGCTGGAATCGTCGATTCATTGCGGAGGCTGGTGCCCGGCCGGACGCCGTGCGGAAGATGGCAGCATCGATACGCGCTACCCGTTACAAGAGACACCCAGTGATCAATATACCCAGCGTACTAAATGGAATGTTCGTGATTCACAAGGTACGTTGATTATTAGCGACCGGCCGCTCACTGGGGGCACACTGTTTACTAAGGCCTGCGCCGAAAGGCTGCACAAACCCTATTGGATTAGTGAGACAATGGGGACGCTGGACGTTAACGCATTCCGGCGGTGGTTGAAAACCAACCGCATTGAAATACTTAACGTTGCGGGCCCGCGAGAGAGTCATCGGCCGGGCATTTACGAACACGCAAAAGCATTGTTGCAACGCTTATTGGGTGATCCTGAACAAAGGGGTGAGTGATGCCGTATTCGACTATCGTCTCGACTGAGATCATGAAACAACATCTCGATGATCCTGGCTGGATCGTGTTCGATTGCCGGTTTGCCCTGGATGACACCGAACGCGGTCGACGCGACTATCGGCAAGCGCATATTCCCGGGGCCTATTACGCCCATTTGGATGAGGACTTGTCGGCGCCGCGGCGGGCTGACAGCGGTCGCCATCCGCTGCCCGACATCGAGCCTTTCTCCGCTTGGTTGGCGCGGCACGGGGTTAGCGATAAGGAACAAGTGGTGGCCTATGATGACGCCGGCGGGTCGTTCGCTGCGCGATTGTGGTGGATGTTGCAGTGGTTGGGCCACGGCGCCGCGGCGGTGCTCGATGGCGGCTGGCAGGCGTGGACCGACGCCGGCTATCCGGTGAGTCAGGACCTCAGGCCGAGCGCCCATAAGGCGTTTACGCCGCGGCCCGACCGGTCGCGGTGGCTGGATGTCAATCAGTTGATCGACGCGATGAATACCGATGCGATCCTGGTGCTTGATGCCCGGGCTGCGAAACGGTATGCCGGAGAAATGGAGCCGGTGGATCCGGTAGCCGGGCATATACCCGGCTCGGAGAATCTGTACCATATGATGAACCTCGGGGAAGACCGGCGATTTCAATCCGCCGAGATCCTCCGCGATCGATTTGCGGCGCTATTGCGAGGGCGTGACGCGAGTACGGTGGTGCACAGCTGTGGTTCCGGGGTCTCTGCGTGTCACAATATGTTGGCGATGGAGGTTGCCGGGCTGACCGGTTCGAAGCTGTATCCTGGATCTTGGAGCGAATGGATCACCGATCCCCAGCGGCCGATCGCGACCGGCCGGGAATGAAAGCACGATATGTTAGGTCCGACCCATTGGTGTCCCATTAAAACCCCAGTGCCGCCAATTCATGTCATTCCGAGCCTCGCGAGGAATCTCACCGTCTTACACGTTGGTGACGAGTTTGACACGGTGAGATCCCTCGGCTTTTAGCCTCGGGATGCCTGTTAAAGCGACTTGTCAACAATTTGCCTGGCGAAGGCAAGGGCTGGGTCATATTCCTTGCCCTTCACCAGGATGGTGTAGGCAATGCGTAATAACTTCCGCGCAATGATGCACAACGCTTCAACGTGATTCCGACCGGCCGCCTTGAGGGTATCGTAATAATGACGTACCTCATCGTAGTTCATCACCGCACCCCATGCCGCACAATACAATCGTTTGCGTAAGAAACTGTTGCCGCGTTTGGTCAGCTTTCCGCGACCGCGCCATGTGCCGCTCTCCCGGATGCTGACGTCCAGGCCCGCATAGGCAACCCACGACCGGTCGCTCTTGGCTTGACGATCAAAAGCGGTGCTGACCAGGCCGGCGACCATCGGTGAGAAGCCCGGCACGGCGCGCAGTTTGGCCATATCGACGTCATTGTGTTCGCCCTGTGCGAACAGCGCCTCCAACTCTTTTTGTAGGTGCCGCTTGGTGGCCTTTAGTGCCGCGATCCCCTGTTGGAGTGCCACCGCACTGGCACTCGATTCCAAGCCTAACTGGGCATAGGTCTCAGCATAGGCGTTCACACTCTGCGTCAACCGTTGCAGCTGCTTATCCAAGGCGTGCAATTGCCCTTGTTTTAGGCGAATCAACACCTGCGTAGGCTGCAAATGGGGCGCCGCAGGCAAGTCTCGCTCGGTCTCGCACATGGTCGCCAGCACATAAGCATCGATGCTATCGGTCTTGGTTTTGCGGATCCGTGATTGCTGATGTTTGCTCGATTGCAACGGATTGATAATCCGTAAATCCAGCCCATGACGGGCCATGATCAGCCCCAGCAACAAATGGTAATGCCCGGTCGATTCACACACCACCTTGTGGCGATAGCCGCCCTCACTCAGCGATTTGGCCAGGGCCTCAATGGCCTCCACTATATTGGCAATCTCCATACGCCACACTGTTTCTCCCTCGACCCCGACCACCGCCAGGGATGCCTTGGAAACATCGATTCCAAGGCCAGTACAGCGACAAAATGGCTCAAAAGTACGTGCCTTGTTCATCATTTTCTTCTATCCTCTCACAGTGCTGATGGTACGGTTCCTGGCCTGTTCATATTCGTTAAAGGCGATTTAACGAGACCTGTTCAAAGAGGCTCTTGGAACCGCTGGTGAAGGGAGGGAACGGCGCATCCCGAGAGGCTCATAGCCTTTGACAGCATCGTTTCTCCTCCCTTCTCCAGCATACCCCTTCTGAGACAAATCCTTTATATGACAGAAAGAACAATGTTTTGCGAACCGATGCCCGCCTAACTGGTGCCGGCGGTCGGAGTCGAACCAACGACCTGCCGATTACGAATCGGCTGCTCT
>CAMYJI010000109.1 GCA_947258545.1 uncultured Ectothiorhodospiraceae bacterium
GACCACCCTGAAGCAGTGGATGCCCTGATCCTGATTTCCGCATCCGGGATGCCCGCAAGAAACGAAGATCCGATGCCGAAACTCAGCCTGGGCCAGCAACTGATGCAGACTGGTTTTGGCCGCTGGCTTTCCGAGTATACGCTGCCCAGAAGCATGATAGAGAGCTCCACTCGAGCAGCGATTTACGACGATGACCTTGTTACCGATGAGCTCGTCGACCAGTTCTGGGAATTGATGCGGTATCCCGGGAATCGACAGGCTTTTTCCAACCGGTCACAGCTGGGCCGCGAACCCGAGTTGGCTTACCTGGCGAACTCGATCGAAGCACCAACGTTGCTCATCTGGGGTGACAAGGATGCCTTCGTTCTTCCGTCCTCAGCATTAAGTTTTAGTGAACGCATTCCACAATCAGAAACCGTACTGCTGCCGGATATAGGCCACTTGCCCATGTTGGAGGCGCCCGTTGATACAAAGGCTGCTATCGAACAGTTCCTGTACGCAGAGTTGGGTGCCGGTACCATTCGATGAGTTCGGGGAAGTGGTCCCTCCGCACTTATTGCTCAGACTCGATAACAGCAATAGCCGCAGCAATTCCATCCTCATTGCTGATCTGTACACCCAACTCCATTGCTTTTTCCTTCATCGAAGCGGTGTTCAGGAGCTGGGTAATTGCGTCGTGAAGGTTATCAACCGTTAACTTCTTCTGATAAATCGGGTCCGCACCTGCGCCCAGGTCGTGAACTACTTTGCCCCAGAACGGCTGGTCACCAAAAATCGGGCAGACCAGGGTCGGACACCCCGCTCGCAGACCAGCTGCCGTCGTGCCCGCGCCGCCGTGGTGCACGACGGCACTGACTCGGGGAAACAACCAGTCGTGAGGCACGCTGTCTGTTCTGAATTTTTTCGACTGGCTGGACGCCATGCTGCCGAAGCCCACGTAGACCGGCGGCGGCCCGGCAGCCAGGAAGGACAACAAATCGTCCGGTGGGGACCAGTCGCCTGGCCGCTCCAGGAACCAGAAGCCGGACGTTCGAACCGAGTCTGGCCAGTCAGGCGGCGATGGCACAAGGGAAGCGCTGTACCCGTTAACGACAGGAATCGAGTTTCCCGATGAATCATGGCAAACATCGATACCGCAAAAAGCAGGTGGCAGGCCGTTCTCCTCTCTCCAGTTCTTTAGCGTTTTCCCCCCAAGCAACCCGCTTATTTTGCGCACAACTCGGTATGAAAACCGGTTGTAGCCGGCGCCCCGGAACAACTTTGGAAAGCCGAGCGCCGGAAACTCGCCGGTAGGGATGAATTGCGGGAACAACGGCGCCGACACTGCCGGGATGTTCAGCTTTTCGGCAAAATGCACACCCGCAATATTCTTCGGGCTGAACAGGATGAGATCCGGTTCGTGCTGCTGCGCCGCAGTCCATGTGTCATGGAGTATCTCCACCTGGATGGCGTGATTCCTTCTCATTAGTTTGAGGACAGTGACCAGGAACCCGAAGAAGCTGCTAAGCCCCTCCATTGCGCTCCGC
This sequence comes from uncultured Ectothiorhodospiraceae bacterium, assembly GCA_947258545.1. Taxonomy (GTDB): domain Bacteria; phylum Pseudomonadota; class Gammaproteobacteria; order UBA9214; family UBA9214; genus CAMYJZ01. The sequence goes on from CAMYJI010000109.1 coordinate 1,527, forward strand.
CCGGTTGCCGATTCGATGAGCTGCGTGATCTCGTCACTCATATACGCGTACTCGAGTCCGTGACGCGTAATGAATTCCTCGAATCTTGAATTGGCACAGATGACGACGCTGTGGCCGCGTTTCTTCAGGCCTTTTCCCAACGCCACATAGGGAACGACGTCGCCCGTGGTTCCATACGTAAGTACCAAAACTCTCATGCGCTGATTCCGGGTCCGGAGTGAGGGACGATGTGCCTGATAAGCCGGCACGTCAAGGTTCGGCCAATACGTCCGGACGAGTGACGCCAGGTGGTTCGGCTAGAAGCGATTGTTACGCGTGCAGCTTTATGATGACTTAGCGGCGGCTTTGCTTCGCCAGGTAGATGCCAAGCAAGCTGATCCACCCGAGAACAGCAAACTCGATTGTGCGCTGGCTTAGGCCTACAACGTCAGAAGCGGGCGACAGCGTCAAAAGCCCAACCAGTGCCAAAGCCGATGCGACATAGCCCGTGACCGATAGTGAGCCAGCGCCCGGCCACCTGCGCGTCGCCCTGGCCAGTGTAAACAGGAATGCAGGCGTAGCCAGGTAGCCAATAAGCCCTGCGGCGTTGTGGATCAGCTGCGATGTGCTGGGTTCGTCCGGACGGCATCCAGAGTCGCAGGGGTAGAGCACTGCTGCGAGATAGCCTCCCGCATAAAGGACCAGCCCAATCAAGCCAAGGGTCACTGGGCGCGAACGCGGGATCGCCCTGAATGCCAAGAAAGCGAACGCCGCCATGAGCAAGCCCGCGGGCAGGAAGCCCGCCAATCGTACGGGCCATTCGAAGGGAGCGCCCGTTTCGCCAAGTTCACTGATGAATTGCGACGCGTGGCTGTAACCTGGCGTCAGTGCACCGGCCCACACGGTAAGCACCGTTACAACGGTGAGGCTGCCCAGCGACGACAGCAGCAGGAGTGTGCCCGCGAGTCGCGCAGGTTGGGGTGAATTCATTTGCGAGCGCCTCGCTTTCCACACGGGCGGATACTGGTATTGCTAGTAACCGCGATAAACGCCGGTGGCCGTCATTGTAGCTGTATTTGTCCAGGCGAATGCGTCCGGACGACAGCGCTCCCTCGGCAATTTCACGGTTTCGATGAAGTCGTGTTCCAGCTCTTTTTCATGACCACGCCTAACAATAACAAGGCAACCATGGTGACAGCGCTTACTGGCAGGTTGTCGTCCAACATTAGCAGCACCAGCGATACGAGGAACGTGATCGCCACGATGGCGGCTCCGGCGAATCTGGTTTTCCTGAACGGCAGCAAGATGCCGCCGGTCAACTGCGTCGCTCCGAAGCCGATCAGGGTTGGGTTTGAGAAGCCGTATTTTCCGAAGAATTCAACATCCTGCGGCATCAGGGCGATTTTTGTGGCACCGGAGGAAACAGCCAGAAACACCAGCAGTACCAGAATTATCGTAGATGCAATTTTCATTCAGATATTCACTCTCTGAGAAACAATACGTCACCAGGGTGCACACTCCAGCGTGTTTTCTTCCGGTAACCAGAAGGCGGTCAGCAGTCTATCCCGGACCTTCTGTTTACGGCCAGACCAGGTCTCTAGCCTGTCTTCCATGTCGTTAATCAGGCAAGTCGTAATCGTTGCGCAGTGACAAGTTGTTGGTGAAGTATTGCACGAACTCCCAGTCGTTGCCTTCGGCATCGTTAAAGTAGACACGTTTCCTGTGCGGATGATTATTGGGGATGGTCTTTTCCTCGAATCCCGCGGCCGCGAGCCGTTCGCGCAATGCATCAACGTCTTCTACCTCATAACCGAGATGATTAACGCCGGGTTTGCCGCTGTACGGCGCCCAACCTGAATCACGTTCCTGCCTGGTTTCATTCAGCGCGATGTATGTCTCGTCTGTGCCAATATGCATCCAGCGAAGGCCGTTCTGGGTCGATTCACTGCGCACCTTGAACTCTGGGAATGCGGTCGATAGAAATCTCACCGCTTCATCAAAGTGGCGAACGTGCAGGTTCGCGTGTTCCATCCGAATTGTCATGATTTATTCCTCTTGTTGCTGTCTTCAAGAATGAACCCGATCAGCTATTCGAACAACAAAATTGCTATTGTAGTAGCAGACTGCTAGTTTACTGACATGGCGGATGTAAAAAGCAATCTTGCCGATAATGTTCGGCGCCTCCGTGCAGCGCGCCAGCTCTCTCAACAGCAGCTTGCCAACCTGTCCGGAATCCCACGTCCGACGTGGGCCAGCCTGGAGACCGGTAGTGCCAACCCGACACTCTCGGTTCTAAGTAAAGCCGCAACCGCCTTCAACGTCTCGATAGAAGAGCTCATCGGGCCGCCGCGCAACGAATTTCAATACATACCGGCCGACAAAGT
>CAMYJI010000110.1:0-6359 GCA_947258545.1 uncultured Ectothiorhodospiraceae bacterium
GATTGGGAGGAGAGAAGGACGAGCAATCAGTAGTTGGCGACTCTTGGCGGGCTGCGTTTCCACGAACCATCCGGCTGCAGGCAGGCAGTCCCATAGGCGTCAACCGAACGACCGCCGACAATGACGGTTGTCTGGTACTCGCGCTCCTGCAGGCAGCTGCCACTGCCTTGACGGTACGGCTCCGGTGCAGGGGGGTAGTCATAGTGTGGGTTACGCTGGCTTTGATTCAGCGCATAGCCGAGAATCCCGCCGGTTATCAGGCCAAATAGCAGCTCATCGTAGTCATCATCATCATAGTAGTAGTGGCCGCCATAGCCCCCGTGACCATAATAACGGGGATAGGAATGTCCCTTGTAACGGTGTTTGTTGTAGCCGTAATGGCGCTTGCTGTGGCGCGTGCTGTGGCGTTTGTTGTGGCGTTTGTGGTCGCGTTTATAGTGCCTGTCCTGTTTGTAGTGTTTGCCACCGCTATGGCTGGAACCTTGGCGGTCATGGCTACGATCGCCGGCCAGCGCGATCGCCGGCATTCCCAGCGAAAAGCTCAGTATGGCGGCGATTACTGCGCTGGTGATGGTCTTCGGATTCATAAGATACTCCTTTTGCTCGCTTTATTAGGCGTAATTAATAGTTAACGTGACACCACCCGAAAGGGTGACAGTGATGAGCAATTATTCTGCGATCACGCCTGAAACCGATTAAGCGCCGGGCATAAACGAGGCGCTCCTGCGGGGTGGTAGATCGTGCAGGGATGCGGCGTTCCTACAGGTTTACATTTAACTCATGACGTTAATTTCTGTGAATTCATAGGCTGTCCGGGTGACATTCATTCGACAGGCTGGTTAATCTGCTGCATCATGCGGGGCCGGGTGTTTGCCTGCCTGTGCGCGTGACAGCGGCTGCGGTATCCGTTCCAGGTGCACGGCAAACAGGGATTTTCCCGGGAATCCGGGCCTTGTTTGTATGGCCGTTGGCGCACTTGTGCCGCCTGCAACCCTTATAATCAATCAGCACTTATTCCGGAGGACGAGAGCCATGACCGGTACGACCCTGCAATACCTCGAAAAGGCGATGAATCAGCTGCGTGACCTGGGCCTGGTGCCGGAGAGCGTGGAAGAGGCGCCGGTACTCACCCTGCTGAAACGCATCACCGATATCGACGAGGAGAAGGCCGTCGCCATTGCCCGCACCCTGTCCCAGGCCTCCGTGTTCAACGACGTGGTACGCGAACAGGTCAGCCTGATGAACCTGGGCGAGCGCTACGAGGAGATCACCCAGGCCTTCAACAGCATCCGCGACGACGCGAAGAGCATGGTGCAGCAGGTCGAGGACGGCAGGATCGACAGCTTCGAGCGGATCGCCAACGTCTGGATGAAGGTCACCCGCGGCGATATCGCGTCGCGCTTCGACAAGATCAAGCACACCTACCTCGAGGTGGCCGGGGATTCCCGCGACCAGATCGAGCGCGAGCGCGTCATCCTGAACGCCTACCAGGACTTTCGCGGCGCCATCAAGGAGTCCGAGATCCACGCCCTGGATATCCTGCAGCAGGCCGAGGCCCTCTGGAACGAGGCGCAGGGCCGGCTCAAGCAGGCCGCCGAGACGGTGGGCAACTTCACGGGCGACGACCTGGCGGAACGGGCCAAGCTCGAGCTGGCGCGCGACGAGAGACTGCGCGAGCTGCAGTACGCCGAGGACCGCTACCAGATCGCCAAAGACCTGTCCGACAACCTGACGGTCAGCTACAACACCTCGGAGGTCATCATGGCGCGCCTGATGCAGACCACCAGCGCCAAGGACCGGGTCTACAAGCAGGCCATCACCTTCTTCGGCACCAACGAGACCGTGCTGACGGCCCTGACCGCCTCGTTCACCGGGCTGTTCGGCCTGCACGAGAGCACGCGCACGCTGGAGGCGATGAAGGAGGGCGTCTCGCAGAGCCTGGAAGACCTGGCCGATATCGGCGGCAAGGTCCAGGAGGCCGCCGTGAAGGCGGGCTATGGCCCGACCATCCGCGCCGATGCCGTGAAGAAACTGGTCGAGTCGGTGGTGAATTTCCAGGACCGCACCACCGCGATCATCGACGAGATGCGCAAGCTCTCCACCCGGAATGCCCAGGAGATCCGCGACGCGGTCGAGGATGGCAAGCAGCGCCTGGCCGTCATCGTCAACCGCGGCGATTCCCTGCCGTTGCCGCACAAGTTCTAGCCTGAGCGGGCGGTTCGCGGAGCAGTACCGTGGCAAAGGCAGCAGAGACGGCGCCGCTGGAAGACCTGATGGTGGCGATGGATGTCGTGGATACCCTGCGGCACCGCCAGCAGCTGGTCGACCGCGAGCTCGACAGCGAGGGGCGGCGCGAGCGGCTGATCGATAAGCTGCGCGAGATCTACCGCGCCCAGGGCATCGAGGTGTCCGATGCGGTGCTGGCCGATGGGGTGCGGGCGCTGGAGGAGGACCGATTCCGCTATACCCCCCCCAAGACCCGCTTCGCGACACGCCTTGCGCGCCTCTATGTCCGGCGCGACAAGTGGTTCAAGCCGGCCCTGGTCCTGCTGGTCATGGTGCTCGGCTTGTGGCTGGCCTACTACCTGATCGCCGTCCGCCCCGAGGCGGCGGCCCGGGCCGAATTGCCGGGCGCGCTGGCCCAGCGCTACGCGGCGGTCGTCAAGGCAAGCGCCGACGAGACCGCGCTGGCGCCTACACCCTGCGGGTCATCCAGCGCGCGGGCGAGCAGTCGGGGGTCTGGCGCATCCCCGATATCAATACCCGGGCGCGCAACCACTACCTGATCGTCGAGGCCGTCGATGCCCGCGGCCAGGTGCTGTCCCTGCCGGTCACCAGCGAGGAAACGGGCAGGACGCGGGTCGTCGACCGGTGGGGTCTCCGAGTCGATAACGCCGTGTTCGAGCGCATCGCCGAGGACAAGCGCGATGACGGCATCATCCAGCAGCGCGAGGTCGGTCGCAAGCGGCCGGGACAGCTGGCACCCGACTACGGCATCCAGACCACCGGTGCCGCGATCACGGAATGGTAATGGACGCGGACGGCATGCTCAGCGGCCTGCAGACCCTGCAGCAACTCAACCGGGGGCTGTCTTCCGTGCGCGGGGACGTCAACCGCATCGACGCCGAGCTCAACCGGCTCGGCGAGGCCCTGCAGGCCAACCGCCATGCCCAGGCGCAGGGATTGAAGGAGCTGGCGGAGATCCGGCTCGATGAACTGTCCCGCGCGACCTTCACGGGCGAGCTGGAGGCGGCCGACCAGCGCGCGCTGGCCCTGCTCGAGAAACGACGCCAGGCCTACGCGCAGCTGGAAGACGACATCGCCGCCGCCACCCGGGCCCTGGACGAGCTGGAGAACGAGCGGGCTGCGCAGCAGGCATTGGTCAACGAGCGGGCGCAGGCGGTCATCGACTGCGAGCACCGCGTGCAGGGCGAACTCGAGGAGGACGCCGCCTACCAGGCACAGCTCGGGGAAACGCGCCGGCTCGACGGCATCGCCGCCGGGGCCGAAGACAAGGCCCGGCAGGCCGAGGCGGACCGCCAGGAAAAGGGACGGCCCTACGAGGAGAACGAGCTCTTCATGTACCTGTGGCGGCGCAGGTACGGTACGCCGGAATACGAAGCCGGGCCACTGGGGCGCTACCTGGACCGCTGGGTGGAAAGCCTGTGCAACTACGACGAGTACCGGGTCAATTACTGGACCCTGACGGAGATCCCCCGGCGCCTGCAGTCGCATGCGCAGGCGGCACGCCGCGACGCGGAGGCGGCGCTGGACGTGCTGGCGGCCCTGGAGACCGCGCGGGCCGAGGCGGCCGGCCTGCCGGCCCTGCAGGCGGCCCATGCGCAGGCGCTGGACGCGCTGGATGCCATCGACGACGGCATCGAGCAGCAGGAAGCGGCGGGCGATCGGCTGCTGGAACAGCGCACCGCCTTCGCCGAGGCCAGGGATGACTACATGGCGCAGGGCCTGCGGGCACTGGGCGATGCCCTGGGCAACAAGAGCCTGCTGGAACTCAACGACGCGGCGCACGAGACGGTCAGCGCGCAGGACAATCGCCTGGTGCGCGAAGTGGCCGAGTTGCGCGAGCGGCACACCGACCTGGAGGCAGAGCTGCGCGATCATCGCCGCCTGCACGAGGGGAAACTCGCCAGGCTGCAGGAAGTCGAAAAGCTGCGGCGGCGCTTCAAGCGGCGTCGATTCGACGATGTCCGTTCCGGCTTCGGCAACGAAGGCCTGGTCACGGCCATGCTGGGCCAGTTCCTGAACGGCCTGATCAACAGCGACGAGTTATGGCGGGTTTTCGAGCGCCACCAGCGGCATCGCGATGTCGGCGCCTGGCCGGATTTCGGCAGCGGCGGCCTGGGCCTGCCGAAGTCGCGGAAGTCGCAGCGCAGTCCCTGGCATTTCCCGCGCGGGCGGGGCGGATTCGGGGGCCGCTTTCGCCTGCCCCGAATCGGTGGCTGGCGCTCGCGCGGTGGCGGTGGCGGCTTCCGGACGGGCGGCGGTTTCTAGATGCCAACGGTGCGGAGGGTGCACGGAGGGGTAGGTTGGGCAAAGCGTAGCGTGCCCGACAAATGAGGCTTGATGGGCACGGCCACGGGCCTTTGCCCATCCTACGAGCTGGCCCCCTCCCATTCATGCGAGAGGGGGTCCAACAATGTAGCCCGGATGCAGGTCGGGTTAGGCCGCGAGGCCGCAATGGGTAAGGTCTTCAAACAATTGTCCCAGAGGACGACGTTCCTGCGAGTGGTCTATCGTGCAACGGTGCGGCGCCCGGCCATGGCACCGGGGCTGGCGGTGCTGGGCGCCAGGCCGCATTGCTGACCCAGGTCAAGGTCGGGATCGTGCATACCGACCGGTCCGGCGAGGATTCCGGGTGAGTGCGTGACAAGGGGGCACCCGTGGGATATACCGGTCTTATTATCCCTTCACGGGAAAACCGGGTGGGTGAAAAAACCGGTATGTCCCCGGGTTCTGATTCTTCTATCAAGGCAGGCTGATGAAAGCACGCACCCTGTTCCTGGTAATACTGCTTGCCATACCGATAAAGGCGCCTTTGTCGCGGGGTAACTACTTCAGTGGGTCCGATATGTACGCCTTCGCGACTTCGGATGATCCGGTCAAGGAGGCCTTGTTCATGGGCTATGTCGCAGGTGTGGTTGATGCGAATACCGAGAAACTCTGTGTGCCGGCGGAAATAACATTACAGCAGGTTGCCGATATTACCCGGAAGTACCTCGAACAGAATCCGGATATTCGCCATTATGCAGGCAGAGGCTTTGTCCTGCTCTCGATAGCCGAGGAATTTCCCTGCGGCAATCAATAGCAGGGGCATTCGGTTCGGCGTTTAATTTTCCTGCAGTTCGCAGGATGCAGGCAGACAGGACAGGGGCCTCATGGATATTCAGATACTGACGAGATTTTTCATGTGGTGCACCATCATGAACGGTGCCCTGCTGTTCTTCTGGACGACCATGTGTCTGTTGGCGCCGGACCTGGTTTACCGGCTGCAGAGCAAATGGTTCCCCATCCCCCGGGAAACCTTCAATGTGGTCATGTATTCGTTCCTCGGGCTCTTCAAGATCTTTTTTCTGGTATTCAATCTTGTTCCCTATGCGGCCCTGCTGATCACAGGTGTCTGTTATGTGCGGGGGGCGGTGCAGGGGAAAGAAGTGGTTTCAGACAGGTCCCTGGGCCGATTAGATTCATCTTTCGCGCCCGTACCCGGTTAAGCGCCGGGCATAAACGGGGCACTCCTGCACCTCGATGGACCGGATGCAGGCGGTAAGGCTGTAATATCGACAAACGTGCTCTGACACTGAATAGTCAGACGACTGAGTAAACCACCGGAGGAAATTCCATGCGCACAATTGTAGTCACACCCTTTCTTTTTATCCTGGTCCTGTTCTTTCTGGCGGCTTCCCCGCTGATGGCCGATACGGTCAAGGTGACCCCGCTGGGTAGCCATGACGGTGAGTTCTGTGGTCGTGACAGGGCGCTGATTTTCGAAGATCCGGATGGCACGCGGTTACTTTACGATGCCGGGCGTACCGTGGCGGGTGCGAAGGATCCGCGCCTGGGTAGGATCGATGTCGTACTCGTCAGCCACATGCACGGTGACCATGTCGGTAACCAGCACATCGAAGCCACGAACCAGGGTAGTTGTGCGACACCCTTGACGCCAGTCAACGCGCTGCCCAATACCAGCAGTGTGACTATCGCCCTGGCGAAAAAGGCGAAAATCATTACCGGCAGTGAAATGCCGAAGTTCTTTGCCAGCAAGCTCGAGGCGCTGGGTGGTGATCCCAAGGATGCTGAACTTGTCCGTTTCGGCGCTTCACGAAAGGTTAACGGGGTGA
>CAMYJI010000110.1:6402-8542 GCA_947258545.1 uncultured Ectothiorhodospiraceae bacterium
GGCGGGCAGCTGGGTGAGCTGCTGCACGCCTCGGGCCTTACCGCCTATGCCGGACCGCCCACCGGCTACGTGTTGACGTTCTCCAATGGCCTTGTTGTTTATCTTTCCGGGGATACCGGTATCACGGCCGAGCAGGATAGCGTGGTGCGCCGGCATTACCGGGCCGGGCTGGCGGTCATGAATATTGGTGATACCTATACCACCGGGCCAAAAGAAGCCGCTTTCGTGGTGAATGAACTGGTCAAGCCCAACGCGGTGATTGCCTCGCATGCGAACGAGGCGGCAACCAAAAACGGCAAGGTGATTCCGGGTACGCGCACCGATATTTTTATGCGCGCCACGCAGGTGCCGGTGTATTTGCCGTTGAGCGGCAGGACCATGCAGTTCGACGCGAAAGGGCTTTGTGTGTCGGGGTGTTGAGGAAGAGGGTGTCGGAGGCGAAGGGGACAGATTTATTTGACTACACGCTCGCTGCGATTGATATCCACACCTCAAATAAATCTGTCCCCTTTGGCTCGCTGGTTCAAGGAGTTCCTTCGTCAGGACGGTGAAGTATCGATGGCATGAAGATTTCCCATGGGAAGGTATCTTGGACTGATGGAGGAGGTGTTGACGTCAGGCTCGCATCATCCCAAAACAGTGCGCCTAGAGATGGGGTAGATGCTTCCAGGATATGAATCATCTGGATTCTGGCCGAGGCCGTCCCTGCAGGCGCGACCGCCGAAACCTCCATCAGGGTCCAGTCGGAAAGTTCACCGCCATCCTGGGGAGAGAGCACATAGTCAAATTCACCGCCAACAATTACGTCACTTCCCGCTGCAACCTGAGCAGCCGGGTTAAAACCGCCACTGATATTATTGCCGTCGGAATCCAAGAAAAAGATTTGCAACAGGCCAATGTTATTGAACGCATCACCGTCCCAACTGATGGCATAGGCTGATGCCTCAACGGTAGCGCCTGGACTTGACGTAATATCCTGGAAGACACCCGCATCTTCACCAAACTGCTTGAGTACCTGGGTGCCATCATGCGCACTCGGGTTTTTGAAATCCCCACCGGGCCTGTACAGGTTACTGGTAACATAGTTACAGTTAAAAAAGTTCCAGGCACCAAACGACCCGGGGAAACAGCTGCCGACATCACCGGCTGATGCATCCGGCGCGCCTGGTGGCTCGAAGCTGCCATCTTGGATGTTTGAAGGAGGTGGTGTAGATGCTTGTGATACTGAACTTGTGGCTGCTGTTGCAAGCATTAGCATACAGGCGCAGGCCGCAACGAGAAATTGTGGTTTGCTCATGACTGGACTCCGTAAATTCAAGTAACCAGCCTTATATATCCATATGATCGGCTTACCCAACCCTACTCCCATATTTTCTAGATAGCAAAGCTTTAAACTACTGTAAAGTGTCAATTCATTATGTTTCATATGTTAATCAATGTTCGGAGCATTCGGACAGGATCGCCACCTGCTGTTTAGTAATTACTTAATTAGAATTGAGCATAGGTTAAATTATGGTTACAAGCAGAACACAGCCTGGATACATGGGGTCGGACCGTAGCAACTTATTAGAATGACAAGATTCTTTACCCTGAAAATAATAGTTTCCAGGGTTTAAACCGCACATACAGGCACCAAGATTCTGCCTGTATGACATTCGAGATTCTCTTCTTGCGGTGGCATTTCTGCTCGATCAGTTTATGATTTCGCGCTACTTTAGCTGCTTGATTTTGACCCCTAAAAAGACCGGCTAAGGCCGGACAGTGGCTGGAATTCACGGTTTGTTTAATCAAAATCAAGTTGGTTGTCCAGGTCCGACCCCAGGGCCTGGATCAATAGCAGGGGCATTCGGTTCGGCGTTTAATTATCCTGCAGGTCGGAGGATGCAGGCAGACAAGACAGGGGCCTCATGGATATTCAGACACTGACGCGATTTTTCATGTGGAGCACCATCATGAACGGTGCCCTGCTGTTCTTCTGGACGACCATGTGTCTGTTGGCGCCGGACCTGGTTTGCCGTCTGCAGAGCAAATGGTTCCCCATCCCCGGGAAACCTTCAATGTGGTCATGTATTCGTTCCTCGGGCTCTTCAAGATCTTTTTTCTGGTATTCAATCTTGTTCCCTATGCGGCCCTGCTGATC
>CAMYJI010000111.1 GCA_947258545.1 uncultured Ectothiorhodospiraceae bacterium
CGCGCTTCCAGCTCGGCGATGAGCTTTTCCTGCTGCTCGAGCTTCTCGCGGGTGCGGGCCAGCACCCGGGTCTGCACGTCGAATTCCTCGCGCGTTACCAGGTCCAGTTTGGACAGCGCGTTTTGCAGCGCGCTGTGGATATTCTTTTCCACGTCCTGCTGCAGTTCCCGGGCTCCGGCAGGGATGTGGCCGCTGATCTGGCGGGCCAGGTCATCAATGAATTTGGTGTCGATCATGTCCTCACCTTAATGGATTAGCAAGCTACGCGTCCATATCTTTGGCCCGGTTCACAGGGGTGCTGATTGCACCAGTGAAAAGCGCAGAGACCGGCCCCCGTTGAGAATTTTCTCCCTGAGATAAGAACTTGCGGGGGCTTCGCACCTGTCATGCACTATAAGTACCCATTCCAGCGGCCAACTGCACCATTATGGCCCATTATTCTAGGGGATGATCGTCTCAAGGTTGATATCAGGTTGATATATATAAGTATATTTGTTGGCACCTATCTTGCTGTTTCTTGGGGTGACTGGGCCCTGGTTGTTGATTGAGAGTGGCCCCAGTGCCTGCCGGGTCCGCATGCCAACGGGATTTTGAATCCTGGTCGTAGGCGTGAGCCCCGTCATTTTTTCTGATTTTGTAACTGATTTAAGGAGAAGGCGATGAGTCTCCATTCTATGGGCATCAAGAGAATTATCACGCTTGCCGGCATCACGGTGCTGTCAATGGGTCTGTTTTTCAATCCCGTCCAGGTCCAGGCCAAGGACAAGTTCCGCGTGGCCTGGAGTATCTATGTAGGCTGGATGCCATGGGGCTACGGCGACCAGGCCGGTATCGTCAAGAAGTGGGCTGACAAATACGGCATCGAGATCGAGGTCGTCCAGATCAACGACTACATAGAATCCATCAACCAGTACACGGCCGGCGCCTTCGATGGCTGCGTCATGACCAACATGGATGCACTGACCATCCCGGCCGCCGGTGGTGTCGACTCCACCGCACTGATCGTCGGCGACTTCTCCAACGGCAACGACGGCATAATCCTCAAGGGCAAGGATTCACTGGCGGATGTGAAGGGTCAGCAGGTCAACCTGGTGGAACTCTCGGTATCCCATTACCTGCTGGCACGCGGTCTGGAAAGCGTTGGTATGACCGAAAAGGACCTGACCGTTGTCAACACGTCGGACGCAGACATGGTGTCGGCCTACAGTTCCAAGGATGTCACGGCAGTGGTCACCTGGAACCCGCTTCTAAGCGAGATCCTTGCCATGCCGGACAGCTACAAAGTGTTCGACTCCAGCCAGATCCCCGGCGAGATCATCGACATGATGGTGGTCAATACCGAAACGCTGGCCGCGAACCCGAAACTGGGCAAGGCACTGACCGGTGCCTGGTATGAAATCATGTCGACCATGGCGGGTGACAGCGAGTCAGCCGTTGCCGCGCGCACGCAGATGGCGGAGGCCTCCGGAACCGATCTTGCCGGGTACGATGCACAGCTCTCCACCACCCGGATGTTCTACGAGGCCAAGGATGCAGTCGAATTCGTACGCAGCGAAAAACTCATCGAGACCATGAAAAATGTCGCCGGCTTCTCCTTCAAGCACGGTCTGCTGGGCGAGGGTGCGCCGGATGCAGGCTTCATCGGCACATCCTATCCGGGTGACAAGGTCAGCGGAGACAAGGGTAATGTAAAGCTGCGATTTGATGACACCTACATGGGAATGGCAGCCGAAGGCAAGCTCTGACACGAGACCAGTGTGAAACGTTTACTCAACAGGCGCCCCGGACGCGTGACACGTGCGCTGCTGGGCATGCTGCCCTTTGTGCTGCTGCTGGTGGCCTACCTGGTCGCATCCGATGCGCGACTGGCCGAGAATCCGAACGACAAGCTGCTCCCATCACTGTCGTCTTTCGGTGAGGCCATCGATCGCATGGCCTTCGAGCCCAGCAAGCGCAGTGGCGATTACCTGTTGTGGGCAGATACCGGTGCCAGCCTGACACGGCTGGCACTGGGTGTGGGCATCAGCGCACTGGTGGCGCTCGTATTCGGGGTAATGCTGGGCATCATTCCGTATGCGGGCGCCAGCCTGTCGCCGTTTGTTGCAGCCATCTCCATGATCCCGCCCATGGCGATTCTGCCCATCCTGTTCATCATCTTCGGGCTGGGCGAGGTCTCCAAGGTGGTGCTGGTGGTATTCGGCATCACGCCGTTCATCATCCGGGATCTGCAACAGCGCGTGCGTGAAATCCCGTCCGAACAGATCATCAAGGCACAGACACTCGGCAGCTCCACCTGGCAGCTCATTATCCGCGTGGTACTGCCACAGGTAATGCCGCGACTGATCGCCGCCGTGCGGCTGTCGCTGGGTGCGGCCTGGTTGTTCCTGATCGCCGCCGAGGCAATAGCCGCAACGGAAGGGCTTGGCTATCGCATCTTCCTGGTGCGACGCTATCTGGCCATGGACGTGATCCTGCCCTATGTAATATGGATAACCTTTCTGGCGTTCCTGACCGATCTGCTGTTGCGTTACATATCCAGTGTTGCGTTCCCCTGGTTCCACAGACAAACGGCGGAAGGCGCATGAGTCAGCTCGAATTCAGGAATGTCTGGAAAGAATACGGCCAGCATGTGGTGCTGGAAAATATCAATCTCATGGTGGAGGAAGGTGAATTCTGCACGATCGTCGGTGCCTCGGGCTGTGGTAAGACCACCTTTCTGCGCATGCTGCTGGGCGAGGAATCCCCCAGCCGTGGCCAGATCATCCTGGACGGCCAGCCGTTGCGTGATGAACCGGGACCGGACCGGGGCGTGGTATTTCAGCGCTATTCCGTCTTCCCCCACCTGACCGTGCTGCGTAATGTCATGCTATTTCAGCGCTATTCCGTCTTCCCCCACCTGACCGTGCTGCGTAATGTCATGCTTGGTCTTGAACTGCAAACGGCACCGCTGTCCGGTCGCCTGTTCGGTGCAGCCCGACACCGGGCGCGCGAGCAGGCATGCGAAATGCTGGACTCGGTTGGACTCGGCCAGGCGCTGGATCGCTATCCCTCCGAGTTGTCCGGCGGCATGCAGCAACGGCTGGCGCTGGCCCAGTCACTGATCATGAAGCCACGCATCCTACTGCTGGATGAACCCTTCGGTGCACTGGACCCCGGTATCCGCACCGACATGCACAAACTGGTGCTGAAACTCTGGCGGGAAACGGGATTGACGGTGTTCATGATCACGCATGACCTGCAGGAGGGTTTTTATCTCGGCAGTCGCCTGCTGGTGTTCGACCGGCAGCGCACCGATCAGCAGGCACTGGAGGCATTTGGTGCCAATATCACCTACGATCTGCCGCTGGCGCACACCGATCGCGGTACCATCGAAGGTATTCGCCAGCATGTGGAGGAGGAAGTTCCGCGCGCGATAGAGGCGGCGAGTGGCTAGGCCGAGCTGATAACTATGTAAGGTATAGCTGCGCTTTAACAGATCAGCTAAGGAGTACTTAACCATGACTGCCAGCGAACCCGCACCTGACCGTATCGTCCATCGCGACACCCTACCCGGTGCGCGGTACTGGTCGTTTGTCATTCGGCGGGGATTCTGTCTGCGACTCACCGATACCCAGGGTGGCGCCAACTGCTCCGCGTTGTTCTACAATGCGCATGACAGTCTGGAGCGCTATAACATGGCGGATACCCTGAAGGCGCAGCACACCGCCTTCCTGACCAGGGGCAATGTCTGCTATTCCG
>CAMYJI010000112.1 GCA_947258545.1 uncultured Ectothiorhodospiraceae bacterium
TTGGGTCCGGGAAGTGACTTATCCGAAGTGCCGGTGTATCAGGGTGTGAGCCGGCCACGCTGGATTCAGAGTCGTCCCTGGGTGTCCTCCCGGACCCACTAATCGTTTCAGCTGATGATTCGCTTGGCGTCGGCTCGGAGTTGCCGGTAAACGACGTCAGAGATTCGTCGCTTCAAGGCTCGGATGGCTTCTTTGCTGGTCTTGCCCTCGGTGAGTTTCTTCTGGTAGTAGTCGCGGCCTTCACATGGGTAGCGGAGTTGGGAGACCGCGGCCATATGAAGGGCATGGTTGAGTTTGCGGTTCCCCCTCGGGTTGAGCCGATGCCGACTGTGATTGCCTGAGGAGGCGTCGATGGGAGCAGTGGCGTTATAGGAAGCGAAATGCCCCGGAGTCGGGAACCGGGTGATGTCACCGACCGCGCCCAGGATCATGGCGGCACCGATCGGACCGATCCCCCTGATGTCGCACAGACTGGTGCCCGAAGCAGCCACCGCACTGCGGATTCGTTGTTTGGAGGCTCGCATCTGGGTGTTGAACCGGGCGATGTCCTCAACCAGTTCGGTAGCGATCACTACTCGTTGGCGGGTCACCTCATCAGTCACCACCACGGCCTCGAGCAGTGAATTGGCCTTGTTTACGGTCATTTCCGACGCCAACCCACCCGCGGTCAGCTCCCCCAGGAGAGCGTGGAGGCGACATGCGGCCTTGTTCTTGAGTCGAGCTACATCACGATGCCGTTTCGCCAACAACCCCAACACTCGAGTGTGATCATCCACCACCACCGGCGTCAGACCCGGATGACGGAGGGCCGCGATCGCTACCGACCGAGCATCATTGGGATCGTTCTTCTGAGACTTCCCCGACCCCAGCACTCGGACTCGTGAGGCCAGCATCGCCGGCACATCCAGGACTCGTTCCCCAGCGGCCACTAATTGCTGGGAGAGGAGATAGCCCAGGCCGCGGGCTGACTCCACCGCCCAACACCGATCCTCGAATCCCACCGCCCACTCCTGGAGCTCCACCACCTGCCGAGCCGAAGCTCTCACTCGGAGCTCCTCGATCACCTGTTCATCATCGTTGATCACTACTGCGGTGTGTGACCCCTTGTGCGGGTCAATACCGATCATCACACTCATACGCTTTCCCTTCCTACTCGGATACGGAGACCGCAGCGGGCAAACCTGATTTGGGTAAGTGTGCTCTCGCCTCTTTCGAGCCACGCCACAGCCGAGGACACCAACCGGCAAGCACCTCGTTAGGAAGCCAACCCAGTGGGTGGCAGGCACTCAGAGAGCCAACCAGTCAGCGCCTCGACGCTACGGGAACACCCCGCAACATGCCCCAAGTATCAATCAGGCATTCATGAGGGAGTGGGCCGTGTCAAGGGGTGATATTTCGCGTTCTTCCTGGTGTTAGGGCGCGTCTAAGACCCCGACGGCAGGTCGGCATCGGTGATCAACTGGTCAGATCAGATAGTGGTGAGACTCCTTGGTCAGTAGGGACACGGTGTCGCCGGCTCCAGCCCCGATGGAGGGGCGAGGCGGTTCGGTGCCTGGGCATTCATCCGCCACGCACAATTGTGGTGGGCATGGAGCGGTACGGCCACAGCAACAACTGGACTCATTCACATACGTCGACCCGCACTCGCAGTGGGGTCATGCCTAATAGCGAGCTCGCAACTGTTGCCGTGTCCGAACCTCACGCCGCCTCCTGAGTGAGGCAGCGGATCTCACCGTCCCGCATTCCGTAGTAGACCAGGGTGAGGAGTTTGCGGGCAGCAGCCACCCGGGCAATGTTGGTGCCTCTACGTTCGGCGATCCGGAGATAGCTGTCCTGGATGGGGGCGCCGCCCCGCCACCGGGCCACTGCCTCGATCGCCGCCCACCGTATCAACGCCGAACCTTGTTTAGTGATCGAACCACGGAACACCTTGTCGTCTGACTCGCGATGACGGGGAGTGAGCCCCACCCAGGAGCACAATCGTTTCGGGTTGGGGAAGCGGGTGATATCACCGATCTCGGCCACAAACACCCCGGCGAACACTCGACCCACCCCTGACAGCTGCTGGATCGTCCGATAGCCGACGTCGTCTCGTAGCCGAGCATGGACCCGGTGATCGAGTTCGGTGATCTCCCGGTCGTAGATGGGAATCAGTTTCCGTAGCGACTCGATCCGATACGCGTAGGCCTCCCCGAGCGGTGTCTCCTCCAGGAACCGGGCCCCACCCGGTCCCCACAGCGTCGTCAACGACGGCACCACCCCCTCCTTGCCCAACACCGAATGCACCTGAGACTTCAACCCCGTGCGCAACTGAGACAACTTGTGGCGATACCGCACCAACTCCCGTAACTCCCGCAGCGACCGCGGTGCAATCCACGATTCGGGCAGGCTCCCCATCCGCAACAAATCCGCCAACAAGGTGGCATCCCGATCGTCATTCTTGACCCGACGGTTCTCGAACCCCTTCACCCCCAACGGATGCGCCAAATGAACCCGGCCACCGGACGCTTCGATGACATCAGCCGCCCAATACCACCCCCAAGTCGCCTCCAACACCACCTCCGGCTCAGGGCCGGCTTCGCCGACCGCAGCCGCCAAAGCCACCGGCGAGTTCTCGATCCTCCGCGACGACACCCTGGAGCCATCCGAATCCAAGATCACCACCACCGACCGGCGACGATGCAAGTCAATACCCACGTAACGTGACACAACGGGCCTCCCTTCTCGAGGCGGACATTGACAGCCCGAAGTATCGGGAAACCGTCAACGGGGAGCGGAGGCCCGCTCCCTCATCGCATCACATATCCTGCGGGTGACTCACGGTAGGTGACAGACGTTTCCCGCCAGGGAACCGCCAATAG
>CAMYJI010000113.1 GCA_947258545.1 uncultured Ectothiorhodospiraceae bacterium
GGCGACGGCCTGGATGAGGGCCTCCTGTTCACGACCCATGCCGTCTACCAGAATGGTCCCTTCGCCCTGCGCGCCCTGTACGCCGAGTGGAATTTCGACGGTACGGGTGTCGAGGCCGCGGGCGCCGACGAGCAGAAGGGCTGGTACCTGGAGCCCAGCTTCAAGCCGCGCGATGACCTCGGTCTCTACGTGCGTTACGAGGACATTGAAGCGGCACGTGACTCGGACAAGTTCGAGCAGTGGGAGGTGGGCATGAACTACTGGCCGCACGAGGCCGTGGTGCTCAAGGCCGACTTCCGCAGTCGCGAGCATGACCTCTCAGGTCAAACCGACTTCGACGCCTTCGATCTCGGTATCGGTTATCATTTCTGACCGTTTGCCAGGAAATGACTCAAGGGCAGGGGTAATCCCCTGCCCTTATTTGTCATAACAACCATGCGCAAGATACTGTCCCTCCTGTTGCTGCTGGCCGTTGGCGGCACGGCACTGGCCCGCGGTGTCTACCAGGCGCCGGATGATTTCCTGGCGGAGGTGTTTGACGACAAGCCGCCCAAGGCCGCGGTCGTCTGGCTGCGCGGCGAGATCAAGACCACGGCCGCCGACATCCTGGGACACAACTACCCGGCCCTGCGCATCCGTTACTGGGGCGAGGGCAAGCGCACTGCCTGGATACTGGAAGAGATCGGCAAGGAGAAGCCCATCACCGTCGGCCTGGTGGTCGAGGACAGTGCCTTGAAAAACATCCGGGTGCTGGAATTTCGCGAGAGTCGCGGCTGGGAGGTGCGCCACGGCTTCTTCACCGACCAGTTCAACGGCGCCCGGCTGACCGAAGCACAGAAACTGGACCGTTCCATCGACGGCATCTCCGGCGCCACCCTGTCGGTGCGGGCCCTGAAGAAACTCGCCCGCCTCGCCCTTTACCTGCACAGCCAGACACCGCACGTCCATGACACGCCATAAGAAAAAACCACCCGTCAAGTTACTGCGCTCGCTGTTCATCTGGCACCGCTACATCGGCCTGGCGGCCGCCCTGTTCGTGGTCGTCCTTTCGGTTACCGGCCTGGTGCTGAACCACACCGAGGAACTGGCGCTGGACGAGCGCCACGTGCAGAACGGTCCCCTGCTGGACTGGTACGGGGTACACGCACCCGCGTCCATCACCAGCTACCGGGCGGCGGAACACATCCTGTCCACTGTCGGCAGCCAGATCTACTGGAATACGCTGCATGTACCGCAGGTGGAGGGTCCACTACTGGGCGCACTCGGGTATGGCGACCTGGTAGTGGCCGCCGTGCAGGGCAGCCTGTTGCTGTTTACGCTCGAAGGCGAACTCATCGAGCAACTTGGGGGGAGTGCCGGCGTGCCGGCCGGCATGCAGGCCATCGGGCTGGCGCCGGCCGGCAAACTGGCCATCCGTGCCGCGCATGGCTTCTACCGGATCGACAGCGACTTCCTCGAATGGCACGAGACCGAGACCCTGGACAACGTGACCTGGGCCGCACCCATCGATACCCCGGATTCCCTGCACACCACCCTGGTCGAGGCCTACCGCGGCAGCGGCCTGTCGCTGGAACGCGTCCTGCTCGACCTGCACAGCGGCCGCATCCTCGGCAATTGGGGCGTCTACCTCATGGACGCCGCCGCTATCCTGTTCCTGCTGCTGGCCATCACCGGCGTCTGGCTGTGGGGCAAGCGCCGTGTCACTGCAAAGGAACACCAGCGCCGCAAACGGGAACACGAAAGACATGCCAAAACGTGAAACGTGAAAAATATACACGATCGCCCTACGGGCGCGATCAGACACTCTCAAATCGCCACGGAACCCACGGAAGAACACGGAAAGATAAAAGATTCCGTAGAGCCGTAGGATGGGCAAAGGTCGGCAGGCCGTGCCCATCATTGACCTGTAGCGCGATACATTCGTTGTAGGAGCGCCCCGCGGGCGCGATCAAACAATCAATGCGCCACGGAACCACACGGAAATAAATAACCCGTAGGATGGGCAAAGGCCGACAGGCCGTGCCCGTCACGATCATCTCTGATCAAGCCGTCATTCCGGGTGGAGACCCGGAATCCAGTGGTTGCTGATCAGGCGGTTACTGGATTCCGGCTTTCGCCGGAATGACGAATGATGAGTAGGGTGCATTCCGCGCACCGTGCATCGACAAACACCTCACCGATCGCTCAAAATAATCCGCCCATTGGCATCATCGATGGTCATCCTGAACCGCTGCAGGAAACTCATCCCCAGCAGCTTGCTGCCACCCAGCTTCTGATCATCCAGAAAGGTCACTTTCACCTCCTCCGCCACCGCACTCCCCACATCGACAGACGCCAGCATCCCCATCTTCGCCCGCACCCGCCCGTTGGCCGTCTGGGTCCAGCCATCGCGCAAATCTTCAGGGCTAAAGCCGAGGACCCTCATCATCGAGGCCGGCAGCACCACTGTCGAGGCCCCGGTATCCACCATCAGGGACACCGTCACCGGCGCCTGCCCGGGCCCCACCAGCACAACATCGACCAGCTGGTGGGAACCCCGGCGACGCGCCGGGATAATATGTTCGCCCGGTGAGCTGACAATATTGGCCGAGCTGACATCGCTACGGGGCAGCACCCCCGCCTCTCCAACCGCCAGAATGATGACCTTGTCGATTTCACCCCGGTCATCATCGACCACGACATAATTGTATCCGGCCAGCAGGCGCTTGAGCTGGACGTAAATCGTCAGCCGAGGCGGCAGAACAGGCAGCCATCATGCCGGTCAATACGGCCAGCAACATCAACCGACCGCACAACCGTGTCATCTGATCGCTTACGAGACCGCGCTGGCTAAATATAATATTTCTGAAAGACATAACTCACCAAAAACAACGACTATCCCGCATAACTCTGCACCAACATCCCCTCTCCCATGAGTGGGAAAGGGACAGGGAGAGGGTTGATCAATCATGCCGTTAATAAATCACAGGCAGGTCTGATTAACTCATCTTCCGTCATTCCGGCGAAAGCCGGAATCCAGGGTTTCCGGGTCGCAGCTCAGTTATGCCCGGAATGACGGCTTGAATGGGTGGGTCAGTTTTCAATGCAAATGCTGGGTCACTTTTCGGTGCAATTTAACAGACATAAGTACCTGGCAGTTTCGCCAACGGGCAGGTTTTAGCTGCCTTTTTCAGTTTCAAAGCCAGACTAGGCTGAATGATGCGGCATGTCGCCCCCCTAACTGTTAACAACTGTGTCTACTTTCATTTTTGCGTAAATGCAGCGGGACGTGCGGCCGTAATAGAACCTACGGGGGAGTCTTATTTTTCAGTCAACTCAGCCATGAAAGGAAGCGGACTGGAGACCTGTAGCTATTTAAATGAAGGTAAGAGACTGCTTCGCTTTGCCCGCAATGACACGAGAATCATTGTCGTCTCCGTTTCTTACCCCTCATCCCAACCTTGTCCTCTTGAACGGAAGAAGGAGAAACTACGACACAGTCACTGCGAGGGGCCTGGCGACGAAGTAATCTGTAACAAACTGAAATATCTCAAGATATATATCCACCGTGATCGCGATGACTCAACAGGAATGATCATCCGTCGCGCCGTGAAGGGCGTATAATTTCCCTCCCATCCAATCAACAAGTTGCCCCGCACATGACAAACGAAGAACGCATCAAGGTCTGGGATATCGGCATCCGGATTTTTCACTGGTCGCTGGTGGTGCTGTACGTGGTCTCCTATTTAACCGGCGAAGACGAGAGTGACCTGCACAATTACGCGGGCTACGGCGTACTGGCGCTGATCGTATTCCGGATCGCCTGGGGCGTGATCGGGACCCGCCATGCCCGTTTCAGCGATTTCATCTACGGGCCCGGCAAGACGCTCGCCTACGCGAAATCCATGCTGAGCCGGCAGCCGATTCATTACCTCGGCCACAATCCCCTGGGCGGGTGGATGGCGGTCGCCCTGCTGGTCACCCTGTTTATCACCTGCTGGACCGGCATGGAATACATCGGCTCCAAGGGTGAGGGTCCGCTGGCCGCCGACACCGGTATGGTCATCAGCGTTGCGATAGCGAACGATGACGAGGATGAAGACGAAGATCACGAGGAAGGGGACGAGTTCTGGGAAGAGGTTCACGAGGTGTTCGCCAACCTGACGCTGTTCCTGGTGATCCTGCACATCGTCGGGGTGCTCGCCGCCAGCCTGGTGCACCGGGAGAACCTGGCGAAGGCCATGGTGAACGGTTACAAGCGGCCGGGACCCGATACGTAGATCGGATTAGCGTTAGCGCAATCCAACTGAGCGCATTAATTCGTCATTGCGAGGAGCAAGGCGACGAAGCAATCTTTATCTAGCAATCACATAGTTGGGAGATTGCTTCGCTATGCTCGCAATGACGTGACGGGTTTGATGTCTTTGCGGTAAAAGTGTTTATCGCGCCTGCGAGGCAGAGCCTACAATATCATTGTATTCCGTGTGATTCCGCGTGGTTCCGTGGCTATATCTGTTGGGTTGTCGGGTACGTCGCCGGCGCTCATTGACCCAACCTACAATCTGCCTTTTTACGTTTCGTATTTTTTGGCTCTTCCCCAAATCGAGTGGGTAGATTACCGTTGTAGGGCCGAATTCATTCGGCCAACAGCTACCTGTGTCAGTACGGGAGTCTATGGCAACGAG
>CAMYJI010000114.1 GCA_947258545.1 uncultured Ectothiorhodospiraceae bacterium
GAACACCACGGGACGCAGATCGCGTCCGTGGTGCATCTGGCCGCCTATTACGATTTCCTCGGTAAGCCGAGTCCGAAATACGATCAGATCACGGTCGAGGGCACACGCCGTTTGCTGCGCGGCCTGCGCGAGGGGGGCTTCGAGGTTGAACAGTTCATTTTCTCCAGTACCATGCTCGTGCACCGCCCGGGCGAGCCGGGCGAGTTCCTCACCGAGGAATGGCCGCTGGAACCGACCTGGGCCTACCCGGAATCGAAGGTGCGCACCGAGGCGCTCATCCGGGAGGAGCGTGGCGACATACCCACTGTGATCCTGCGTTACGCCGGCGTCTATGACGACGTTTGCCACTCGCCGCCGCTGGCGCACCAGATCCAACGCATCTACGAGGACCAGTTCGCCGCTCACCTCTATTCCGGCGAGACCTCGCACGGCCAGGCCTACCTCCACCTGGAGGATGCCATCGACGCGATCGAGCGCGCGGTGGAACGCCGTACCGAACTGCCGCCCGAGTCCACGTTCCTTATTGGCGAGTCGGAGACCCTCAGCTACGACGAGTTGCAGCACACCTTCATGCGCCTGTTGCACAAGAAGTCCGGCGAAACGCACAACGTGCCAGGACTCATCGCCAAGGTGGGCGCCTGGGCGCAGGACCTCCTCCCCGGTGAGCAGTTCATCAAACCGTGGATGATCGACCGCGCCAACGACCACTACGCCCTCGACATTACCCGCGCTCGTACCGTGCTCGGATGGGAACCGCGCCACACGCTGCGCAAGTCGCTGCCAAAAATGGTGGCAGCATTGAAGGCCGATCCGCTCGGCTGGTACCGTGAGCACGGCCTTGAGCCGCCAGCCTCGTTAAAAAAACGCAAGGAAAAGGACACCGTGCCCGCAGTCCCCGGGCATGCGGCGGCAGGGCATGAGCACGTGCACGGCGCCGACACCGCACCCGCCACGGCGGCCGAACCCGCACCGGGCTGCGCGATGCACAGTTGTCCGATGCATCCCGGGGTCTGCCAGTCCTCGCCCGGCAACTGTCCGCGTTGCGGCAGCGCTCTGGAACCGGCGGAAACCGCCGAGCCGGCGCAGGCGGCCGAATACACCTGCCCGATGCACCCTGAGGTGGTGGCCAGTGAACCGGGCCGCTGCCCCAAGTGCGGCATGGCGCTGGAACTGCGCAGCGCTCCGCTCGAAGAGCACACCGAACATCATGCCGAGCCGCCTGCCGGTCAGTTGGCCGAATACACCTGTCCGATGCACCCCGAGGTGACGGCGAGCGAACCGGGCGATTGTCCCAAGTGTGGCATGGCGCTGAAACTGCGCACCGTCCCGTCCGACGCGCACGGCGAACATCACGAACACCACGCGCATGACGAACATGCCAGTCATCAGCATGCAATGTTTGGTGAAGGTGGTGAAGATAAGGCGACCGAGTATACCTGCCCGATGCACTCGGAGATCGTGCGTAGCGAACCGGGCAGTTGCCCCAAGTGCGGTATGGTGCTGGTGCCGCGCGGCGCGTCGAAGCCAAGCAAAGGTGAAGAGATTGACATGATGGTCGAAAGCCATCGCAATATGCTGTGGCCGCACTATCTCAACCTGATGCTCGGCCTGTGGCTGCTGACCAGCCCGTTCACGCTCGGCTACATGAGCGATTTCGTACCCGACGCCAACCAGTTGCGCGTCATGGCCGATCGTGACCTGGCGTCGTTTGAGCTGCGCAATCTGCTGATGACCTGGAGCGATGTCATCAGTGGCATTCTGGTGATCGTGTTCAGTGTACTGTCCGCAGATGCCTGGCGCCGCAATCCCTGGGCGCAGTGGGCCAATGCCTTCGTCGGCCTGTGGCTGATGTTCGCGCCGCTGGTGTTCTGGACGCCATTGCCTGAGGCCTATGCCAACGGTACGCTGGTCGGTGGGCTGGTGATCGCGCTGGCGGTGCTGATTCCGATGATGCCGGGGATGAGCATGTCCGGTATGATGGGCAAACCGGACGTGCCACCGGGCTGGGCCTACTGCCCATCAACCTGGCTGCAGCGCCTGCCGATTGCTGTGTTGGCGCTGATCGGATTTTTTATTGCGCGCGTACTGGGCGCCTATCAGCTCGGCCATATCGATAGCGTTTGGGAGCCGTTCTTCGCCGGCAGTGGTGACATGCAGGGTGTGATGAACGGCACCGAGGATATCATCACCTCGGATGTCTCCAAGGCCTGGCCGATTGCCGATGGCGCCCTGGGCGGCATCGTCTACATGCTTGAACTGGTCATGGTCTGGATGGCTGGCAAGGACCGCTGGCGAACCATGCCTTGGATGGTGCTGGGGCTGGCCATTCTGATCCTGCCACTCGGTGTCGTCAGTATCTATTTCGTCATCATCCAACCGATCGTGATCGGCACCTGGTGCACCCTGTGCCTGATCGCGGCGCTGGCGATGGCGGTGATGATCCCCTATTCGCTCAACGAGTTCGTCGCCATGGGCCAGTTCCTGGCTTGGTCGCGCAAGCAGGGCATGCCGTTCTGGCGCACCTTCTGGACCGGCGACGCCATGGATGGCGGCAGCGACGACACCGCCAAGGGGCTGGT
>CAMYJI010000115.1 GCA_947258545.1 uncultured Ectothiorhodospiraceae bacterium
ACTGATTCCCCATCAATGAGCCGAATATAAGCGAGCAGTCATTTTCCGATGGCCAACAAAATGGCGTCTTTACAAACGGGTGAGGTCCATATAAGCGCCTCGCAGGCGCGATCAGATGTAGGGTGGACTGGAAAAAGGTGTCAGGAACCTCTATTACGATGGTTGGGACTACCGATGATCTAGTCTGTAAAAAAGGTTCCTGACACCTTTTTTACTGCTCAGGATGGAAAGCAAAAAAAACCGGCACAATAGCGCCGGTAATGGGGGGGAGCCTACCAGAGGTGCGCGGCCAGGGACATGACCGCAGAAAGCTATCTCTAAAAGTTACTAGGGCATCAATACGGCATTGATCGCATGGATCACACCGTTTGCGGCAGCAACATCAGTTACGACAATCGTCGACATACCGCCCTGGTTGTCTGTGAGCACGCCACCCGACTGCTGCACAAAGCTCTTGTTGAGCATGCGGATTTGTTCGGATGACAGCACATCCTCGGCGTAACGGCGGCCATGCGCCACATGGTAGAGCAGGATCCCAGTGAGTCCCTCCACCGTGAGCGTGCCGTCAGACAGGAGTGTGTCAAGGTTGTCCGCGGTGATGCCCAACAGCTCGAAGGCATCATCAGTTGGCGCGAACACTGTGTGCTGGCCGTTGCCGGTCAATGTCTGCACGACGGCCGGATCGGCCGCCAGTACCGCAGCGATCACGGTATCAAATGCCCCGGCGAAATCACCCTCACTATTAACCGCCACAGCCACGTCAACAAGGTTGTCACCCTTGGGACCGGACGCCAGCGCCGCGTTAGCGCCCAGGGCGCAAAAGCCCGCAATGAAAAGCCACGTGCACTGTTTCCTGAAATTTCTGAATGCATTCATCTTTGCGACCTCCTCATTTTTTATTTGACACAAAGTTGTATAAGTGCGGGATCAACATACTGCCTGCAAAATCACCACGTTTATCTTCAACGTATTGAAAATAAAGAATATAAAAAAACAGTAACATGATGAGTAATCAATCTACGGTGTAAAAGTTATACAAATAATCATACCATGTCAAGACAAATGTACAATATATGTAAAACTATAGGAAAACCCTGCAGCTGGGCACAGTGCCTGAAGGTCGAATCGGGGAAGAAGTAGAGTAATGCCAGCCTGAGGCAAGGTCAGGATGTCTTGTCTTAGGGCGATCGCGTCTTCGCACTGCGGGCATTCGCCTGCTTTGTCAGCGTTGTACTGCGCTCAGGGGCGCCTGAGTCCGGCCCCCTCGATCCCTCTGACACCTTTTTCCACACCTCATCCTGACCTCCTGTCTTTAAAGGGGAGAAGGAATGCTGTGGGACAGCAGTGATACGGCCCCTGTGTATTCGGTGCGTGTAAACTAGCGCCCGGTTGATCAACACGGGGTCACGATTGAGATGGCATGGTGGGGCACACTGCTGGGCGGCACGCTCGGCTACATGTTCGGCGGGCCGCTGGGGGCGTTGCTGGGCGCGGCGCTGGGGCGCAACTTCGACCAGGGCCTGAGGAAAACCGGCCGGGCCGGGGCCTTCCGCAGCGGGCAGCAGGAGCGCGTCCAGGCCGCCTTCTTCACTACCACCTTCTCGGTGATGGGTCACATCGCCAAGGCCGACGGCCGGGTCACGCCGGACGAGATCTCGGCGGCCGAGTCCATCATGGCCCGCATGCAACTGGACGCGCAGCAGCGCAAGGCCGCCGTCAACCTGTTCAACGCCGGCAAGGACGCGGATTTCGACCTGCGCGCGGTGCTCGCCCAGTTTCGCCAGGAATGCCACCGTCGCCGCAACCTGGTGCAGATGTTCCTGGAGATCCAGATCGCGACCGCCATGGCCGACGGCCACCTGCACGCCGGCGAGAAAAAGGTCCTGTACAGCATCGGCGACCAGCTCGGGTTCGACCGCGCCGCCATTGAACACCTGTTCGGCTTTGTCGAGGCCGGCACGGCGATGGACAGCGGGAAGTCCTCCCTGGCGGATGCCTACGAGGTGCTGGGCGTGAGACCGGACGCCGATGATGCAGAGGTGAAGAAAGCCTACCGGCGACTGATGAACCAGCACCACCCCGACAAGCTGGCCGCCAAGGGCCTGCCCGAGGAAATGATGAAGCTGGCCACGGAAAAGACCCAGGAGATCAAGTCGGCCTACGAGCAGATCAAGCGCAGCCGGGGCTAAAAAAGGCACGAAGGAAGATTGATATAGCGTCCCGCGGGCGCGATTGTTTATCCACCATGAATCACAACAGGAGGAGCACCCCATGATCCGACTGCGCGAGCTGGGCCCGGGTATCGTCATCGCCGCCACCGGCCTGGGGGCCGGTGATCTCATCGCCGCCTCGGTGGCCGGCGCGAAATACGGCGTCGTCATCCTCTGGGCCGCCGTCCTTGGCGCGCTCCTCAAGTTCACCCTCAACGAGGGTCTCGCCCGCTGGCAGCTGGCCACGGGCACCACCCTGCTCGAGGGCTGGGTGCGGCGCCTGCCGCGCTTCTGGTCGGTGTACTTCTTCGTCTACCTGCTGCTGTGGAGCTTCAT
>CAMYJI010000116.1 GCA_947258545.1 uncultured Ectothiorhodospiraceae bacterium
TGGCATCTTCGCCCGGCGCTATGCGGCGGACGGGACGGCAAAGGATGCGAATGAGTTCCTGGTGAATACCACGACCGACGAGGCACAGACCAGACCTGACGTCGCTATGGATGCACTTGGTAATTTCGTGATCGCGTGGGAAAGCGATACCGATGCCAGTAATAAGGACAATTTCGATATATTCCTGCAGCGTTATGATGCCGCGGGTAACACCCTGGGCACCGAGATACAGGTCAACACGGACAATGGCGAAGCGCAGGGCGATGCCAGTGTCGCCATGAATGCAAGTGGCGCTTTCGTGGTCGCCTGGGAAAGCGATGACGATGTCACTAACGCCACCGACCTCAATATCTATTTCCAGCGCTACGATGCGGCGGGTAATGCACTGGGTGTCAACACGGTCGCGAGCAGCATATCCACTAACGATGAACAGAATGCGTCGATTGGTATTGCCACAGATGGCAGCTTCGTGATCGCCTGGCAGAGTTTTAACGGGACAGAAGATGACATCTACGTACGTGAATTCGACAATGCTGGAAATCCGCTGGCTGTTGAGTCCCGCGTCAACACAACGACGGCAGGCGACCAAAAAGCCCCATCAGTAAGTTTAGATGGCGCAGGTGGCTATCAGATCGTCTGGTCAGGTAATGGTGCTGGAGATGCGGACGGCGTCTTCGGTCAACGGTATGTAAGCGCAAATAATGCGCCGCTCGCAAATGACGACTCGTATTCCGTCGAGAAGAATACCTCTTTGGCTGTGAACTGGTGGAACGCTGACTGGACAGCTCGACAGCAACTGACATTCAACAACCTGGCCCAGACAGAGAACCTGGTCGATTTTCCCGTCCTGGTTGTCATCAACTCGGGCAACATCGATTACACAAAGACACAGGATAACGGTGCGGACCTCAGGTTCTTCGATGCCGATGGCACGGCGCTTGTGCATGAAATCGAGATCTGGAACGAAAGCGGCGATTCCTACGTCTGGGTGAAGGTGCCGCAGATCAATGGTTCCTCGAATGCTGACAGCATCACCATGTACTACGGCAATGCCGCTGCTGCAGACGGCCAGGATCCGACCTCAGTGTGGACGAACGGTTACGCCGGTGTTTGGCACATGGACGACGACCCGTCACTGGGCGCAGGCGCTATCGATGACTCGAGCGCGAATCCTCTGGATGGCACCGCCAGCAACATGGATGGCACCAATCTCGTCGCAGGAAAGATCGGTGGAGCACTATCGTTCGATGGCTCTGCTGAGTACATACGTATTGACAGTAATGCGACAGACAAGCTTGCCATTACCGGCACCCAGCTAACCATCGAGGCGTGGGTAAAGCGCGACGGCTCGACCGGTAGCTGGATGGTGATGGTCAACCGGCAACTGGGCACCGATAGCTCTGATGCCTATGTCACTGCAGCCAAGTACAACGCGCCGAGCACCTATATCCTGAATTCGAATTCCGGTTATGTTGAAAGCTCCGCAGGAGCCGTGCCCGATGCAACCTGGCAGTACCTGACCGCGGTGCAGGACGGCCCAGACCTGCTGCTGTACTCCAATGGCGTGCTGGTGGGGAGCACTGCCGGCGCCGGCTCGATGACCACGGATGACAATGATGTAATTCTCGGCGGTGCCGAGAATGATGCCACGGCGACTATAACCGAGTTTTTCAAGGGCCTGATGGATGAAGTACGCATTTCCGATGTGGCCCGTTCTGCCGACTGGATCGCCGCCCAGCACGCCTCCATGGATGGAACGTTTGTTGCCTTTGGAGGCGAACAAACGGCACCTGTTAATAGCGGCGTGTTAGCCAATGATACAGATGCCGACGGTGATCCATTAACAGTAACACTTGTTTCAGGTCCCACGAACGCTGCATCTTTCAGCCTCAATGCTGACGGTACCTTCACATATACGCCTAGTGCGAATTACACCGGGATCGACTCCTTCACCTACAAGGTGAATGACGGCACAGCGGATTCCAACATCGCCACGGTAACCATTACCGTCACTGAACCAACCGCTCCCGTCATCACCTCCAACGGGGGTGGCGCCACCGCCAATCTCAACGTCGCCGAGAACACCACGGCGGTCACCACGGTCACGGCCACCGATCCGCAGAGCGACCCCATCACCTACAGCATCTCGGGCGGGGCCGATGCCGCGCTATTCAGCATCGATGCCAACAGCGGTGCATTGACCTTCATCGCGGCGCCGGACTTCGAGACACCGACCGACGCCAATACCGATAACGTCTACGAGGTTATCGTCCAGGCCAGCGACGGGGCCAATACCGACACCCAGGCGATCAGTGTCACGGTGACGGATGCCAACGATGCACCGGTGGCCAACGACGACAGCGCCAGTACCGACGAGGAGACCGTGCTGAACGTGGCCGCCCCCGGCGTACTGGCCAATGACACCGATGATGGCGGTGCCGGTGGTACGGTGACGACCGGGCACACCCTCAACTTCGATGCCGGCATCGAGACGGATACCAGCAACGGCACCTGGGAAAACGAGGAGGCGAC
>CAMYJI010000117.1 GCA_947258545.1 uncultured Ectothiorhodospiraceae bacterium
GCGGCCAGCAAGGCGGCCGGCGAGGCGGCGGTGCGGGAGGCCTTCCCGGAGGCCGTGATCCTGCGGCCCAGCGTCGTCTTCGGCCCCCAGGACGGCTTCTTCAACCTTTTCGCGTCGCTTGCGCGTTTCACGCCGGTCCTGCCGGTGATCGGCGGCGGCGGCGGCACACGGTTCCAGCCGGTCTATGTCGGCGACGTCGCCGACGCCATCATGAAGGGCCTGGCAGACCGCTCCTGCGCGGGCAAGACCTACGAGCTCGGCGGCCCGGCCGTATACAGTTTCAAAGAGATCCTGGAGATGATCCTGCGCGAGACCGGCCGCAAGCGGCTGCTGCTCCCGTTCCCCTTCTTTCTCGCCTCCGTGGAGGCCTTCTTCCTGCAACTCATGCCGAAGCCCCTGCTAACCACCGACCAGGTCAGGCTTTTGAAGACCGACAATGTCGTCTCCGGCGATCTGCCGGGCCTGGTCGAGCTCGGCATCACGCCGACGGGCGCCGAAGGGATCATTCCGGCCTATCTCGACCGCTACCGCAGCGGCGGGCGGTTCCGGAAGCCAGTGAATGCGTGACGCCGCGGTGGCCGTGACAACGATATCGTTCCCGGCCATGTCCCTTTAACCTTTTCCGGCTACCGTTCAGCCTGAACACTCGACGAAACGGGTTGGGTTTGATTCATGGCGAGCGAAATCGCCAAACGCATCGACGAGGTCATCAAGCTCGGCATCGCGCCGATGCTGAAACAGCATGGCTTTCGAAAGCGCGGACGCAACTTCCATAGACTCGTCGGCGAGATGTATCAGGCAGTGAACATCCAGTCGACGCGGTTGAATAGCGGCAGCCGGGGCAGGTTCACTGTGAATCTGGGCGTATATTGCGAACGCGTGAATGCGATCGCAGACCCGTCGATGGTAAAGCAGCCGCCAACCGAAGTGATCTGCACGGTGCGCGCCAGGATCTCCGGCCGGTAGGTGAAGCGGGCCACCTGCTGCGCCGAGGGTGGCGCCGTCAGCCGCCCGGTGAACCAGAACAGCACGCTGCTGACCGCAAAGATCAGGCCTGCGATCAGGGTGAAGTGCAACTCCAGCCAGCCTGCGAGGGTGGCGACAAAACACGCCGCCGAGACGGCATGTCCACCCAGCAGGGTAATCAATGCGGCGCGTGCGCCCGCGCGCGGCCAGAACAAACCCAGCAGAAAGATCACCACCACCGGCGGCACCAGGAACGCCAGTGCAGTCTGCAGGTAATGGAACAGGCCCTCGAAGCCGCCGATGAGGGGTGCGACCAGCGCGGACAGCACCATGAACACGACGATGGCCCCGCGTCCGATCCAGGCCGTCCGGCGCGGCGTGAGTTGCGGCCACATCGGCTTGACGAAATCCAGTGTCACCAGGGCGGCGGCCGAATTCAGGGTCGAGTCGATACTGGACATCAGCGCCGCCACCAGTGCCGCGAGCACCAGTCCGGCCAGGCCGGTCGGCAACAGCGTGCCAATCAGCGCAGGAAACACCTGGTCTCCCTGCTCCAGGCCGGGCAGGAACACGCCGGCCATCACCCCCGGCAACACCATCAGGAACAGCACCGGCAGTTTCAGCAGACCGGCCAGCAAGGCACCGCGACGGGCATCGGCAACGCTGCGTGCGCCCAGCACCCGCTGCACAATGAACTGGTTGGTGCACCAGAAATAAAATCCCAGTATCGGTACGCCCACTAGCGTACCCAGCCACGGCAGGTTCTCATCCGAGAGCGGCAGCATCAGCGAAAGGTGTTCGGGCGGGGTTTGCGCCACCAGCTGTGCCCAGGAAAAATCCAGTTGTGCAAACGCGAGCACGGCGACCACCGCGGACCCGGCCAGCAGGATCACCGCCTGCAGGACATCGGTATAGACCACCGCGGCCAACCCGCCGGCCGCCGTGTAGAGCCCGGCAATGCCCGCCAGCAGCAGCGCGGCCGTGAACAGGTCCAGCCCCGGCATGAACACGGTGAGCACGATGGCGCCGGCAAACAGCGTGCCCGCGGTGTCCACCACGATATTCGCGATAATGGTCAGCAGGGAAAAATAGCGGCGGACATGGCGATCATAGCGGTACTCGAGAAACTCGGGTACCGTGCCAATGCGCGCATTCAGATAGAGCGGCACCAGGAACAGCGCAAACACCACCAGGATCGGCGCCGCCATCCATTCATAATTGGCCACGGCGATACCCCAGGTATAGGCCGCACCGGCCAGGCCAATCATGGTGGTGCTGGAGATATTCGAGGCAAACAGCGACAGGCCAATCGGCACCCAGCCCAGCCGACGCCCGGCCAGGAACAGGTCATCGGCGCTGTGGGTGCGCCGCGCCATGCGAAATCCGATGGCAAACACCAGCAGGAAATAGAGGGCAACGATCGCGAGATCAATCGTGCTCAGTGTGATGTCCTGCATGCCTACAGCCCGCCCCTGGTTGGATAAATGGTGTCAGAGCACATTTTCCGCTTATATTAACGTTAAATGGTCGTTGATGGTGCGTAAAACGCTGCCTGCATCGACTATGCTATTCCCCATGCACATCGCACAACACCGGCTGCCCTTTTTCTTTCTGCTCTGCAGCCTGCTGCTGGCAGGGTATGCGGCCGCCCAGGAACAAAGCGTCCGCCCGGGCATCAACCGCCATTTCGTGGACCCGGACTGGCAACGCTGGGTCAACACCTTCGAGCGGCCCGGGCGCGAGGTCTACGACAAGCGCCATGCCATCGTCGAGGCCAGCGGGCTGCGCCCCGGCATGGCGGTCGCCGACATCGGCGCCGGCACGGGGCTGTTCACCCGCCTGTTCGCGCCCCGGATCGAGCCGGGCGGCACGGTCTATGCCGTCGACATCTCCCGGACCTTCGTCGAGAACATCCTGCGCACCGCCAGCGAGCAGGGGCTTGCGAACGTGAAGGGCATCGTCAACACGCCAGAGGATGTCGGGCTGCCGGCCGATTCCATCGACCTGGCCTTCATCACCGACACCTACCATCACTTCGAGTACCCAGAGCAGACCATGGCCTCCATCCACCGGGCGCTGAGAGACGACGGGCGGGTCATCATCATCGATTTCCGCCGCGACCCGCGCACCAGCTCGCGCTGGGTGATGGGGCACGTGCGCACCAACAAGGCCCAGACCGTCGAGGAAATGAAGGCGGCCGGCTTCCGGCTGGTGGCCGACAGGCCGTTTATGAGGACCAATTATTTCCTGGAGTTCGTGAAGGCCGAGTGAATCGTGGTCGCACCCGATTAAGCGCCGGGCATAAACGGGGCGCTCCTGCAATCTCGTAGGATGGGCAAAGGCCCTGGCCGTGCCCGTCAAGCACCGTTTGTCGGGCACGCTGCGCTTTGCCCAACCTACCCCTGGGGTGACGGTGCGTAAAACGCACCCTGCCTCGCATCGCGGCCACGGCGCTCCTGCAAGGTTTACAGGAATCGTTTGTCGGGCACGCTGCGCTTTGCCCATATATGGTCTCCTCCCGTTTTGCAAGATTTTGCCTGGGCGGTGACAGGGACAGGATTGCTCTCATATATC
>CAMYJI010000118.1:0-1134 GCA_947258545.1 uncultured Ectothiorhodospiraceae bacterium
GGGAACCCAATCAGGGGCCCGACAATATAAGGCATTGTTAATGAAGAAAAAAGATTTCAAGAAGCCCCCCGTCATCGAGGCCATGGAGCCCCGGGTGCTGTTCTCCGACGGCCTGGAGGGCGTGCTGGCCCAGGAGCTGAGCATCGACCCCGCCACGGCGGCGAGCACCGCCAGCCTGGAGCAGCTGCTTTCTGATTCCCCGGAAACGACCGAGTCCCGGGCCGCCGACGAGTCCCGCCGGGAGATCATCTTCGTCGATACCGACACCCCCGACTACCAGGTGCTGGTGGACGACCTGCTGGCCAACCAGGACGAGACCCGCCACTTCGAGGTGGTCCTGCTCAACAACCAGCGCGACGGCGTCACCCAGGTTACCGAGGCCCTGGCGATGTTCCAGGACATCGATGCCGTGCACATCATCTCCCACGGCGACGACGGTACCGTCGAGCTGGGCGACAGAGTGCTGGACTTCGAGGCCCTCAAGGCCAACGTCGATGCCATCCAGTCCTGGGGGGATTCCCTCAGCGACGAGGGTGACATCCTGATCTACGGCTGTAACCTCGCCGCCACCGGCGCGGGCGAGGCCCTGGTCGATGGCCTGGCGAAATTGACCGGCGCCGACGTGGCCGCCTCGGACGACCTCACCGGCAGCGCCGAACAGGGCGGTGACTGGGAGCTGGAGTACCAGACCGGTGTGGTCGAGACCGAGACGGCCATTAGTTTAGCGGGCCAAGAGACATGGACCGGGACCCTGGCCACTCCGACGGGCAGTGAGCAGTTAATCAATTCCACGACACCCGATACACAGCGCACTTTACAAGGTGATCGTACTCCCCGGGCGGTTGCCACCAACGCGAGCGGAAGTAGCGTAGTGGTATGGCAGAGCTCCCTGCAGGATGGTGATCAATGGGGCGTCTACGCGCAGCGCCTGGATGCTGCCGGCAATAAAGTCGGTACGGAAATCCCCGTGACCACCGTGACCACCGGTAACCAGTATGAAGCATCCGTGGCTATCGATGACAGCGGAAATTTCACCGTTGTCTGGTCTGGTGAAGGGCCGGGTGACACAGCCGGAATCTTCGCGCGACGCTTCGATGCCAACGGTACTGCGCTTGATGCGCAGGAGATCCTGGT
>CAMYJI010000118.1:1187-3502 GCA_947258545.1 uncultured Ectothiorhodospiraceae bacterium
GCCCGGCGCTATGCGGCGGACGGGACGGCAAAGGATGCGAATGAGTTCCTGGTGAATACCACGACCGACGAGGCACAGACCAGACCTGATGTCGCAATGGATGCACTTGGTAATTTCGTGATCGCGTGGGAAAGCGATACCGATGCCAGTAATAAAGATAATTTAGACATATTTTTTCAACGTTATGATGCCGCGGGTAACACGCTGGGCACCGAGACACAGGTCAACACGGACAATGGCGCAGCGCAGGGCGATGCCAGTGTCGCGATGAATGCAAGTGGCGCGTTCGTGGTCGCATGGGAAAGCGATGACGATGTCACTAACGCCATCGACCTAAATATCTATTTCCAGCGCTACGATGCGGCGGGCAATGCACTGGGCGTCAATACGGTCGCGAGCAGCATATCCACTAACGATGAACAGAATGCGTCGGTTGGTATTGCCACAGATGGCAGCTTCGTGATCGCCTGGCAGAGTTTTAACGGGACGGAAGATGATATCTACGTGCGTGAGTTTGACAATGCCGGTAATCCGTATGCCGTTGAATCACGCGTCAATACCACGACGGCAGGCGACCAGTCTGCCCCATCACTAGGTTTAGATGGCTCGGGTGGCTATCAGATCGTCTGGTCAGGTAATGGTGCTGGAGATGCGGACGGCGTCTTCGGTCAACGGTATGTTGGTGCAAATAATCCGCCGAGCGGCATCGTTACTGATTTTTCATACGGTAACGAATCCATCGCCAACACGTACACCACGGGCGATCAATCTATCCCGGCGATTGCGGCTTTCGCCGACGGTAGTTATATCGTGGTCTGGGAATCCAATGGGCAGGACGGTTCCGGCGACGGTATTTATGCGCAGCGCTATGCGGCAGACGGGACCACATTGGGTAGCGAATTTCGTGTCAATGTAGAAACAACGGATGGCGAGAGTCAGCCAACCGTTGCAACGTTTGCAGACGGTGGTTTCGTGATCGGCTGGCAAGATTCGGTCGCGGGCAGTCACGCATGGGTAGAGGCGCGGGTATTCAACGCGGATGGGACAGCGGCTACCGGAGAGATTGTCCTGAAGCCCGGCGTGGCTGATGCAACCAACGAGGCCTATAACCCGGCCATCGTTGCGCTCGACAACTCGCGTTTTGTAGCGGTGTGGAACGGCGAACAGGCGAGCGTAAAGACCATGGAGGGCGCTATCTTTGATCGTGCCGGCACGAATCTCAGTGGCACACTGACGATCGGCTCCCTGCAGGGTAATTATGGCCAGTGGGGTGGTCAACCCGAGGTAGTTGCCTTGTCAGGTGGTGGCTTCGCGGTGTCATGGTTTGATGATAATGGGAGTGGCACCAATCCCCTGTCACATTTCCGTGTATTCGACACTAATGGTATTCCGGTCAGTGGTGATATCTTGCTGGGCGGTGACGGGCAGACGGATATTATGCAACTGTCAGACGGCAATGTGGTTGTCGTCTATGGCGATGCTGGCAATATATCTGCACAGATATTCAGTGCGACTGGTGTCTCGATTGTTCCGGAATTCCAGGTCAATACATCAGTAACGGGTTTGAATTCGCATGCCACTGTCACTGCGCTGGCTGATGGCGGCTTTTACGTTGCCTGGCAGAATGATGCGGGAGATACGAGTGGTTCGGCAATTCTTGGCCAACGCTATGATGCGACAGGTAATCGCATTGCAGATGAGCGGCTGCTGAACCAGACCGAGGCGGGTAACCAGACCCTTCCCGAAATCGTCACCCTGGCAGACGGCAGTGTTCGGGCGGTATGGTCCAGCACGGGACAGGACCTGAGCGGTGAAACAGTCGTTATCAGGCAGATCGGTGCAGGCAGTTATGTATACGAGGATGCGGTCAACGGAACATTAGTTGGCATGGTAACAGATGTCATCGATGTTGATATTGGTGATAGTCATACGTTCAGTCTGTTCGACTCTGCGGGTGGCGCTTTTGCGATAAACGCGACGACCGGGGTGATAACAGTAACAGATTCGTCATTACTGGATTTCGAAACCGCGCCCACCATGAATATCACGGTTCGCGTAACGGATGCGGGTGGCCTGACCTATGACGAGGTTGTAACCGTCAACGTACTCGATGCCAATGACGCGCCTGTTGCGGTCAACGATAGCGCAAGTACTGATCAGGATAGTGCGCTGAATGTCGCTGCCCCGGGTGTACTGTCCAATGATACCGACGAAGACGGTGCCGGTGGTACGGTGACGACCGGGCACACCCTCAACTTCGATGCCGGCATCGAGACGGATACCAGCAACGGCACCTGGGAAAACGAGGAGGCGAC
>CAMYJI010000119.1 GCA_947258545.1 uncultured Ectothiorhodospiraceae bacterium
ATTGACGATATTCTCGCCCTCTACTTGCTGGCCGCCGCCCACGGTGTGTTGACCAATGCACTGGCGCCTGCCCGGATTGCCGCTTCATTAGTACTGGTCATGATGATGCTGGCCGCGATATTCATGGTGTGTCGCTGGCTGGCCCAACAAATGGTAAAGGCCTCATTTTCCATCCGGACTGTCTACTTGCTGCCAGTGATTTTGGTCGTAATCGTGTCGTTTGGCTGGCTGACCCACACACTGGGCTATTCGCAGGTCGTCGGCGGTTTCTTCGCCGAGCTTGGTCTTGGCGAAGGTCTGCAGTCAAGTCAGCGTAACCAACTTAGCAGGCAATTGAATGGCATTGTGATGGTGTTGGTGCCGTTCTTTTTCGTGCTGATAGGTAGCCGTGCCGAATGGCAGGTCCTGATGGATACGGGCATGCCGACGCTGGTCGCCGGTTTGCTGATGGTAGCAATAGGAGGTAAGGCTCTGGGTGGCATGCTGGGATCGGCTACAACACGGAACCTCAGGCAGCAGTTGTTGATCGGGATGAGCATGGTGCCTCGTGGCGAGGTCATCCTGGTTATTGCCGGGCTCGGTTTCGCACAGGGCCATATAAGCCACCATGTACTGGTGGCACTAGTACTGGTAACGATAGGCGCAGCACTGATCGGCCCCCTGCTGGCTGCGCCACTGGCGAAGGCGGAACTTTGAGCGGCATAACACTTATGAAAACGAAAAAGCTTGACCTTTGACCAAGGTACAGGTTGTAGGCTGTAAAACAACGGATCACAAGATACACGTATGAAGGCAAGCATTTGTAAGAGACGTAGGTGAATCATGCGGCAGACAAACAAACATGCCATGACATCTGATCGACAGTATGTTAATGCAAGTCTTGCCTACGGGCGGCAGAGAAATTGTGCGGCAATCTGCAGGGGCATCATATCGACAATCTTTGTCGGCTATACCGGGCCGGTTGCCGTCCGGCTCTGGAATGGTGAGCGTGTCTCTGGAATACCTGACGCTCGGTGCACGATTACGATACATGACGCTGGTGTGCTGCGTGAGTTGGTGCTACGCCAAGACCTCTTGCGTCTCGCAGATGCCTATTTGAGCGGCTCGATAGAGGTCGAAGGTGACATGGAGGCCCTGTTTGACCTCAAACAGCACCTGGCGGAATCGGAACTGTCGTATGGCGCACGATTGTACTTGCTGGGCCAGACTCTACGTCTGCCTGGACGCACCCCGCAAGACTCGACCCGCCGAAAGTGGGCAAATAGATCGGCACACAGTAATACCCGAACCAGCATCGCGTATCACTACGATGTCAGCAACGGATTCTACCGACTGTGGCTGGATCCGGATATGGTGTACTCCTGCGCCTATTTCAGGGACTCAAACCAATCCCTGGCAGAGGCGCAGCGTGACAAGCTGGATTACCTGTGTCGCAAGCTGCGCCTTTGTCCCGGCCTATCCCTGCTGGACATCGGGTGTGGCTGGGGTGCGCTGGCCTTGTGGGCGGCACGTCACTACGGGGTGCGAGTTCATGGCATCACGCTAAGCCGGGAACAGTATCGCCTTGCGCAAGAACGCGTTGGCAAAGCGGGTCTGGGACAGCAGATACATATCGAGCTGAGAGACTACCGAGATCTCGACACGGGTACACAGTATGACCGGGTCGTTAGCGTCGGCATGTTCGAGCATGTCGGGGTGAAGAATTACCCGCTGTATTTTGGCACAGTGCAACGCGTCCTCAGGCCGGGTGGTCTGTTTCTCAACCACGGAATCACCAGTGAGAACGGTTGGCAGAGCACCCCGCTGACCCGTTTCATGAACCACTACATCTTTCCGGACGGTGAACTAGCGCGTATCGCCGAAGTCATTGGTGCCATGGAGCAGACCGGCTTCGAGATCGTGGATGTCGAGAGTCTGCGCCGGCACTACATACTGACCCTGCGTCACTGGGGGCGGGCACTGGAAACAAACCGCGACGAGGCGATCAGGCAATCCGACGAAAAAACGTACCGGTTATGGCGATTATATATGGCCGGGTGCGCGCATTATTTCGATGAGGGCAGTATCGGTGTTCACCAGGTGCTGGCTGGCCATCGACACAGTCCCTTGCCGTTACCGCTGAGACGGGAGGACCTCTATACAAAATCCAAGCCTATAGAGGGGGTGCAGCCATGACACAGGAATACGCCTACGGCATGTGGGTGATCGTGGCCTTCAATATCGGGCTGTTTCTGTTCTTCATCGTGAGCTTTATG
>CAMYJI010000120.1 GCA_947258545.1 uncultured Ectothiorhodospiraceae bacterium
TCACGATGGTTTCCATGATGACGATTTCGATCGTGACGGGTTCCATGACGATGACCTCGACCGGGACGGGTTCCACGACGACGATCTGGATCGTGACGGTTTCCACGATGATGACATGAACAAGGATGGCTTCCACGATGACGATATGAATCATGACGGTATGCATGATATGAGCTGAGCATCGTTTCATACTGCAGGTACGTGAAAAGGGGATATCGATATACTGACATGTGATGGCTGGTTAAGGGTATCCAGCGAGAGGCTGCTTGTAGTTATAAATAGTGGGGATTCGGTGCCGCTGATTGCTCATTTCTGTTTCACGTAGCATGCAGCGCCAGCGTTACTTATAGATATTTACCATAATATATTGGTGGCCTTTGAACTGCCGTTTTTCTTTGTGCTGTATGTCCGGGTTTGGCCGGGAGTCGTCGTTTAGCTACCACGAATATTAGTGGCTAGTGTAATTCCTAGGACGACCCAATCCGGAAGTTCAGGATTTTTCTTTGAAGGTCAGGAACGCAACTGCAAGCGGACCTTACAGGTAGGCAGCAATATGGCTACTTCAGATACTTTCCTGTAACTCAGCACACTGAATACGGCCAATTTAAACGCGGGGATTCAGGGGCACGGATGCCGGCGAGACGGCCGGCTCCCGCAGGAGTCTACTCGCCTACAGGAACATGGGTGAGGGACGCGAACAGGGCAGATATTTTCTACTGCAATATCTGAAATCCCCGCGTCCACACGGGATTTGTGGACGGTTTCCCTACGAACCGGTTTGGTTTACAGCGAGTCAATGCATAACTCTTAATATGTATTAATCCGCGTTACCTGCGGCCTCATCCGCAGGGAATGCCGACTCCGGAGCGTTTGGCACTCCCACGGTTATCCTCGGAAAATCAAACTTGGAAAAGGGTTTCCCGGTGGGCTCGCTCTGACCAACCGCTCTGTTGCCCAGCGCCAGGATGGGTTCCAGTTTGGCAATCTCTGCCTCGTCGGGCCGGAAGGTGGTAAATTTCTGGTCGATCAGCTTAATGTCCTGGTACCAGATCTCGAAGACCCAGTCGCCCTCGACCAGTTCGTAATCTTCATCGAGACCGTACCCGGTATAGCCGATGGCCTGGCTGGCGCTGACTTTCCCCTTGATCATATAGTCGGAGCCTGTGGAAACCGACCCATCGGGCAAGGTCATTGCAGGGTGTTTCAAGACCCGCCTGAGGTCGGCATAGCCTGTCTGCTCCGGGAGCGGCCAGACCCGGAATTGCAGGTACATCTGCACACCCTTGATCAGGGGGATACGGTCTGTTGACCTGACCAGTTCAACCACCGGTTTCAACACCGACTTGCCGGTACTGGTGCTGGGGTCGTCAATTACCCCGCCGCTGCGGACCAGCCGGTACAGGCCGGCGCGGCCCACGTGCCCCTTGAGGGTTTGGTCGAGATCGTCCGCTGCCTTTTCAGTTGCCGCACGCTCAGTTGTCGCCACGCCCCCGGCGTTGTCTTGTGGCCCGGGGGAATTTCTTTCACATCCGCACAGTGCGAGCAGCAATGCAACGGGAATCAGATACTTCATGGAAAGACATTTCCTTTTTCGATGGTTGATATTTGCGTGTATTAATAATCAAGCATATAAAATTATTTCGCGACTGAAAACCACGCCTGCGCCTTCGTTTGCTATAAAAAACCCGGCGGGTGGTTCACCCGCCGGGTCTCACTACTATGACCACGTGCCAGCCGGCTGCTTGTATAATTCCGGCCGGTTGCGGCTTCACCCTACTGGACGAAGGCCTCGTGGATGGTCATCACCATACGCGGATCGATGGTCTCGATGACACCGTCAGGCAGGATGCTGGTGTCGTCGTCGGTGCCGTCGCCCTGGGCGACGAAATTGAACACCGCGATCGGCATGGCACAACCTTCGTTGCCCTCGCCCAGGCCGTAACCATCGGCCGGATTACCGGTACATGAGCCACTGGCACCGTCCATGTGTGCCGCATCGATGCGGTACTCGAGGATTGCGCCGCCCGGCTTGAAGCACTGGTTGGCCGGATGTCCCGGACCATTGTTGCCATCACCGTCCGGGTCACAACCCGGATTGGCGGCAGAGGCACCGGCATACAGGGTCTCGACGTCACACTCGTCACCGGTCAGCGTCCCGCCATTGGCGAGTACTTCCTGCTGGACAAACTCACAGCCCGGTCCGGACATGCGGTTGATGGTCACACCGGCGATCACGTTCACACCCGGATCCAGCGCAATACTGCCGGTCCGATGATCCTCACCGGGTCCGGCAGCAAAGATGTGCTGGCGGAACACGCTCGGGTTACAGGGAGGAGGGCCACTTGGATTGGGACTGGCCCCCGGTGCTTCGCCTCTCAGGCATTCCCTGGAACGCGAACGGCGGGTGCCCCACAGGGTGCCGTCCTCGGACATGCGGATGGCGCGCAGGTTGTCGCGGCGGTTCGGTGAATCGTAGCCAGTATCCGAATCATCGTAGTTAAGCGAATCACCAGGGCAACCCTCATCGCCACAGTTGGACAGATCGATCACACGAAGGACCTTGGCCTCGTTACTGTGCTTGCCCAGTACAAAATTCCCAGGTGTATTGGAGCCAGTACCATAACTTTGTGGGTTGATACCGGCCTTCCAGTCAACCACAAACACTGCATCACCGTGGAACATGCTGATGAACAGGCCCGTGTCCTGGTCGTACACCAGCACACGGCCGTTGGCGCCGCGTGTCTCGGTGCTGTAGACCGGCGGGAAGTACAGATAGGACGAGTTGGTCGACGCGCCGACCGGTACTCCCGGAGGCGCGTTGTAGTTGATTCCACTCTCACCGGGACCCATTGAATCCGAGTTGGAGGCGTTGAAGAAGTTGGCGTCACAAACGGTCTGTGCGACATTGCCGTTCGGCATATAGCCACTGCCGAGCAAGCGTGGCACCCAGCCAAAACCGCCACCGTTCGGGGATGGCGACGTTGGCAGGGTGGGCGCGGTGCGGATCGGCGTGCCGTTACGATGGAACTCGGTCACCGCATGCTGAGCCGCACTGGTAATCAGGGCATGACCGTCCTGGCCACCGGACA
>CAMYJI010000121.1 GCA_947258545.1 uncultured Ectothiorhodospiraceae bacterium
CAACGTCGTCTTGCCATGGTCCACGTGACCTATCGTTCCCACGTTTACATGCGGCTTCGTTCGCTCAAATTTTTCCTTGGACACGCCTGTTTACCTCGTTACTGTTCAGATTGATTGTCAGGATGCTTTCTTGATGACGGCATCGGCGATACTTGCCGGCGCCTCTGCGTACTTCTCGAATTCCATCGAATAGGTTGCCCGCCCCTGGGTCGCGGAACGCAGGTCGGTGGCATAGCCGAACATCTCGGCCAGCGGCACGTCGGCCCGGATGATCTTGCCGGCGGGCCCTTCTTCCATGCCATGGGTGATGCCACGGCGGCGGTTAAGGTCACCCATCACGTCACCCAGGTAGTCTTCCGGGGTCACGACCTCGACCTTCATGATCGGCTCCAGCAGGACCGGGTTGGCGTTGAGCGCGCCGGACCTGAAGCCCATGGAAGCGGCGATCTTGAAGGCCATTTCACTGGAGTCGACATCGTGGTAGGAGCCGTCATACAGCGTGACCTTGACGTCAACCACCGGGTAGCCGCCCAGAATACCGTTTTCCATCTGCTCCTGCACGCCTTTGTCGACCGATGAGATATATTCCCGGGGAACCGAGCCGCCGACAATCGCATTCTCGAACTCGTAGCCTTCACCCGCCGGCCGGGGTTCGATCCTGAGCCAGACATGGCCGTACTGACCGCGGCCACCGGACTGGCGTACAAACTTGCCTTCCTGCTCGACCGTCTTGCGAATCGTCTCGCGGTAGGCAACCTGTGGGGCACCCACGTTCGCCTCGACCTTGAACTCGCGCCGCATGCGATCGACGATGATGTCGAGATGCAGCTCGCCCATGCCGGAGATAATCGTCTGGCCGGATTCCTCGTCGGTATGCACGCGGAAGGAGGGGTCCTCCTTGGCCAGCTTTTGCAGGGCGATACTCATCTTTTCCTGGTCGGCCTTGGTCTTCGGCTCGACGGCGACGGAAATCACCGGCTCGGGGAATTCCATACGCTCCAGGGTAATGACATGCACCGGATCACACAGGGTGTCGCCGGTAGTGACATCCTTGAGGCCCACCGCGGCGGCAATGTCGCCCGCGCGCACCTCCTTGATTTCCTCGCGGCTGTTGGAATGCATCTGCAGGATGCGACCGATGCGCTCCTTCTTGCCCTTGACCGGGTTATAGACCGTGTCACCGGAGTTCAGCACACCGGAATAGACCCGGAAGAAGGTCAGGTTGCCGACAAACGGA
This sequence comes from uncultured Ectothiorhodospiraceae bacterium, assembly GCA_947258545.1. GTDB lineage: Bacteria > Pseudomonadota > Gammaproteobacteria > UBA9214 > UBA9214 > CAMYJZ01. Next base: position 1,238 of record CAMYJI010000121.1, read on the forward strand.
TCTGTGGCGATCTTGAAAGCCAGGGAGGAAAACGGCTCGTCATCAGAGGGATGCCGTTCGGCCTGGGATTCCTCAGGATCATCCAGGTGGCCGACGATCGACGGCACGTCTATCGGAGAGGGCATATAATGAATGATGGCATCCAGCATGGTCTGCACGCCCTTGTTCTTGAACGCCGAGCCGCACAGCGCCGGCACGATTTCGTTGCCCAGGGTGCGGGTACGCAGCCCCTCGCGGATTTCATCCTCGGACAGGTCACCCTGCTCCAGGTATTTTTCCATCAGGGGCTCGGTCGCCTCCGCGGCCGCCTCGACCATGTGCTCGCGCCACTCGCTGCAGGCAGCGGCCATGTCCGCGGGGATCTCCTTTTCCTCGTAGGTGGTCCCCATGTCGGTCTCGTTCCAGTAGATCGCCTTCATGCGGATCAGGTCGACCACGCCCTGGAAATTGTCCTCGGCACCGATCGGCAGCTGCAAAGGCACCGGATTGGCCCCCAGGCGGGTCCTGATCTGCTCGACGACGCGCAGGAAATCAGCACCGGCACGGTCCATTTTGTTGACGAAGGCCATGCGCGGCACGTGGTACTTGTTGCCCTGGCGCCAGACCGTCTCGGACTGGGGCTCCACCCCGCCGACCGCGCAGAACACCGCGCAGGCACCGTCCAGCACGCGCAGGGAACGTTCCACCTCGATGGTGAAGTCCACGTGCCCGGGGGTGTCGATGATATTGATGCGGTGCTGGTCGAACTGCTGGTCCATGCCCTTCCAGAAACAGGTCGTTGCCGCGGAGGTGATAGTGATGCCGCGCTCCTGCTCCTGCTCCATCCAGTCCATCACTGCAGCGCCGTCGTGTACCTCGCCGATCTTGTGGGACACGCCGGTATAGAACAGGATACGCTCGGTCGTCGTCGTCTTGCCGGCGTCAATATGCGCCATGATGCCGACGTTACGA
>CAMYJI010000122.1 GCA_947258545.1 uncultured Ectothiorhodospiraceae bacterium
CATGGCCTGCACATTATCGAGTACTGTCTCTGCCATTTCCGGTGTTAGCGACTTGTCGAGTTTGAGCAGGCGCTGCTTGTATACCGCCTGTCCCTCCTGTTTGGGTGCCTTGTGTCCACCCTGGCCAATATAAAGGTGCGGGGTCTGCAGAAAACGCTCCTTGCATTGCAGTGAACAAAAGGCAAAATGCATCTGTTGATACACGATGGCGTTTTCACGGGCATCAACCATCATCCCGCAAACAGGATCCCTGAGACTGTCCTTTTTCCGCCGCATACTCCTGGTTTTGCGATCACCCTGATTCATCGCCATTCCCGGTCTCAATGCATGTAATTACTGATAAACCTGAGTGTAGAACATGTGACGTGCATACAGGTCTACCGCCAGCCTGCAAGATATTCCACCGTTCCATCCGGGCGGGTCAGGGATCAACGTTCGCTGCTGGCAAACAGCTGACCACGACAATTCAGCGTATTTAAACCTGACACTTTCTGTCTGGCCTGGTTATGAGAAATACCCAAAAATTCCTGTTGTTTTCAAAAAGGCGACCAGCCGGTCTGCGTGGCGCTCGACTTCATCCACTGAAGCGTGCCTCCCGCCCTCGATCAAAAGCAGTTCGGGTTTATTCTCGCGACAATGGTCCCGGATCGCGTACATATCCCTCACCGGCACGGTATCATCGACAGTGCCATGCACCAGGAGTACCGGACATTTTACACGACACGTCGTGTTTATTGGAGCAATTACGGCAAAGCGGTGCCCGATCACCCACTCGACATAGCGAAGTATCCATGATTTGCAGAACCCCGGCATCCTGGACCGGTCAAGTTGGCGACGCATCATCCATTCCGGGTGGGCAAATGCCGCGATACTGATAACGGCCGCGATATCATCCCGGCGCGAAGCTTCGAACAATACTGCACCTGCGCCAACGGAATGACCGAGCAGGGCCACCTGCTGGCGGGGATCACGGCTTTGCGTCTTCACCCAGTCCACCGCTGCACCCGCATCCTCTGCGAATCGGGGCAGAGAGGAATAACTGGCAGAATCGCTGCGACCATGGTTGCGCGCATCTACTAACAGGACATTCAAACCGGCCCGATGCATGGGAACGGCGAGTGGCAACATCAACTCCGCATTTCCGCCCCAGCCATGCAACATAATGAGGGCTGGTGCAGGCCCCGCTACCGGCAACCACCATGCAAACAATTGCTTTGCCGCGACTGTCCGTATCTGTATCTCTTCAAACGCAAGACCGTATTCTGCGGGAGTGCCGTGTTCGATACGCCTTGGTGCTTTGAAACCAATGTGTACTGTCAACAGGGTTGCGATTATGATGATGGCAATTGCAAGGAGCGTGATACCCAGATAATACATGTCATTAAGGATAGCTTACATGTACAGTCCATTCATCTATGCTTCGCCTGCAAGCAGGCTTCTGTTAACATACACCAGTGACGAAACGGCACAAAACCCCGAACAGCAAACGGGCCCTGGTAATACTGTCCGTCGCCCTGTTGGCGGGCGTTTTCTTTTATAAATTAGCCGGGCCACCGCCAACCATGAAGAGCGAACCGGCGACCGCAGGACCGGACCTGCCGTTGTCCGTGCTGGATGTTCCAGTCGATTTCGAGCAAGATGTCAGACCGGTTCTGGAGCGACGCTGTGTAGTATGCCACGGTTGTTACGACGCACCCTGCCAGTTGAAACTTTCCTCCATCGAAGGACTGCAACGGGGAGCAACAGAAGAGCTGGTCTACGACCCTGCGCGTATAACGCCGATGCAGCCGACCCGGCTGTTTGTGGATGCCCGGAGCACGACGGAGTGGCGCTCCCGCGGTTTTCATCCGGTACTCAATGAAGGCCGTCAGACACCCGAGCAAAACCTGGAGAACTCGGTGCTTTACCGCCTGTTGCGGCTTAAGCGGCAGCATCCACAGCCCGAGTCAGGCCTGCTGCCGGACAGTTTTACCCTGGAGCTCAATCGCGAACAGACCTGCCCGACACCGGAGTCCATAGATGATTTTGAGCGTGAGCATCCCCGGTGGGGCATGCCCTATGCCATGCCGAATCTGCCGGAGCAGGAATACCGGACACTTGTTTCCTGGCTGGCCCGTGGTGCGCCGGCGCCGGCTTCGCCGGGTCCCTCCGGGACGATACTATCGCAGATCAAACGATGGGAGG
>CAMYJI010000123.1 GCA_947258545.1 uncultured Ectothiorhodospiraceae bacterium
ATCTAGGCACTATCACTTGTATTTAAGGCTTCATTTATTACGGGGTTTTGACTTTAAATACAGTGGTAGGTGGTACACTGGGATAGCAACTCAACAAGTTCACAAGAGGTTAAAGGTGAGGGAAGGGTTAAATAAATAAGTTACAGGGCCATAGTAATCAATACCTGAAAGGACAATTTTGAAAGGGCTAACTCTTGTGGACTTATATATATTTGTAAAAATTGCTCAGGGGGGGGAATCTATGCCGGATTTTTTTTCGGCTGTGCCTCTAAACATCAAAATAAAGCTTTTCCTGCAATGGCAGACATGTTGTGAATGAGTTTCTTGTTATTTTACAGTTTAATCCTTCATTTGAGACCAATAACTCTTTTTCTATAAGAAAGTTCTAATTTCTGTCATTTTGCCTATAGTTTTTACACTAACTTTTGTGTGCTCATAACTTCTTAGATATGTCAGTTAGGCCTTTGGGTCAAAATACATTAATAGACCACTTTTTGATAAGTTTTCTGTAGATGCAATCGATTTTCCGATATCTAGTACACGGGCTGAAATATAAGGATTTTGTCTTTTGTGCATTTCAATAATTTTTTTACACATGTTACGTGTCACCTGGATTTTTCAAAACATTTTTAAAATGATCTACATGTATAAGTCTACTTTCATGATTTTTTTCAGAATTTTTGAAACAATATTTGGAAAGTTAGCATTTTGGGGTATAACTTGAAATAGCCATGGTTCAGTAACTATTAGGTTTACATCGAAACCGAAACCATATTCACAATCCTTGACCTCCAAAACAGGGGGGTAAGAATTGGAATTTCAGTTCTATCTACAATAGCCTTCGAGATATTTGAGAATAAAACTTTTCCCGCAATGGCCGACATGTTGTGAACAATTTTCTTGTCACTTTGTTATTTGAATCTTCTTGCAAGTCCAATATCTCCTTGCTATCAAGAAATCAGAATGATATGATGTCTAGAAGTATGAGAACCTGAACTGACACAGATTTCTATACATAACGTCCTCTTGACATAATGACAACATGTACTGACTTGAAAGTGCATAGGGACACCCGTCGTCTTGTGGGACACAATTGTGTAAAGTTTAACGAAGTTCTGTTCAGCAGTTTTTGAGTTATCGTCTTCTGTCTTCCTGTCCGGAAAAAAAATAATAAAAATATTAATAATAATAGAGAAGAAGGAGAAACCAGGAGAAATCAAAATACAATAAGATTTACCATGTAATGGTAAATCTTAATAATAAAGGAGCGGTCCTTGATCTTAAAAGATTAAACTTTTCCTCCCAAAATGCGCACTGCCGATTCCAAATCTGAAATCAGATTTTTCCTATGTCTGTTCATTCCTGGTGCTCTGGGCACTATAATCTGGATCCAAACTTGATATGCTTATAACTCCCTAAATATTGGAGCTAGTGCTTTGGGCCGAAATACATGTATAGGTTACTTTTGCTGGCTCTTTCGATTAGTGCAGTCAGTTTTCATATCCGACTTGTCTACCTGGAGATATGGGCACTATGATCCAGAATTACTCAACTCGTCATAGCTGCCTTAGTACAGTAGATAGCCCTTTGGCTCAAAATACATTTATAGGGCAGTTTTTCATGCTCTTTCTTTTCGGGCAATCGGATTTGACCTACGAGCTACCATTCTGGATCTATGGACTCTTGATCCAGAATACTTTACAGGCTTGTTGCTCCTTTATTTTTCAAGATATTTATTGGAAAAAAAAGCTTAAAGGGCCTCTGCCAGATGCTCTTCGAATCTGTAAAATCAGATTTGACCTGTGACTAATAGCTCTGGATCTACAAGTCCATGATCCGGAACATATATATCATAGTCGTATTTGTATACTAGATTGAAACTGTATTTGTTTTGGTAAACAAATACTAAGATTTACCATTCTGTTCTGTACCATGATTATGAACATGTAACTGTTTTTGTTTCTGCAGTGTTTTTACATGCGTAATTTTGTATTTTTCCATGATAATTAGTAAAGTTGACATGTTTTTACTTAAGAAAAGTAACCGTATCTCGGAAACGGCTGAAGCTAGCACGAATCCGATTACAGATTTGGAATCCTCGCGTCAAATTACATAATCCTAGACACTAAGATCATGTCTCTATC
>CAMYJI010000124.1 GCA_947258545.1 uncultured Ectothiorhodospiraceae bacterium
TTCCGGTTCCTTGGAAAAGGTTTTCGCGAGTCCATAAGACATCAGCGACGCCGGGGTCGCGCCGGCCGCCGGCAGCGTACCGACGAAGTAACCGAGCACTGAGCCAAGCGTCGTAGTGCCGATATATTCCTTGATGTCCTTGATGTCCTTGATGATTTCTTTCAGCGACAATTTGACGTTATGCGCCGTCACCTCACCCTTGGTCTGTTCCAGCGTCCACAGCATTTCGCCGATACCGTAGATGCCGATGGCGAGCACGAGAAAGTTGATACCGTGCAGGAAGCCGGAAATATCACCGAAGATCAGGCGCGGCTGGCCGGAAATAATGTCGAGGCCGATGGCCGCCAGCACCAGGCCGATCAGGATCGAAAAAATGGTTTTCGGAATATCGTCCCCGCCGAGTCCGATGAAAGTCGCGAAAGCGAGCACCATCAGCGAAAATTCTTCGGCGGGACCGAACTTGAGCGCGAACTCCGCCAGCGGGGGCGCGAACAGCGTGAACAGGATGACCGATATGGTACCACCAATGAACGATGCCACTGCGGCCGCGGTCAACGCCTTGTCGGCCTTGCCGGACACCGCCAGCGGCCGCCCGTCGAACACCGTCGCCACCGCAGTCGAAGCACCGGGAATGCCGAGCGTGATCGAACTGATCGCACCGCCATACATCGCGCCGTAGTAGATCGCGGCGAGGAAAATGATTGCCGCGGTCGGCGGCACCAGGAAAGTAATTGGCAACAGTATTGCAACGCCATTGACCGAGCCCAGGCCCGGCATCGCGCCGACCAGCAGGCCGAGCACGCAGCCCAGCACGATCATGCTGAAATTGAGCGGTTCCAGCGCCTGTAGCAGGCCGTTGCCTAGTAGTCCAAGAATCTCACCCATGTCTGTATTCTATTTGCTATCGTTAGAACCGGGACTTACGAGTACATCAGATCGTAAATCGGGTAAAACCATGGCTCGGTAATCGCTTTCGGTAGCGGTATTTTCAGCGCCCATTCGAACAGGCAAAAGATGAACACCGGGATGCCAATGGTCAGGGTAATCGTCAGCGGCCAGGTATGCCGACCGACGTACTTGAGATAAAACAGCAGGAATAATACTAGTGAGGCATAGATCCCGATGAAGTGGGTAGCGCTCAGCAGGAACAGAATCGCGCCAGCGGAGGTACCCACGATCAGGACAGTAGTGCGGGTCATATATAATTCCGTGTTGCGGGATTCGGGCGTGATGCGGCGAAACCAGCGGGTCAGCGTCCACAGGCAGCACAACAGCATGCCGGTCGATAGCCAGAAGGGCCAGGCGCCCGACCCGGGACCGCGCCCTTCAATCCAGCCAATCTTGAGTTCGGCGCTTTTGAGCATCAGGCCGATCGAGCACAGCGCCAGGAAAATCGCCATTACCAATTCAGCTTGTCGTACCGTCATCAGATCCCCCTCGAATTAATCTTCGCAGCAGGTTTAGTACAGTTTGTAGGGATTTGATGCCGCCCCGAACCCGGGGCGGCATCAAACGGGAACGATTATTCGCCCGTTAAAGCAGCAGCACCGACTGATTTGATCAGTTCTTCGTGTGCCACGATCGCCTTGGCGTGGAAATCGGCAAGATCATCGCCAGCAACCCACTCGGTGCAATCCAGACCGTCATCGACGCAGAACTTCTGCCACTCTTCAGACTGGTACAGGGTCGCGAACAGGTTGATGTACCATTCCTGCGCTTCCTTGGACATGCCCGGAGGCCCGTTGATAGAACGCTGCATGTAGTACTCGATATCGACACCTAGCTCTTTCGCGGTCGGGATATCGGGATAGGCCGCCATACGCGCGCCGGTGAACTGAACCAGCGGCTTGGATTTGCCCGCGCGGTAAAACTCGTTCTGCTCAGCCGGATTATTAACGGTAGAATCGATGTGCTTGCCGATCAGGTTCTTGGCCACGGTACCACCACCCGGAAACGGGATGTAAGTCACTTTATAGCCAAACTCTTTTTCCATCATCGCAGTGAGGATGGAATCTTCCTGGCCGGATCCGGTGCCACCGACTTTCCAGTTCTTGCCGGCAGCTTTAACCGCTTTGACGTAGGAATCGAGGTCGGTGATATTCTTTTGATCATCGTGCACCCA
>CAMYJI010000125.1 GCA_947258545.1 uncultured Ectothiorhodospiraceae bacterium
CGGGCATATTGCTGTCGTCACTGTTTCCCGTTGATCCTCCCGGCCAGGTCCGGAGTACAAGGGGGTTCATACACATCGCTGTCGCCAGTGCCACTTTTTTGCTCGAACTCGCCGCGCTATTCGTTTTTTCGGTTGTATTTGGCCGCGATCGTTGCTGGCATCGACAGCAGTCCGTTTCACTGGTGTTGTCGGTATGCGCAGCCATAGCCCTGCTGGCATTTGCTATCGCCATACAGGTGGACGTGGCACCGGGCCTGGCGGAGCGTGTGGCCACGGCGATTTTACTGGCCTGGGAGATCTGGGTCTGCTTTCAACTGGTCCGGCCGGCGTAGTTGCGGGCAATGCAACGAATAGCGCAGCAGCCGGGTCTGCAACCCGATGGGAAGTGTAACCGGGCCGGAGAACCAGAGTGAAAAACGGATTATTATGCCTGCCTCTTGCGTGCCTGTTCAGCGCACTGGCCTGGCTGACAGTTGGCACGAGTCCGCTGCTTGCAGCGCAACCGGCTGAGGACTTCGAACGTTTATACGGAGAACTGCTTGCAAACTATTAGCATCCTGCCATCGTCATTAATGACATAGAGACGACCGCGTTCGATTACCGCCGGATGGCAGCGGATGCCGGACAGGCTGATTCAGTGGTTGGCGGGACGTCGACAGTCCGGGACGGCGGGGAAATCAGTGGGGCCGTTTCCATGATGGTCGTAACCGTTGCCGTGGCTGCGGGTTGTTACAGAGAAGGCGATCAGCAGAAAAAACAGCTTGACATGCCACTAACACACAGCCTTTACGCTATATAGGAGTGACGGGATCATGAGATGGAGGTTCGGTGAAGAACATGCAGGGCAAAGGCGGGATTGCGAAGGCGCGTGACATCTTCCCGGGCAGGCCTGGCAAGACGGGTCAGCTGTGGCGGGAAGACTGTCTCACGCTGTCGGCGCGGCACACTAACGACAGCTGAACGCCGCGGCGGTCTTCGGTTTTTTCCCGGACTCGCCCGACAAGGAGGGCATTATGGAATGGTTAGCGGAAAACTGGCTGTGGGTCCTGATCGGCATATTGTTCGTGGGCATGCATATGTTTGGCCACGGAGGCCATGGTGGTCATGGCGGGAACGACAGACAGGAAGACCCGGACAAGCACTCGGGCCATCGACATTAACGGAGGACGGATATGCTCAACACGAAGCTGGTTGCATGGGCGCTGGGACTCTTTGGAGCAGTTTCATTCATAGTGTGCGTGATTTACGGGCTGGTAACGCCACAAAGCCTGCACATGCACACGTTTCTCGAACAGCTGCTGCCGGCGTTCAAATGGCTGACCTGGTGGGGCTTCCTGCTGGGACTTGTCGAGAGCTTCCTGTATGGCGTCTATGCCGGCCTGGTGTTCTGCCCGATCTACAACTGGCTTGATCGCAGCTTCGGTACTAACCGCGCCGCGACGTGACCGGGTAATGGAAAAATGCCGGCAGCAACCAGGCCAGGACCCCTGTCCGCCAGCCGCACAGTGGTCTGTTGGCAATATCTCTGCATGTGGAAGGAGGGATAGACGGTGACATCGTTTGCGATTTTCGGACTTAATGGTCATGAAATCATGCCGCTGGAGCGGGTATTCAAAAGGTCTGTCGCAAAGACAGCTGCAATCACTGCCGAGCGGCCTGTTGAAGAGATGGAGCATCATAGTCCGGCTGAACGACATGACCGGCATCACATGGCTGAACAGGCTTACAGCAGCGTAGAAAATTTACCGTATAGCCCTTCGATATTGCTAGCTGAACAGGTAATGACATCGCCGGTAACGACCTTGAAGCCGGAAGAGAGAATATCAGAAGCGATGAAACTGTTTCAGACCAGCTTTTTTCGCCACATTCCCGTTGTCTCGTCACAAGGCAGGTTGCTGGGTATTGTTTCGGATCGCGATGTATTGCGTTTCCTGGCTGGCCTGACGAAACGTTACCAACAACAGGTGCCGTCAACTATTGACGAGCGGATAGAGGAAATTATGACGCCGCAGGTGTTAACAGCCAGTGTCGACACCGATGTACGGTACATTGCCCGTCTGTTTGTCGAGC
>CAMYJI010000126.1 GCA_947258545.1 uncultured Ectothiorhodospiraceae bacterium
CAGCGGAGAAAGAACAGATGTATCATCAGCAATTGGAAGAGTCGGCCATGGTGGCCTGACTCAAACGAACGGGTCTCCGGAATACCCGGGGCGGTTCATGGCAGGCAATTGAATGGCATTGTGATGGTGTTGGTGCCGTTCTTTTTCGTGCTGATAGGTAGCCGCGCTGAATGGCAAGTCCTGATGGATACGGGCATGCCGACGCTGGTCGCCGGTTTGCTTCTGGTAGCAATAGGAGGTAAGGCTCTGGGTGGCATGCTGGGATCGGCTACAACACGGAACCTCAGGCAGCAGTTGTTGATCGGGATGAGCATGGTCCCTCGTGGCGAGGTCATCCTGGTTATTGCCGGGCTCGGTTTCACACAGGGCCATATAAGCCACCATGTACTGGTGGCGCTAGTACTGGTAACGATCGGCGCGGCACTGATCGGCCCCCTACTGGCTGCACCACTGGCGAAGGCGGAACTTTGAGCGGCAGAACTTTTGAGAAAGCGAAAAAGCTTGACCTTTGACCAAGGTACAGGTTGTAGGCTGTAAAACAACGGATCACAAGATGCACGAATGAAGGCAAGCATTTGTAAGAGACATAGGTGAATCATGCGGCAGACCAATAACCATGTCATGACAACTGATCGACAGTTTGTTAATGCAAGTCTTGCCCACGGGCGGCAGAGAAGTTGTGCGGCAATCTGCAGGGGCATCATATCGACAATCCTGTTCGGATATACCGGGCCGGTAGCTGTCCGGCTCTGGAATGGTGAGCGTGTCTCTGGAATGCCTGACGCTCGGTGCACGATTACGATACATGACGCCGGTGTGCTGCGTGAGTTGGTACTACGCCGAGACCTCTTGCGTCTCGCAGATGCCTATTTGAGCGGCTCGATAGAGGTCGAAGGTGACATGGAGTCCCTGTTTGAACTCAAACAGCACCTGGCGGAATCGGAACTGTCGTATGGCGCACGCCTGTACTTGCTGGGCCAGACTCTACGTCTGCCTGGACGCACCCCGCAAGACTCGACCCGCCGAAAGTGGGTAAATCGATCGGCACACAGTAATACCCGAACCAGCATCGCGCATCACTACGACGTCAGCAATGGGTTCTACCGACTGTGGCTGGATCCGGAAATGGTTTATTCCTGTGCCTATTTCAGGGATTCAAGCCAATCCCTGGCAGAGGCGCAGCGCGACAAGCTGGATTACCTGTGTCGCAAGCTGCGCCTCTGTCCCGGCCTATCCCTGCTGGACATTGGCTGTGGCTGGGGTGCGCTGGCCTTGTGGGCGGCGCGTCACTACGGGGTGCGAGTTCATGGCATCACGCTAAGCCGGGAACAGTATCGACTAGCACGGCAGCGGGTCTGTAAGGCGGGCCTGGAACAGCAAATACATGTCGAGCTGCGTGACTACCGTAATCTCGACGCGGATGCAATCTATGACCGGGTCATTAGCGTCGGCATGTTTGAGCATGTCGGTGTAAAGAATTACCCACTGTACTTTGGCACAGTGCAACGCGTACTCAGGCCGGGTGGTCTGTTTCTCAATCACGGTATCACCAGTGAAAACGGCTGGCAGCGTACCCCGCTGACCTGTTTTATGAATCACTACATCTTTCCGGACGGTGAACTGGCGCGCATCGCCGAAGTCATTGGTGCCATGGAGCAGGCCGGCTTCGAGATCGTGGATGTCGAGAGTCTGCGCCGGCACTACACACTGACCCTGCATCACTGGGGGCGGGCACTGGAAACAAACCGCGACGAGGCGATCAGGCAGTCGGATGAAAAAACATACCGGTTGTGGCGATTGTATATGGCCGGGTGCGCGCATTATTTCGATGGGGGCAGTATCGGTGTTCACCAGGTGCTGGCTGGCCACCGACACAGTCCCTTGCCGTTGCCTCTGCGGCGGGAGGATCTCTATACAAACTCCAAGCCTATTGAGAGGGTGCAGCCATGACAGAGGAGTATGCATATGGCATGTGGGTGATCGTGGCCTTCAATATCGGGCTGTTTCTGTTCTTCATCGTGAGCTTTATGCCGCCCAAAGGGAGACTGGAATGGCGCAACCTCGGT
>CAMYJI010000127.1 GCA_947258545.1 uncultured Ectothiorhodospiraceae bacterium
GTGAAATCGAGATTTGGATCCGGTTCGGCCGGTCGCAGCTCGCAATCCTCAAGCTTCCGCAGCCGCTCGAACCAGAGTTTTTCCAGCGGCGGTTTTTCCTCAACCGGACAAATGCAGCGCAGTCGCGGCTCCTACCAGGGCAGGACACCGACCCGGTCGGCCGATAGCACCCGCAGCCGCGGGTCTTACGGCGACCGCCAGGCAAGCCGAGACAGGACGAGCAGCACCAGTCGCCAGCCTGACCGGTCCGGCGCGCGCCAGGATAGCGCGGCCGGGCGCCAGCAGAGTCGTGCCGATAACCGCGGTCAGGGCGGCCAAGACCGCAGTGAGACTCGCGGTGACCGGTCTGACAACAGAACGGAGCGGTCCGGGGATCGTAGCGAGACCCGTGGCGATCGTCAGGGCGAAGTAACCGATCGCCGGGCCGACCGCCAGGATGGCCGCACGGATCGCACGGATAGTCGCCAGGAAGGCCGCACGGATCGCACGGACACCCGCCAGAGCGAGATCACCGACCGCTACGAGCAGCGGGAAGATTTTTACGATGACTATTGGGGCGGCTATCATAACCACTACAACGACTACTACCACGACTACTGGCATGACGACGACGAATGGTGGGCCTTAGCGGCCGGTCTTGTTATAGGTGCCGCCATCGCCACGCCGCCCCCGCAATACGAAACCGTTTACGTTAGTAACACCACTTACTACTACGCCAACGGCCACTACTACACAGCGGCACCAGCCGGTGGCTATGTCGTGGCGGCGCCGCCTACGGGCGCGGTCGTGGAGCATGCTCCAACCCAGGTCGTCAACGTGACCGTGAATGACCAGGAGTACGGCTATTCCAATGGCGCTTACTACGAGGTTCAGGAACCGGAAAAGGAAGGCGAGAACCCGACATTCAAGACCGTGGAGGCCCCGATTGGCGCCAAGGTGGATTATGTACCGGACGGCGCGGAATCGAAGACCATCGACGGCATCGTCTACTTCGTATTTAACGAAACTTACTACCGGCCTTTCTATAGCGGCTCGGACGTCGTTTACATGGTGGTCGAGAATCCGGAGAGTGCCGGTTGAGCCAGCACAGGACCCACCAGCCTCGATCGCGAATAGCAGAAACGTGAGTGAGGTAACTCGCCTTCGAAGTCCTTGTGGCAGCGGTCCTCGCGCAGTGGTGGACGCTCTTCCCCTGGGAGAGGGCGTTCGATGCGCCAGCGCTAAGGCAACGAGCATGCCTGCATATGTTAAGAAGAAGCCTGATAAATGGTTGCTTTCTTCTTGTTTCCATAGCTGCACAGTGTAGAATCTGGACGCAGAACAAATCATGCATTGCATCGTTCCGGGTCGATTAATAACTTCAAGAAATCACTCACATGCGTGTATTACTTAAACCAGAAAATACTGAGGGTTCGGCCGCTACCGTGTGTGCCTGGCGCATCTCTGTCGGCCTCGCGTTTCTTTTAACGATCAGCGGCTGCACCACGCTGGGGCCCGACTACAAGCGCCCGGAGACCCCGGACGTGGCCGACTGGCAGACCCGCGATGAGGCGCTGACCGGTGAGCCCGCCACGCAGGCCGAGTGGTGGAAGGTATTCAATGACCCGGCACTCGATCAGCTGATCGAGACGGCCCACCAGCAGAACCTGCCACTGCAGATTGCCGGCCTGCGCATCCTGGAGGCGCGTGCCCAGTTGGGGATCGCCCGGGGTAACCAGTACCCGCAGCTACAGCAGGCCAGTGGGTCTGCCACCGCCAACGAGGTGAGTGAAAACAGCCCGAACTTCAGCCCGTTGATCGACGATGATTTCGCCAACTACCAGGTGGGTTTCGATGCGGCCTGGGAACTGGACTTCTGGGGACGCTTCCGCCGTGGTATCGAGGCCGCCGATGCCAACCTTTCAGCAACGGTGGCCGATTATGACAACGCGTTGGTCAGCCTGACGGCCGAGGTTGCCCGCGTTTATGTCACCATCCGCACCCTGGAGGAGCGCCTCCAGCTGGCGCGTGCCAATATCGTGTTGCAGGAAGGCAGGAAGAAAGCCTGCGCATCGCCACGGTGCGCTTCGAGAACGGGGCGACGACCGAACTGGATGTGCAGCAGGCGACCTCCAACCTGGCCGATACCCAGGCGCTGGTGCCGGTCCTGTTGAAATCACTGCGCCAGGCCAACAACGGTCTCAGTGTGCTGCTGGGCATGCCGCCATCAGACCTGACGCAGATGCTGGGCGGTGCCGGTACCATCCCCATTGCACCGGTCCAGGTGGCGTCGGGTGTCCCCGCCGACCTGCTGCGGCGGCGTCCCGATGTGCAGGCAGCCGAACTGCAGGCCGCCAGCCGCAGTGCCCTGGTCGGCGTGGCACAGACCGACCTCTATCCAAGTTTCTCGCTGCTGGGTTCGATTGGCGTACAGACCAGCGACACCGGCAGCAGCGATGCCGGCGACCTGTTCGATTCCGACAGCCTGTTCTTTTCCGCTGGTCCCTCGTTCCGCTGGAATATACTGAACTATGGTCGCATTAAAAATAACGTGCGCGTCCAGGATGCGCGGCTGCAGCAGACACTGGTGAACTACCGCAATTCCGTGCTCACCGCCTACCAGGAGGTCGAGGACGCGATGGTCGCGTTCGTGCAGTCTCAGCGGGAGAGTGAGTTTCGCGCCACCAGTGCACAGGCAGCGGCGCGTTCCACCGAGCTGGCCAACATCCAGTACCGTGAAGGCTCGGTCGACTTCCAGCGGGTGGTCGATACCGAGCGTTTCCTCGTTGCGCAGCAGGATCAGTGGACCAGCGTGCGTGGCGATGTCGCGCTGAATCTGATTGCCATGTACAAGGCGCTGGGTGGTGGCTGGGAGGTTCGCGAGGGACAAGCATTTGTCTCGGAAGAAAACCGTAGTGAAATGGCGGAGCG
>CAMYJI010000128.1 GCA_947258545.1 uncultured Ectothiorhodospiraceae bacterium
ATATCGAGCTCCCGCAACGTTTTACCGACGGCGCTCTTGTTGATAACGACAATCTGCGCCGTTTCAGTGAACTGTGCCGTACTGATATCGGGCGTTATTTCCTCGCCGAACCGGGCTACGATTTCCGTGAAGAAATCGACCGGCGCGAGAATATGCAGTTCATCGCCCAGATGAAGAAAGCCTTCCGGGTCCGGTTTGATAAACTCACCTCCCCGTCTCAACCTGACCACCGAGGTTTTGTCCCAGTATTGCTCGCGCAATTGTTTGCCGGGAATCTTTGTTATTTCCTCGTTGCTCACCCGGTAGATTCGCGCTGAAACATTGGTCGGCGGCAGATCCGCGGCGGATTCCGCCTCGACTTCGAGGGCTTTCGCTTCCTTTTCCAGGTCGATTCCCAGCACCTGCGGTAATAACTTGATGATCGCAATCAGACCCGCGAGGCCAAAGATATAGGTAATGGCATAGCCGGTCGCCACATTGCCGATCATGGCATCGGCGGTTATCCCTTCGGGTGGCTGCACCTGTCCGGTACGCAGTGCTTCCTGTGCAGCAGCAAGCGTGGGTGAACTGGTCAAGCCGCCCGATAACAGGCCCGCGGATGTTCCCGGTGACAGCTCCAGGAGTTTTGCGGCGATGACAGCAATGGTAAACCCCGTTGCGGCAATCACCACAGCGAGCGAAAAATATTTCAGACCATCGGTTCTCAGCACATCGAAGAACCTCGGCCCCGCCTGGTAACCGACAGAGAATATGAACAATGCAAAGCCCACCGACTGGGCACCGGGCGACATGCGAAACTCGAAATGCCCAAGAAAAAGCCCGGCAAACAGAACACCGGCCACGGGCCCCAGGGAAAAGCTGCCGACACGGATATTACCGATCAGATAGCCCATACCGAGAATCAGAAACAGGGTAAGCACAGGTTGGGCGTGAAGCGTTTCGAGCAGTCGGCTGAATGCATTTGCTTCTTCCATCGTATCTCTCCGTATGCAGATTAAAGGGGACAGATTTATTTATCTGGCTTTAGTGCCAGGGGAGGCAATAGGTCGATACTCGAAAGTCAGACCTTCACTTGTCGCGCGAGCGTCTCTTTTGGCGACTCGCCGAAGTGTTCACGATAGCAGACAGAGAAGCGGCCGAGGTGCGTGAAGCCGTTCTCGAGCGCAATCCGGGATACCTTGTGCTGCGAGGGGTTCCCGCACAGGAGAGCCTGCCGCGCGGCGTGGAGGCGGCGCACCCTGAGGTACTCGACTGGACTCACCTGGTAGTACCTGGAAAAGGAACGCTGGAGGGTGCGTAAAGAGACCCCGGTATAGCGGCAAAGGTCTTCCAGCCGGATTGTGTGGGAGTAATGATCCTCGATATATTCCTGCGCGCACCTCGCGACGTGGGCGGTCGACCTGTTGCAGAGGCTCTCTTTCTCATGGTGCCTCTCCGGCTCTCCCGCCATCAGGCAGAGAAACCGGCTCAACAGATGCGAGAGATCCTCGTGAGAGACGTGGCCGTTGCGCAGCAGGCCTGTCGCTTCGCCGTGCAGCCTCGACCACCCGGACGAGGGCACTGCAAGGATGCTGGCCAGCCCTGCATTCATGCGCATCCGGGGGAAGAGCGCTTGTCCGCTCGCCACGATAACGGACTCCGGGACGATGAGCGTATAGCAAGCAGTCTTCCCCAGGTTCACGAAATCTCTTTGCGAGTTGGCGTCGAGCACGAGCACCTGGCCGCTCCCAAACATCCGGCCGTCGACCAACATGTAATAAGGTGGGGGCATGACGGCCATGGCCACGTACCCCCTGGAAGGGGACAGGTGACCGTGGATGCGTTTGTCCATGCTATGCGAGGAGAGCATGAACTCCCCGAGGGACAGCCGCCGCCATCGGTCGGTGATTCGTCCCTTGCTCAGCTGGTGATATTCGCCTTCCCTGCCACTCGCACGGGAGAGTTCGTTGACCTCCTCCATCGAGTGGAAAGTGGCGTCCACAACGGTGGATCGAAGACTACCAACAAAAACTAAAAGTATTGTAAACAAGACACTATCTTCGCACGACAGTCACTTCGACCGGCTGCAATGCGTCGACAACGGGAGTGTTGTCTAGTCTGCGGGAAGGTCCGGTACGTGTTGCAAGCGGAATCCGGGTGGACTTGGCGCGGATGTCCGCTATGAGTGCTTAGGCTAAATCAGGTTTTGGTGAATGAGGTGTCCCAGTTTGGCCGAACCAGGAAGTTCCTGGGTTTAGCGGATAAGTTTTCAGCTAAACGGTGACTGTCAACCCAAGTCAGATGTTTAGTGGTTACTAATATTTGCAGTCCGTAACAGGCGGGAACCGACTCAAAACGGACATTCACTTGGAGTCTCAGGCATTGACCAGGAAGTGGGTGCCGATCCCGGCGCCGTAGCCTAGCGCGATCAGCGGCGTCCAGCGCAGGTGCGAGAAGAAGGTATAGCGTCCCTGCGAGGCACCCATCAACGCCACGCCGGCCGCCGAACCGATTGATAGCAGGCTGCCGCCGACACCGCAGGTCAGCGTCACCAGCAACCACTGGAAATGGGGCATGTCAGGCCGCATGGACAATACCGAGAACATCACGGGGATATTGTCAATGATTGACGAGGTAACGCCCATCACGACATTGGCCGCCGTCGGCCCCCAGCTACCGTACATGACAGCGGAGGCCAGACCCAGATAGCCGATGAACGCCAGCCCGCCGACGCTGAACATGACCCCGAAGAAGAACAACAGCGTATACCACTCGACGGCCTGGATGGCACGAATGAGGTTGTACTCCGGTTCGCCCTCGCGCCGGGTACTGCGCAGGTAATAGGCCAGGATCATCAGGATGGACAGCCCGGTCATCATCCC
>CAMYJI010000129.1 GCA_947258545.1 uncultured Ectothiorhodospiraceae bacterium
CCTTGCCCTTACAATGCCACGCAGATCACCCTTGACCAGGGTTACCCCTGCACTTTCCATGGCGACATCGGTACCGGTACCCATGGCGATGCCGATATGGGCTTGTGCCAGCGCAGGCGCATCGTTGATGCCGTCGCCAGCCATGGCCACGATTCGTCCTTCACTCTGCAGCTGGCTGACAATGGCGGCTTTCTGATCCGGCAGCACCTCCGCCTGTACCTGGTCGATGTCGAGACGGGTAGCCACGGCTTCTGCCGTTTTGCGGTTGTCACCGGTCAGCATGACCACCTCGATATCCTCGCCGTGCAGGAACCGGATTGCTTCCGGCGTGGTCTGCTTGATCGGGTCGGCCACGCCGATCAGGCCGGCCGCCTGTCCGTCGATCGCGACGAACATCACCGTCTGGCCTGCGGCACGGCCGGCATCGGCCTGCTGTGGCAAGTCACCGACATCGATGCCAGCATCTTCCAGCAGTTTGATATTGCCGAGCGCTATCTGTCGACTGTCCACGCGGCCAGTGACACCCTTGCCGGTGACGGACTGAAAGTCATCTGCCGTTGAAAGTTGCACTCCCCGTGCTTCAGCACCACGTACAATTGCCGCTGCCAGTGGATGTTCACTGGAACGTTCCAGGCTGGCTGCCAGCCGCACGATCTCGTGTTCGTCAAACCCGCTGCCAGCGATGACGCTGACCAGTTCCGGATGTCCTTCGGTCAGTGTGCCGGTCTTGTCAACGATCAGGGTGTCCACCTTGCGCATCACTTCCAGCGCCTCGGCGTTCTTAAACAGCACGCCCATCAGGGCGCCCCGGCCCGTACCGACCATGATGGACATAGGTGTTGCCAGTCCGAGCGCACAGGGGCAGGCGATAATTAGTACGGCAACGGCGTTGATGACGCCGTAGGCCAGGCGGGGTTCGGGTCCCCACTGCCCCCAGACAATGAAGGTGACGATGGCGATGACTACCACGGCAGGTACAAAATAACCGGAGACGATGTCCACCAGCTTCTGGATCGGTGCGCGCGAGCGCTGCGCCTCTGCCACCATCTGCACGATCTGCGCCAGCAGCGTGTCGGCGCCGACCTTTTCCGCACGCATCAGCAGACTGCCGGTCCCGTTCACGGTCGCACCGATGAGCCGTTCACCGGTGGTTTTTTCCACCGGGATCGGCTCGCCGGTCACCATCGACTCGTCGACAGCACTGTTGCCGTCGGTCACCACACCGTCCACCGGCACTTTCTCACCCGGGCGGATGCGCAGGTGGTCGCCGACCTGCACATGCTCCAGGGGTATATCGTTTTCCGTACCATCGTCGCGCACGATGCGGGCGGTCTTGGGTGCCAGTCCCAGCAACAGCTTGATGGCGGCGTTGGTCTGGCTGCGGGCGCGCAGTTCCAGCACCTGCCCGAGCAGTACCAGCGCGGTAATGACGGCGGCTGCCTCGAAATACACCGGGACGACACCGAAATCATTAAACACGGCCTCTGGAAATATGCCGGGAAACAGGACGGCTACCACGCTATAGCCCCAGGCAACAGATACACCCAGGCCGATCAGGGTAAACATGTTGAGGCTGCGGTTGATCACCGACTGTATGGCGCGCACATAAAATATCCAGCCGCCCCACACCACGACCGGCGTTGCCAGCACCAGTTCAACCCACTGGCGCAGTTTCGGCGTGATGATTTCAGCCATCTGTTCCGGCCAGAACTCCGCGCCCATGGCGCTGAGGAAGACGGGGATGGCAAGTGCCGCGCTGAGCCAGAAACGTCGGCTCATATCGCGCAGTTCGCTGTCGTCTTCCTCCGCCTCCACGTTGCGTGGCTCCAGCGCCATACCGCACTTCGGACAGGT
>CAMYJI010000130.1 GCA_947258545.1 uncultured Ectothiorhodospiraceae bacterium
CGGTTTTGCCGCCCGACGGGCAGGGGCTTTCCTGGTGGTCTTGGCGCGGGTAGCGGCTGCCGGCTTGCGGGCTGCGCCTGATTTGCTCTTGCGCATGGAATCAAGCAGCTGCTGCTTGGTCTTGTCGGCAGTCGTCATTATGCGGTTACCTCCTGGATGAGTTGTTCAAGTTCTTCAGCCGCGGCTGCACCGCGGGCGCCCATATCGAATACACTCTTGCCTTCCAGGGCACTGTTGCGGTAGACAGCGCGCCGCCGCAGCGCCGTCTTGGCGACGGGCAGGGAAATTTCGGTCAATGCCTCGCGCACCACTCGGGAAAGGATGGTTCTCGTTTCCAGCTGGTTGATCACCAGCATCGAACGCAGCGAGGGATTGGTTTCGCGGGCTTCGGCTATCGCCCGTTCTATGTGGACCGTGGCCCACAAGTCCACCGGTGAGGGTTGTACCGGTATCAGCGCCAGATCGCTGACCACTAATACGGAAATGGTCTGCGGTGCGTGGACCGAGGGGGGACAGTCGACCACCACGTAGTCAAACTCGCGGGCGAGTTCAGCCGCATGAACGTGGAGGTTTTCCTTTGCAGGGAACACCGATATGGGATCCTGCATGTTGGCTGTTTCGCGCCACTGCAGGGAGGCCCCCTGCGGATCGGCGTCCAGAACGGCAATGCTGGCCTGTTTCGCCAGTCCGGCAGCCAGGTTGACGCTGAGCGTTGTTTTGCCTGCGCCACCCTTGTTACCAACTACGGCAATGACGGGCATTCCGGGAGCCGCTCAGTGAGTCGTTTCGTCGGCAAGCTGGTCGAGCTGCTTGGCTAAGCGATGATGAATTTCGCCCAGTTCCTCGTCGCCCTCTTCCACGTGAATGGTGATATTCACGTAGTCGCGGCCGAATCCCATGTCGGGGTAGAGGCCTTCACGCTCGGACAATTCGGCAGCCCGATCCAGGAAATCACGCAAGGTGCTGTAATCCTGGAACTCATAGCGCCCTTCGAGACGCACGGGGCGGGTGCGTTCCTGCCAGTGTTGATTCATTACCGGTCTCCGCTGCTGCTGAACCTAGTATTCAACACTAGAATACCCGGCTATTGCAATTCCTGCAGCCATTTCTCCAGGGTCTCGGCATGCGCCTGTTCTTCGGTCAGCAATGCTTCGAAAAACAGACGGTTATCCTGGTCACCAATGCGCGCGCAGTGACTGCTTGCTTCTGAGTAGAGCTTTACCAGTTCCTTCTCGAAGGTATAGTCGTGCTCCAGCAGCGAGCGCAGATCGGCGCCCAGCCTGACCGGGCGCAGCTGCGATGCGTTCGGCGCCACACCCAGCGCCAACATCCGGCTGATGATCCGTTCGGCATGTCCCAGCTCTTCGCTGGCCTCCGCGCTCAGCTTCCCGGCCACCTCGGCCAGCCCCCAGGTATCCACAAGCCTTGCCTGTGTACTGTAGAGCTGTACCGCGGAGAGCTCGAGGCTCAGACCGCGGCCGAGGTAGCCGAGAACACGCTGATCAGCATTGGCAATTAACATGACGACAGATCAGTCAGTCGAAATCGACCCAATGCTAGCTGCGAATCGGACGATTGTTGCCTGACCCGCTCAGTATGGGCTCTACTTCGCTATGCGGGCGAGCAATGATATGCGCAGCGACCAGACCGTCGCCAACGCGTTCACAAGCATCCGCACCCGCACGCACAGCCGCATTTACGGCACCAGTCTCTCCACGCACCAGGACAGTAACGTAACCGCCTCCGACGAAGTCACGCCCGATCAGG
>CAMYJI010000131.1 GCA_947258545.1 uncultured Ectothiorhodospiraceae bacterium
GGCATACCAGGGCATGAGCCGGCTCGAGGATCCGGAATTTACCATCAAGGAAGCCCTGATAGTCACGCCCTATCCGGGTGCTTCGGCGGCCGAGGTCGAGGAAGAGGTCTCCGATCAGATCGAGATGGCCGTGCAGAAGATGGGCCAGCTCGATTTCGTCGAGTCCAAGTCCGATCGCGGACTGTCCACGGTCACCGTGACCATCAAGGACAAGTATGACAAGTTTCTGTTGCCGCAGGTGTGGGATGAACTGCGCCGCAAGGTCGGCGATGCGCAGAGTGATCTGCCACCCGGTACCGGCACGTCACTGGTGGTGGATGACTATGGCGATGTCTATGGTATTTTCATTGCAGTCTCGGGTGAAGGTTACAGCTATGCCGAGATCAAGGACGTGGTCGATATGCTGCGCCGCGAACTGCTGCTGGTCAAGGATGTCGGCAAGATCGATACCTATGGCGAACGCACCGAGGCTGTGTATGTCGAACTGAACCGCGATCGCATGTCGCAGCTGGGCATCGCGCCCGAGGTCATCATCAATGAACTGCGGCAGAAGAACCTGGTGACCAACTCGGGACGTGCCTCGGTCGGCAGTGAATTCATCACCCTCAATCCGACCGGTGAAATCAAGGATGTTGCGCAATTCGGCGACATCCTGATCAGCGGGCGGAGCTCCGAACAGATCTACCTGAAAGATGTGGCCACGATCCGGCGTGGTTATGTCGAGCCGCAGAACCAGCTGATCCGCTACGACAGCAGGACCGCCATCGGCCTGGGTATCTCGACGGTCTCCGGCGGTAACGTGGTTACCATGGGCGAGGCGTTGAAAAAGCGTGTCGAGGAGCTCAAGGCGCAGGTGCCGCTCGGCATCGAATTCGGCCTGGTCTCGATGCAGTCGGATGCCGTCAAGATCGCCATCTCCGGTTTCGTGATCAGCCTGCTCGAGGCGGTCGCGATCGTCATCGTCGTGCTGCTGTTCTTCATGGGCCTGCGCAGCGGCCTGCTGATCGGCTTCGTGCTGTTGCTGACCATCGCCGGCAGCTTCATCTTTCTGGCGCCCATGGGAGTTGCCCTGGAACGCATTTCGCTGGGCGCCCTGATCATTGCGCTCGGTATGCTGGTCGACAATGCCATCGTGGTGGTGGACGGGGTGCTGGTACGCCTGCAGAAGGGCGAGGATGCGAAGCAGGCGGCCATCGAGGTGGTCAAGCAGACCGCGCTCCCGTTGCTGGGGGCCACGATAATCGCCATCCTGGCCTTTGCCGCCATCGGCACCTCGGAAGACAGCACCGGCGAGTTCTGTCGCTCCCTGTTCCAGGTGGTGCTGGTCTCGCTGCTGCTGAGCTGGGTGACGGCCGTGACGGTCACACCGCTGCTGTGTGTCATGTTCCTGAAGAAACCGGCGGAAGGCGCGGCGGCGGAGGATCCCTACGGTGGTGGTTTCTATGCCCACTACAAGGGCTTCCTGCGTGCCTGTATCAGGCTAAAGGTCGTGACCCTGGCCGTGGTGGTCGGCATATTCGTGACCGCCCTGTGGGGTTTCCAGTTTGTCGATCGCAGTTTCTTCCCGCCCTCGACACGGCCGCAGATCATGGTAGATCTGTGGCTGCCACAGGGCACGCATATCGACGAAACCACCCGCCTGGTCGAGTCGGTTGAGGGTTATATTCGTGAACAGGACGGCGTGACCCATATCACCTCGCTGATCGGCCAGGGTGGACTTCGCTTCCTGCTNNAATGTCGAAACCTACCTGCAGGAGACCTATCCGGATGTGCTGGGGTATACGTCCAAGTTCCAGCTCGGCCCCGGCAGTACCGGCAAGATCCAGGCGCGCCTTAGCGGCCCTGACCGCAATGTGCTGCGCGAGCTGTCCAGCCAGGTGCAGGCCATCCTGCATGCGGATCCTGACTCCAAGGCCATTCGCACCGACTGGCGTCAGCGCGTCAAGATGGTGCGACCCATCGTGGCGGAGGAGCAGGCCAATCTCAATGGCATCACGCGGCCGGACATCGCCCGTGCACTCATGGAGGGCTACCAGGGTGGACAGGTCGGCGTGTACCGTGAGGGTGACCTGATACTTCCCATCATCATGCGTGCCGAGGAGGCCAACCGCTCCAGGATCGAGAGCCTCTACAACCTTCAGATCTGGAGTCCGGCTGCAGGTGCGATGATACCGTTGCGCCAGGTGGTCTCAGACTTTGAAACCGTCAACGAGGACGAGATCATCATGCGGCGCAATCGCAAGCCGACCATCACCGTGTTTGCCGATCCCATTGCGGATCCGGCCACCGTTCTGTTTGCGCGTGTCCGGCCGCAGATCGAGGCCATCGAGCTGCCCACCGGCTATGAACTGGAGTGGGGCGGGGAGTACGAGGATTCCGGCAACGCCCAGGCCGGTCTGGCCGCCAGTATCCCGATGTTTGTGCTGGTCATGATCCTGATCACCATCATGCTGTTCAACTCGCTGCGCCAGCCGCTGATCATCTGGCTGGTGGTGCCGCTGGCCGTCATCGGTGTGAGTGGCGGGGACAAGGACCTGTTGTCGGCCATCGTGGACTCCGGCGTCAGTCGTCTGCGTCCGGTCGCGATGGCGGCCTCCACCACGGCGCTGGGCATGATCCCGCTGCTGTTCGATGCCTTCTTCGTCGCCATGGCCATTACCATCATCGCCGGCCTGATGTTCGCAACGCTGCTGACCATGATCGTGGTACCGGTGCTGTATGCGACCTTCTACAAGGCCGAGTCTGCTTCATAGCCAGGTCTGTTGACTAAATGCCGATCAAATACGAATTTGAATATGGAAATCTCTGTATATTTAAGGTTTCCGGACAACTCGGCAAGGTCGAGTACCAGGATGCCCAGCGGGATGCGGAAGCAGCCATACAGAAGCTGGGGAGCATCAAGGTGCTTATTGTTCTTGAGAACTTTTCCGGCTGGGAGCGTGCCGAGGGATGGGAAGATCTGTCTTTTCCTGAACGTAACGACCCGTATATCGAAAAAATCGCGATCGTCGGTGATCCGCAGTGGCAGGACCTGGTGTATGCATTCACTCTCAAGGGCCTGCGTCCTGTTCCTATCGAATATTTCAAAACAGGCGAGGAATCCAGGGCGCGACAGTGGCTACACTCTCAAGGGCCTGCGTCCTGTTCCTATCGAATATTTCAAAACAGGCGAGGAATCCAGGGCGCGACAGTGGCTAGAGGGGGTATTGGATTGAACTTAGAAGATGATGACTAACCCGCTGCCATGCCAGTGTCATGCGCAGTTCACAAACAACGAACGGAGGCTAATATGAAGTTTTCAACATTAATTGCCACAACATTCCTGTTGGGCGGTATTTCTTTGAGCAGTACGGCATGGGCGGCAGACGCCGTCAGGTATTCCGGTTTTATCGACAGCTATCCGAAGCTCGAGGTTGATCCGCGCGGTGGTGGCGGCCAGCTCTACATAAAGCCCGGCGCCAGTCTCGGCAGCTATGACAAGATCATGATTCCACCGATCGAGGTCTGGCTGGCCGATGACTCCAAGTACAAGGGCTTCTCGCCTGATGAGCTCAAGGCCATCACGGATGAGTTCTACCGGGTCATGGTGAGCAACCTGGAGCCGGATTACCCGGTAGTTAGTAAGCCCGGTGAGGGCGTCTTGATCGTCCGCCTGGCCGTTACCAATGTCTATGCCAAGAAGAAGAAACGTGGCCTGCTGGGTTTTACGCCAATCGGTGCTGTAGCAGGTGCAGCGAGCGGAGCCTACAAGGCGAAACTTAATGATGCCACCATCGAGGCCGAGCTGCTGGATGCCGCGACGGAAGGGCAGCTGGCCGTGCTGGTGGACGACCTGTCAATTTCCAAGGGGGGCGCCGAGCAAACCTCCTGGGCGGATATCAGCAAGTCGCTGGATTACTATGCCAAGCGGCTGCGCGCACGGCTGGAGGCGGACCGCTAGAGCAGGTTATCGCCGGTTCAGCTGATCACGGCCCCCGCCAGCATGACCGGCGGGGGCTTTTTGTATCGAACAAGACGGCACGTATCAGAGAAATGACGGCCCTGCATGTTCATGATATACATCTAATACTTCTACTATTTATCATCGATAACATGGATTTGATATCTAAAAGATATGTTAATTCTAGATGAGGAACAGCAAGGGGTATAAACTGCATATTTAAAGAACAGAATAAGTACGGTTTGCCGATCTGCGTGGGTGCAGGTCGTCGGAGCTTAACTTCCTTTCGTCCCGACCAAATAAAAAAAACGGGGGTGCGCTTTACCCTGTTGACCTATTGCGTAACAACACAATCCGCATACTATAAAGCATCTTGAGATGCATTCGATTATTGTAGTGGTGACGTCACGGGATGTACATAAAGGCCAGGGGAAACCCTGGTACGATTGCATGTTGACGCTGAAGCGGAACCGCCAACACGCCGGTGACGACTGCTACTGGAGCCTTCGCTTAATGAGACCAGGATCTGCACTGTTTCGGTTACTCGTCTTGCTTGCGCTGGCCATTCCTGCCCACCCTGGCCACACAGCAGACCCGGCAACGTCATTCGAGGAAACAACCACTGCGGCGGTTTCACCTGACACCCTGAAAAGCAAGCTCAAGGAAGTAGAGGCATCGACCACCCTGGACGAGGAAAC
>CAMYJI010000132.1 GCA_947258545.1 uncultured Ectothiorhodospiraceae bacterium
ACTTGGATTTGACCTCCAATCATTTAGAACGTCGGCTTTTCGCAAGAGCGGTCAATCAAAAAGCCCAGAATTCCCCGAATCCGGGGTCGGCTAAGGGCCGAGGCTGTGTGATAACCCGGTGCTGATTAGGTTACAGCAGTCGATCTACTCGACATTTTTCCTGTAGTCGACGATTTCTGAGTCGATTTTTTTGAGGCGAACGATCCTATGGATCGATCGTCGCTATGATTTTTCTGGTTCCGACCAGGTTGATCGCTCTTTTCATGTTGTAGGCGAGGATTTGCAGGCTGGTCTCGGTACTTACGCCCGATAATCGCTTCGTCAGGAAGTGATTTGAGTTGGTCCAGGACTTCAGCGTGCCGAAGGGGTGCTCGACCAGTGATCGTCGGGCAAGCATAACCTCAGGATTTCGCCTGAGTCGCTTCGCGGCCCGGTCCAGAACATCCTCATGCACCCAGCGTCTGACTCGACGCTCTCTACCATTTGTGCACTGCGACTTGATCGCGCAGCCCGAGCACGCTGAGCTCCAGTAACGCCGGATCTGTTTGCCGCCTTCCTTACCCTGGGTACGGAGCGTCAACCGTTCACCGGCCGGGCACTCATACTCGTCATCGTCACTGATGTACTGGAAGCGATTGCGGTCGAAGTAACCCTTGGCTTTGTTCGGCGAGGTCTTTGGCTTGGCCACATAAGCAACGATATCGTTCTGCTCGCACTCGCGCAGTTCATCGCCGTTGTAGTAACCCTTGTCGGCTACCACCGTCAGCTTCTTCGTACCTAGGGCCGCCTTGGCCTGCCGCGCCATTTTCGATAACTGCTGGCGGTCACTGCCGACCTTGCTGACGTCGTGGGCGACGATCAGGTGGTGCTTGGCATCCACCGCGCTTTGTACGTTGTAGCCGACCACGCCGCTGCCGCGGCTGTTCATCGAGCGGGCATCAGGGTCAGTCAGCGAGAGTTGCTGGTCCGGTGCTTCAAGCATCCGGACTTCGAGCTTTTTTAGCCGCGCCATCTCCTCCCTGAGCTTGGCCACCTTGTCCTGCAAGGTCTTGGCATCGTCTGGTGCCGGCTCGGTCTGGTCAGTCACGTCCAGCTGCGCAAGGTAACGTTCGATGGCCGACTCTACATCCCGGAGCCGGCGCTTCATCTTCGCCCGCGTGAAGTTCTTGTCACGGCTGTTTACCGCCTTGAACTTGCTGCCGTCGATCGCCACCAGCTTCTCGCTAAGAAGGTTCAGCTTCTTGCACAGCATCACGAACTCGCGGCATACCAGCCGGATCGCCTCCGGATTGTCCTTACGGAAGTCCGCGATGGTCTTGAAGTCGGGGGCCAACCTGCCGGTCAGCCACATCAGCTCAATGTTGCGCTGTGCTTCGACTTCCAGCCGACGAGACGACTGCACGCGGTTCAGATAACCGTACACGTACAGCTTCAGCATCGTCTTCGGGTGGTAGCCCGGTCGGCCAGTCGCGGCGGGTTCTGCCTTGAAGCCCAGACCTGAGATATCCAGGTCATCGATAAACACATCGATCACCCGAACAGGGCTATCTTCTTCTACGTAATCATCGAGTCGTTCGGGAAACAGGGTGCCTTGGCTGCGGTCCTGGCCCTCAATGAACTTGCTCATCGCACGCTTCCTGGCTGGAAAGTGCAATTATAATTGTTGCAGAGTTTTCACACAGCCTCGGCCAGAAGTCTCTATGCAAGACTCACGACTCTCTGTCAGTCAGCAGGTCTCCCTATGGGAATATTTGAATACCTCGGTGTCCTGATTTCAGTGATCATGGGTCTTGGCATTACGCACCTCGCCACAGGGGCGGCCAAACTGATCCAGCATCGAGATAGCGTGCGATTCTATCTGCCGCACGCGTTGTGGACCATAAATGTCCTCTTGTTCATCCTCCTGATCTGGTGGGGGATGTTCTGGTGGAGCGGGCATGACAGCTGGTACGCATACGAATACTTGTTTATTACGCTCTACGCCATCGTGTTGTTCTTCCTGGCGTCCATGCTGTACCCGTGGGAAATGAAGGAAGATATCGACGTTCGCGAGTACTTCCTCAAGAACAGGCTGTGGTTCTTTGGTGTCTTGTTCCTTGCCTGGTGCCTGGATATCCCGGAAACAGTGGCCAAGTCCAGTGCGGATCTCCGTCCGGTTCCCGCGGAGTATTTTTGGTTTGTCGGGCTTCATCTAGCGATCGCGGCGACCGGGCTGATAACGCGCAAACACATCGTACACGTGCTCTTGCCGATCCTCTGGTTCTTGCTTGTCGTCTTCTATGTACTGATGTCGTCACTTGGATACATTGCATCCAACGGCTAGTACTGTCCCAAACTCGCCTCTGACGTGACCGTCCGGCTAGGGTCATCAGCCGTCATTGTAGCCCAATCCGCGTGGACGACTAGAGTCGGCCAGAAGCAATGGGATGGACTCCTCCTCTCCTTAACGGCATCTAAAGTGCCAGACTGGAAGAAGCGTGTTTTCCAGTAACGGGTAGAGAAGGAGTCCACACAT
>CAMYJI010000133.1 GCA_947258545.1 uncultured Ectothiorhodospiraceae bacterium
GCTGAGTGAAATACCTTCTCTTCCTCATCTGCAACACCTCCTGCTCTAGTGATAGAGTCTAGGTGTTGCATCGACCGATTGAAGTCACAGCCAAAAGCATAAGTAATCGGGCGGGTTCTTAAGAGCCTGGCTCCCAGTACGATGTCAGGATACATCAAGAAGGGAGATTGCCATGAACTACTATGCCGGACTCGACGTATCACTGCGTTCGACACATATCTGCGTTGTCGATGATAACGGTGAGCTGCTTGCAGAAAGCAAGACGGACTCTGAGGTTGCGGACATTATTGCCTTTCTCGACGAGCTCGATGTTGAGATCACTGAGGTTGCTCTTGAGGCCGGCACGCTCACGCAGTACCTGACCTATGGACTGCAATTCGCTGGTTACGAGGTGGTCTGCATGGAGGCCCGGCAGGTCAAAGCAGCGCTCTCAGCGATGCGCAACAAGACCGACAAGAACGATGCGCGCGGTATCGCGCAGCTGCTGCGCAGCGGCTGGTACAGCCGTGTGCATGTGAAGAGCATCGAGAGCCACCAGGTACGCGCTCTTCTCTCCAGTCGCAAGGCCGTACTTACGAAGTGCATCGATCTCGAGCAAGAGATCCGAGGGCTCTTCAAGGTGTTCGGCATCAAGCTGCCGCCCAAGTTAGGGCATGGTTCTTTTGACCCGAAGGTCAGGCCGCTGATCGAAGCGGACGAGACGCTGTCCCAATCGCTCTTGCCCGTGCTCGATGCCAGGCTGGTGCTGTATCACACCTACCGGGAACTCGAGAACCGCGTCCGCAACCTCGCAAAGAATGACCCTGTCTGTCAGCTGTTCATGACAGCGCCTGGCGTTGGCCCCATTACGGCACTGACTTACAAGTCTGGTGTTGATGATCCGCACCGCTTCAAGCGATCGCGAACAGTCGCCGCGCACTTCGGCCTGACACCAAGGCGCTTCCAGTCCGGCGAGATCGACTTCGATGGCCACATCTCCAAGGCTGGAGACGCTAACGTCCGATCAACGCTCTATGTCGCTGCCAACTCGATGCTGACACGCAGTAGTAAGTGGTCACCACTCAAAGCCTGGGGCGTAAAACTCGCAGAGACGCGAGGACACAAGAGGGCTGTGATCGCAGTAGCAAGAAAACTCGCTGTCATCCTCCACCGCATGTGGATCGATGACGCCCAGTTCCGATGGAGTACGGAGGCAGCTCGGTCATGAAATAACTGCTGCCCCCGACTCCAGAAGAAGCGTCCTGACGCGGACGTGGTCCGGATGAAGCCGTATACGGCTGCTGTGCTCTAAAGCACGTCCAAAAGCGTGGCTCTCCGCACCGTCTGACCTATGCCTGCAGCGGCTGGCTACCACCAGTACCGACTGCGTAGAGGAGCGTGACCCGCGCCAGAACGCGACCAGTACATTCTACAAAACTTGGGAGCTTGACTGACAGGCCCGATTAGAGGAGCAGCCGACCATCCTTAAGAGATGCGTATGGCTCGAATAACTTTTCACCGTCGCTATGCAACATAAGCTGGAGCGCTGGTGCGACGCGCCAGCGAGCATTTGTGAAGCCGTACCGTTTCGTGCGCGTAGCCCGCTGCTA
>CAMYJI010000134.1 GCA_947258545.1 uncultured Ectothiorhodospiraceae bacterium
ATCATCTAGCCGCCTCCTCAACCGAAGCGTTATTGTCGCAGTTGCACACCGCGACAACGCATTCGAAAGAGGAGACGAGCAATGAGACTATACGGCGGAATTGATCTACATTCCAGTAACAGCATGGTGGTTCTTATCGATGAGCAGGATCGCCTCATTTATGAGCGGCGACATCGCAACGATCTGGTCGAGATCGGCAGCGCCTTGTCGCCATATCGAGAGGCGATTGCGGGGATTGCGATCGAGTCAACCTTTAACTGGTATTGGCTGGTCGATGGCCTGATGGAGGAGGGTTACCGGATGCATCTGGCGAACACGGCCAAGATGCAGGAGTACGGCGGTTTGAAATACACCGACGACGCCCACGATGCCAGGTGGTTGGCGCACATGCTGCGCCTGGGGATTTTACCCCAGGGCTATATCTATCCCAAAGCACAACGCGCGGTGCGGGATCTGTTGCGCAAGCGCGCGCAGTTGGTACGCCAACGCACCGCACAGATTCTGAGTATCCAGAACCTGATTACGCGTAACACCGGTGCGTGTCTCAGCGGTAACCGGATCAAGCGGCTGAGCGGGGATGAGTTAGTCGGGATGCTTGGACTCGCCGAGCAGGCCCTGGCCGCCACCGCGAACCTGTGGGTGATGCGTGCGCTGGACGAACAGATCGCCCAGCTCGAGCAGGCGATCAAGGCGCGCGTCGGACCCAGGCAAGCGCTCAAGTGGCTGAAAACCGTGGCCGGCATCGGCGATATCCTCGGTTGGACGATCGTGTTGGAGACAGGCGATCTCGCTCGCTTTGCCAAGGTGGGCCATTATGCCTCGTACTGCCGTTGCGTGGAGAGCAAGCGCGTGTCCAACGGCAAGAAAAAAGGCGAGAACAATCGCAAGAATGGCAACAAGTATCTGGCCTGGGCCTTTGTCGAGGCGGCGAATTTCGCGGTGCGCTACAACGATCGGATCCAGCGCTTCTACCAACGCAAAAAGGCCAAGACCAATGGCGCGGTGGCGATCAAGGCCGTCGCGCACAAGCTCGCTCGCGCCAGTTACTGCGTCATGCGAGACCAGGTGGCATTCGATCTACAAAGGGCCTTTCGATGATGCGCCGGTGAGTCGTTCGGTCGGGGCGGTGAGCCTATTGAGGGGTTGGCCTAACCAGTAGATTTGATTGGCCGCCGTCCCCGACCTCTCATTGGCCTGCACGAAGGCCGCGAGTTCGACTGATGCGCCTCTGAGGTGAGCCAGCAAGGGGTTGGCGCCATCGCCGGCAGCCACAGGTTTGTGCTCTACCCGTTGGACACCCTCAGAGTGCTAACGGTTTTCTGGGGCACACTAGCGTGTGCCAGGGGTCGGTCCCAGCGCTTAGCGCTGGGACCCAATGCCTTGATCCTGATGGGTGACTGGTGCGTATCGGTCATAGACCGCGCAACCGAACCGAGAGAAAACCCGGCATGCTGCAATCAGTGAGCGCGCAGCCCCTGCAGGAGTGATAGACACCCTATGGGTGCCAAAGTAGTGTGCGGCCACTTGCCAGGGGGCGGCTAATGGGTGACCC
>CAMYJI010000135.1 GCA_947258545.1 uncultured Ectothiorhodospiraceae bacterium
GACATCGCCATCTTCCGCTTCTACGAGTCCGCCCTGACCACCACCGAGGTCGACGACAATTACCAGGCGATCGCCGGCAGCGCCCTGACCGTGACCGAGGTCGAGGGCAACGCCGCCAACGTGGGCAACCAGATCACCCTGGCCTCCGGCGCCCTGCTGACCGTGAACGCCGACGGGTCGTACAGCTACGACCCCAACGGCCAGTTCGACTACCTGGGGGCGGGTGACTCCACCACCGACAGCTTCAGCTACACGGTGTCCGATGACATGGGTATGACCGACACCGCCACGGTCACCATCACCATCAACGGGATCAACGACGCACCGGTGCTGGCGGGCGCCAATGACCTGACTGCCATCAATGAAGACGATATCAGCAACGGTGGCACCCTGGTTTCCGGCCTGCTGTCGGGCCAGGTCACGGATGATACGGGCGACCTTGCCGGCATCGCCATCATCGCCGTCGACGACACCAACGGTACCTGGGAATACACCACCGACGGCGGATCGAACTGGTTCGCCTTCGATTCGGTAGGTACAGCCAACGCCCGGCTGCTGGCGGCCGATGCCAGCACCTCCGTACGCTTCGTGCCCGACCCGGAATGGAGCGGGACCGTCACCAACGGCCTCACCTTCCATGCCTGGGATCAGAGCAGTGGCACAGCAGGTGGTACGGCTGATATCGCCACCTACACGTTACGTGATGAGTTCACCACGGCCTCTTACAGCAACAACGACGGTACCGCGAACTGGACTGGTGCCTGGACAGAACTGAATGATGACGGGTCTGAATCGAGCGGTAATGTGCGCATTGAAAGTGGCAAACTGCATATCGATAACCTTGATGGCGGTGCTTTCGATGGGGCAACACGATCGTTTGATCTTACTGGTGCCAGCACATCTGTTTTAACAATGGATTACGACGGTATACGGGAAGGTACCGTCGGTGGAGACCGATTTACGGTAGAAATTTCAAACGATGGCGGTTTCACCTGGACGCTTCTGGAAGAGATCACCGCACCGGGAGCGACAACCGCGAATTTGCCGTTTAGCGGGAGCCTGTCCTACAACCTGCAAGACTCGGTCAGCTTAACCGGTAACATGGTGGTTCGCCTGGCTATTTCAGCTGGGTTTGGTGGTACGAATCAGCATGTCAATTTCGACAATGTGCAGATCAGTTACCTTAAAGGTAGCGGTACCGGCGGCACGACCGCCTTCAGCATGGCCTCGGCCGACAGCAGCATCACGGTCAACAGCGTCAACGATGCGCCGGTGCTGGATACGGTGGGCACACCGACCCTGACCCAGATTACCGAGGGCGATATCAATACCGCGGGCGATAGTGTCGCCGCCATTATCGCCAGCGCTGGTGGCGATCCGATCACGGACATCGACGCCTCTCCGGTGGAAGGTATCGCCATCACCTGGGCCGACAACAGCAACGGCACCTGGCAGTATTCCACCGATGGCGGCAGC
>CAMYJI010000136.1 GCA_947258545.1 uncultured Ectothiorhodospiraceae bacterium
GAACGGTTTGCCGACGTGTCCGTACGTCGATTCTTCGACGTAGGTGAAGTCGTCGATTGTCGGGTACTCGCCCCGCCCCTCTCCCTTCCAGGTCCCCAGCAGGAACCCAAGGTGCGCAACATCCGGGTGCAGGTCTGGTGCCATGGAGCCACGCTAGCGCCAGATGTGTCCCCCCGGAGGTGTCGCATTTCGCGATTGTGCGACGGTTGGGGTCATGGGTGGAGTTTCTCTTTGGGGTGGATGATTTGGGTTGGGGGTTTGCCTTGGTTCCATTTCCCGCGGTGGGGTCGCTGGTAGTTGTAGTAGCTGAGGAATTCTTCGAGGTCGCGGCGTAGCCCGCTGATTGATGGTTCCACGTAGGCAATCAGGGCCGGCTGGTAGCACTCTTCGAGGATGGTGCCCTGGACTCTTTCGACTTTCCCGTTTGATTGCGGTCTGCCGGCCCTAATGAAGCGGTGCTCAACACCAAGACCCTCGAGGGTGTCGCAGAAGAGCCGGGCGCGGAACTCGTTGCCGTTATCAGTCGATATTGCCCTCAGCTCCCATCCCCAAGTGGTCACGTCGGCTGCGACCCGGTGCGCCAGTTGAGAAGTGATCACCGCCGAGGGGTTATGGGCAGTGGCATGTAACTCGGCCCAGGTATATGACGAGGCGACATCAATAGCGGTGTACTGCCAGATGACGCCACGCTGGGTTTTAGAGCCCCCAAGGCGGGTCTCTTTGAAGGATCCCACCTGGAAACAGTCCATCTGGATCAGATCACCGGGCACATCGGCGTCGAGTTCACCAACATAGACATTCCCGCGTTCTGGGACCGGCGGTGCTCCCTGTTGGTGAACCTGCAACAGCGCGTACCGCAGTTGGCGGGTATTGAGCCGATGCCGCCTCAAGGTGCGCCACACCCGCGATGGTGAGATCACCACACCAGCAGCGGCGAGCTGGTCAGCAACACGCTGGGGCCCCGCAGCAGGAGAAGCCAACGCTGCTCCCACAATGCGCTCCTCAAGATACGAATCGGCCCACGAAACCGAACGAGGACGCTTCGGGTTACTCAAAGCGTGACGCCACCGATAGAACGTTGAGGGGTGAATGCCAGCCTGGCGACACGCAGCCCGCTTATTCACCGACAGCTCAATAACAGCCACCAGTCGCTTCCGATACTCGAATACGCCATCATCAACACTCATCAGCGGCGTTCCTTTCTGAGTCTTTGAACAACCCAAAAAGGATGCGCCGCTGATCTAATCACACGCAACCCGTCGCACAAACACGCGACAGGACACCGGAGGGGGAAAGGGACCCGCCGGCGACGCAGTCGACGAAGCGGGTAAGGGGGCGCCTCACGCAAGGTCGCGCCCCCCTTCCCACCCTACGGGCGGTACCCCTCCCCTCTCCGGGGGGA
>CAMYJI010000137.1 GCA_947258545.1 uncultured Ectothiorhodospiraceae bacterium
ACAATATTCACCGCAGAGACGCAAAGAGCGCAAAGAAAAAATAAATATTGTTATTCTGTTCTCAGCGTACTCGGCGTCTCTCGGCAACTGCGTCCTGCGTCGCCTAAAGCGCCTACTTTTGGTGCTCTACCTCCTGCATCCATGCAGTCGTGCGGTGAAATGATTTTTCGCGCCCGCGGGGCGCTCCTACAACACCAATTCACGTATTAGTCTCTTCGGTGTTGTTTCCAATAATATTCTTTGCGCTTTCTCTGCGTCCTTTGCGTCTCTGCGGTGAATGTTCTGGTTTTTAATGAATCACCTCACCCGCCCCGCCCGTCTTCCAGCACCAGCTTCGGGGCCACGACGATTTTCAGCTTCGCATGGGCCTTTCGCAGGGCCGCCTCGGCGGCCGCGGGACTGTCGGCGCGCGCGAACATGAAGCCCAGGTAACTCGCACCTTCCGGCAGGGGAACGAGTTCATAGCCCTCGCGGATATTGATCAGGATCTCTTCGATACCCGGCACCGCGCGTGCCGCGGTGATGCCCTCGATGCGCCGCAGGATGCCACCCTCCGGAATCGGGATCATCAATACCCCGGCACCACCGGCCGGCGCCTTGGCCGGCAGCGGCTGGCCGACCGCATGGGCGATCACCAGATCTTCCAGGCCCTGGCCGGTGCCGAACAGCAGCAGGCGCGCGCATTCACCGCCGATGGTGCGTGAGGCCACCTCCATGATCACGCCATCGCCGTTGTGGATGCGCAGCTCGGCATGCACCGGCCCCTCCCTGAGGCCCAGCGCCCGACAGGCCTGTTCGACGCGCCGGGTGAGTTGCACATGGATGGCCGCATCATGGCGTGATGGGGAAATGTAGTAGGTCTCCTCGAAGAACGGGCCTTCCAGCGGATCCGGCTTGTCGAACAGGGCCAGTACATCCAGCCTGCCCTCATGCAGCAAGCCTTCCAGCGCCACCTCGGGCCCGGCAACGAATGCCTCGATCAACAGGTGGGTGGTGACAATACGTTCCCGAGTCTCCTCTCCGGCCAGGATAGACTTCACCCGCCCGATCGCGGCCTGCAGTTCTGCGGGGTTGTCGGCACGCACCACGCCACGGCTGGCCGACAGCGCCAGCGGCTTGACCACCACGGGATAGACCAGGTCCTCGAGTTGGGACGCAAGACCCAGGGTCAGGTCGAGCAAACGATACGCGGGCACCGGCACACCCGCATCCGCGAGGGCCTTGCGTGAGAGATCCTTGCGGCGCGAGCACAGGGCCGAACGGGGCGGGTTGTGCGGCAGGCCCAGCGCCTCGGCGATGCGGCTGCCGAGTTCCACGCTGGCGTCATCGGTGGCCACCACCCCGGCGAACGGCTGCGCGGCATTGGCCGCCAGCAACTCATCGAGTGCCG
>CAMYJI010000138.1 GCA_947258545.1 uncultured Ectothiorhodospiraceae bacterium
CCGGCAGGGTTCGAACCTGCAACCTACGCCTTAGGAGGGCGTCGCGCTATCCAGTTGTGCCACGGGGACCTGGAGTTCGAATTGTAGCAGTTCGACGGGGTTGTGTACGTCAAGTTGTGCAAAAAGATTTTCATGGTAGAGGCATTCTTACGCGGCATGGCGTAGATTCTCTTTTTTCTGCTCCTTTAAAAAATCCATATTGAGATAGCGATGATCCTCCAACCAGCTCTCGTGGGTTTCGACGCACAGTGCGAGTACGAGTCTCAAACAGGATGCCGGATTCGGGAAGATACGAACCACATGGGTACGACGCTTGATTTCTTCATTCAACCGTTCGAGCATGTTTGTGCTCTTCATATGCTTGTGGTGCTGACGCGGTAGCCGATAGAACGTTAAGGTCTCACCGATATTCTCCTCGACCCAGTCCGTCAGCCGCGGATAGCGTTTCTCCCAGCGCTTAAGCCAGGCGGCCAGATCCTGCTGCGCCTCCTTCAGATCCCGCCGCGCATACATCCAGCGCAGCTCCTGCAGACAGTCGTCATCGGCCTTGCGCGGCAGGTAGTCCAGTGCATTACGTAAAAAATGGACATAACACCGCTGCCAGACTGCCTCCGGGATAACCTCCGGTAAAGACGCTTTAATGCCCGCGTGATCGTCAGACACGACGAATTCGACGCCGCACAAGCCCCGATCCCGTAACTCACTGAGAAAGTCCTTCCAGCTCGAGCGGGACTCTCGATTCGCCAGGCTAACCCCCAGAATCTGGCGCCGGCCTTCCCAATTGACACCAATCGCAATCAGTACCGCCTGTGTCTGGATCACCCCGTCAATACGGACCTTCTCGTAGCGAGCATCCAGAATCAGGTAGGGATTGGGCTCATCGAGCCGGCGCCTGGCAAACTTCGACAGCGCCTTGTCCAGGCCCTTATTGATTCGGCTGATGGTCGAAGCCGAGAAACTATGGCCACAGAGCTCCTCGGTGATCTTCTTGACCTTGCGGGTCGAGACCCCCTGGACATACATCTCCGCCAGCGCACTGACAAACGCCTTTTCCGAGCGCTGATAGCGATCAAACAATTCCGTGGAAAAGCGGCCATCGCGGTCGCGAGGCACCCGAAGCTCCAACTTTCCGATTCGAGTGACCAGGTTGCGATGGTAATAGCCGGACCGATAGCCCAGACGGCTATCGGAACGTTCTCCAAGCCCAGCGCCCAGCTGATCTGTCATCTCCGATTCCAGAACTTCCTGAAGCGCTGCCTTCATCAGCTGGCGCATTAAGTCCTGGTCATCTGAAACAAGTGCTTTCAACGATTTCCGGTCCGCAGTATTCTTTTTCATGGTCATGGTATGCCCTCCTGAGGGGTTCTGGTCGTC
>CAMYJI010000139.1 GCA_947258545.1 uncultured Ectothiorhodospiraceae bacterium
CGGAGACCATCATCCTGGACATGGATAGCTCCCAGAGCCCAACCCACGGCGGTCAGGAGGGTTCGGCTTATACCAATCTGCGTTGCTGATCATTGATGGGCCCACTCACGCAGTCCGATGGACATGATGGTCCAGGGTTGGTCGATGAGCTTGTTCCAGGCATCGCAGCAATGATCGAGGATGTCGTTGTAGGAGGTGAAGACTCTGTTTGAGAGCCAGTTGTCGCGAATGAATTGCCAGATGTTCTCGACCGGGTTGAGCTCGGGAGATTTTGGCGGCAAGGGCAGGATGGTGATGTTATCCGGCACCTTGAGCGTCTTTGACAGGTGCCATCCTGCTTGGTCGAGGATAAGGATGGCATGTGCATCTGGGGCGACATTGGCCGAGATTTCCTGCAGGTGAAGGTTCATGGCTGCGCTGTTGCACCGCGGCAGTACGAGACCGGCGCCGACCCCGCGCGCGGGGCAGATGGCGCCGAAGATATAGGCCGAGCGGGTGCGTTGGTCATGGGGTGCGGCCGGCCGCGTTCCACGCTTGGCCCAGCGGCGCGTGATCTTGTTCTTTTGTCCGACCCGGGCCTCGTCCTGCCACCAGATCTCTATCGCGGTGGCTTTTGCGAGGCCCGCCCGGATCGTCGCCACCGCGTTGGGGAAGTTTTTTTAAAAGCCTCGGCGGCCTCGGCGTCCTGGGCATGATGGCGCGGTCGCGCGGAGAGCTTGCGGTAGCCCATGGTGCGCAGGGCCCGGCCCACCGTCGTCTCGTCCAGGGAGATCGCGAACTCCTCCTGGATCCAGGCCACTAGATCCTTCAACCGCCAACGCACCACACCATCGACCGACGGTATCGGACCTTCCTCGACTAGGTGCAACAGCGCGGCACGGTGCTCGGCGTTCAGTTTTGGCGTCGGTCCAGGGTGTTTGGCGTCAATCAGACCCTCCGGCCCGCGCGCGTTGAAACGCAGCACCCAATCGCGCACCGTTTGCAGGCCAACGCCTCCGATCCGTGCTGCTTCACCGCGCGACCCCCCATCATAAATCTCCGCCAGAGCCAAAAACCGCCGGAGCTGGCCAGCGTCGCGCGTGCGCTTGGCCAAGGCTCTCAGAGAACTCCCGTCAAAGTCATCTCGAAGCGCTACCGGCGCTGCCATGGCAAACCTCCTTCTCGTTTGCCATGGTGAATCACATTTCAGCCGACTTGGGAATCCCCCACGTGAGTCACATGCCGCGCAGACTGGTATTAGCTTCCTGTTCGGCCCGTTTAGCTGCCGCCTTAAGTTCGCGCTCAGCTCTCGATTCCGGGGTGTTGCGGGCGGCTATTTTGGCTGTTTTTCGTTCCCGCGCAGCTTCCCGCT
>CAMYJI010000140.1 GCA_947258545.1 uncultured Ectothiorhodospiraceae bacterium
CCGAACACCCGTCGCACACAACACGCGACAGGACACCCGGAGGGGGGAGGGGCACCGCCCGGAGGGTGGGAAGGGGGGCGCGTGGTTGCGGTGAAACTGGGTGCGCCCCCCTACCTCTGCGGCACCCTGGCGGGTGCCTGGAGGGACCTTCCCCCCTCCGGGTGTCCTGTCGCGTGTTGTGTGCGACGGGTGTTCGGTGGCGTGCATCAGCGGTGCCACCATTCGATTGGTGTTAGAAGCCATCGAAGGGAGCACCGCTGATGAGCGTCCATGATGCCGTATCTGAGTATCAGAAGCAGATCGTGGTTTTGATTGAGGCCTCGGGTAATCGCCGGGCGGCGTGCCGACGGGTTGGGATCCATCATTCAACTTTCTACCGGTGGCGGGCTAAGGCGCGTCGGGTAGAACCAGTGGTGACACCGCGGCGGCGCTGGCGTGATCTCCAGGTTGATGCTCAGGTGATAGCGGTCGCTTTGGCGCATCCCGGGTTGGGGCCTCAACGGTTGGCTTTCGAGTTAGCCAGGATGCTCAATGTCGAACTCTCGGCATCGACTATTTGGCGGATCTTGCGTCATCACCGTCTCAACACTCGTGCATTGCGTTACCAGCTGATGAACCACCGGAGTCTTGAGAAACTCACCGTGGTAAACCGCAGCGAGGACCGGCCAGTGGGGGTTCTCGACGCTGCGGTCCCTGGTGACCTCATCCAGATGGACTGTTTCCATGTCGGATCCTTCAAAGAGACCCGCCTCGGGGCCTCCAAAGCCACCCATGGCCAGATATGGCAGTACACCGCAATAGATGTGGCGTCATCTTTCCTATGGGCCGAGCTGTGGACCAGCGCACACAGTCCTGACCCGACACGAACCACCGCATTGGCGTACCGGGTAGCAGCCGATCTCAGAGCGTGGGGACACCAACCCGAAGCTGTATCTACCGATAACGGCAACGAATACCGCGCCCAGCTCTTCTGTGACGCTCTCGCAGAGCTCAACATTGAACACCGCTTCATACGAGCCGGGAGACCCCAATCGAACGGGAAAGTCGAAAGAGTCCAGGGCACCATGCTCGAAGAGTTCTACAAACCCGTCCTCTCCCGCTACGTGCAACCATCTATCACCGGACTACGCCGCGACCTCGCCGACTACCTCACCTACTACAACTGGCAACGAACCCACAGCGGCAAATGGAACCAAGGACAAACCCCAGCAGCAATCATCAAACCCAAAGAGAAACTCATCCCATGACCCCCAACGTGTCGCCCCCATCGCGAAATGCGACACCCGGAGGGGGGAGGGGTACCGCCCGTAGGGTGGGAAGGGG
>CAMYJI010000141.1 GCA_947258545.1 uncultured Ectothiorhodospiraceae bacterium
GGGAGGGTCCGTCGATACGCACGGTGACGCAGTGATGCTTAAGCCGGTCGAGCAGTGCGTCGACCAGGGGTTTGCGCTGGAACAGATCGTACCAGTCGGGATAGTCAAAATTGGTGGTAATGATGGTGGGTTTGCGCCCGTAGCGTTGATCAAGCAGCTTGAAAAAGGCATTAACCTGTTCAGGTTTGAGCGTCAGGTAGCCCAACTCGTCGATCGCAATCAAATCGTAGCGGCTGAGTTGGTTGAGCAGGCGCGAGGTTGTTTTGTCGGCCAGCGAGGCGTAAAGCTCATCAAAGAGGTCCTGGGCTTTGTAGAAGCGTCCGCGGTAGCCGTTGAGCAGCGCCTGGCGCACGAGAGCGATGGCCAAACCGGATTTTCCGGTACCGGGTGGGCCGATGAAGATCAGGTTCTGGGCGCGCGCGATGAAATCGAGTCCGGCAAGGCTCTTGATCTGGGCGGCCTTGACGACGGGTTGTTGGGCAAAGGGGAAGGTGTCGAGACTCCACGGCCAGGGGAGTTTGGCCTGTTTGAGCCGATTAGCCAGCGTGCGCTCTTCACGGTGGCGCAGCTCTTCCTGGAGCAACGCTAACAGCACCTCGGTGACGGGCGATGCCTCGGTATCGGCCTGGGCGAGGATACGTTCCAGGGTTTGGGCCATGCCGTTAAGGCGCAGCTGAGCTAACAGGTTGAGCAGTTGTTCAGTCATCAAAGGTCTCGTCGAGCTGGAAAAAATCACCGGCGACGCGCGCCAGGATGAGTCGTTCCAGGCGGTTGAGGTCGAACAGCCCG
The DNA here is from genome assembly GCA_947258545.1 of uncultured Ectothiorhodospiraceae bacterium. Taxonomy (GTDB): domain Bacteria; phylum Pseudomonadota; class Gammaproteobacteria; order UBA9214; family UBA9214; genus CAMYJZ01. Next base: position 790 of record CAMYJI010000141.1, read on the forward strand.
TAGCGATGGGCTTGCTCGATGGCGGCCAGGAAAGGGGGGGTGGGATAGGCGCGTTTGAGCGCCAGGAGTCTTTTTAGTTTGCTCACGCCCCGGCCCGGGGCACGCTTTTTCAAGGCGGCGACATACTGATCCAGCACCGGGTGGTGGCCCATCAGGGCTTGCTCCTGAGGAGAGGGTCCCTCGGCGGGGCGTGTTTGGCGCAGATCGCGATGGTGTGAGGTGATCAGGTTCAGCGCGTGGCGTTGGCCCATCAAGCGCGGGTGCTCGGCGACCAAGCGCTGCTGATAAAAAACCAGCACCTGCTCGGGTTGTTTGTGCACCGCGACCTTTTCGGTATGTGTCAACATACTTGTCGCCTCAACGATCCAATCATGAAGCCAACCTAACGCCGATTTCTCCGTTTGTTTCGGGTTTCTTGTCGGGGTTCAGGTAGACGACGGTTTCGCGTTCCCAGTTCCTAATCCCTTTTGCCCAACGTTCAGGATGCCTCTCCTTGGCTTGTTCATAGGTCTCAGTTC
>CAMYJI010000142.1 GCA_947258545.1 uncultured Ectothiorhodospiraceae bacterium
ATATGCCGCGCCCTTGAGGGTTTGGTTAGGAGGGCCCGCCTGCAGGCAAACAATGCTCGATAAGGCACCCAGCCTTGTCTTGCGCTTGTTTGCCAGCATTCGAGCCCTCCTAACCAAACCGAATGGTATGGATTTATTGAGTACGGACCCTAGGTGTGATTTCCAAGGACGTTGTTCCGGTTTGAACGTAACCTGCTGATTGGTGGTTTGAAGTTTATGCCACCATGATGTCGTTGACAATTGTAGTAGTCGACCCAGCGTGGCAGGTCGGCGTTTCTGCGTTGGGACGACTTGTAGGGCAGGAAGTATGCCCACTCGTGTAGCAGTGTTTTGATGAAGCGCTCGGCCTTGCCGTTGGTTTGCGGTGTGTAGGGTCTGGTTCTGATGTGGCGCAGTCCCAGGCCCTGTGAGCAGCAACGAAAGAGATCGGAGATATAGCCGGAGCCATTGTCTGTCATGACCCGCCGGACGGTCACGCCTTTGGCTGCGAGCCACAGGGTTGCGCGCGCCAGGAAGCCGGCACAGGTCTTACCGGTCTCGTCATCGAGCACTTCGACATAGGCGATCCGCGAATGATCATCGACACAGACATGGACATAGTCCCAGCCGGCTCCCCTGCTTTTGCCACGCCGGTTTCGCGTGACGCGGTGTCCTGGCGCATGGAAACGGTTGAGCTTCTTGACATCGAGATGGATGAGATCGCCGGGGCGTTTGCGCTCGTATCGGCGCACGGGCCGCGGTGGTGTCAATCTGCTCAGTCGATTGAGGTTCAGGCTCTTGAGGAGATAAGCGACTGTTGATCGGGGAAAATCAAGAGACTGTGCAATCTCAAGCGCGGTCATACGGTAGTGACGCAGCTTGACGATGAGATCTTGCCAACCTTGCGCATAGGCGGTGCCGTGCCGGTGCGGCCGGGACGAGCGGTTCTCCAGACCAGCGGCTCCTTCCTGCTTATGACGGGTAAGCCATTTATAGACGGTGCGTACAGAGATCCCCAGTGAGGTAGCGATCATGTCAATCGCTTCGCCGGCATCGCGGCGAGCAACAATCAAGGCTCGAATATGGGGTGTGGTTCTGGCATTCTTATAGGAGTTCATACGGGCGTTCCCTCAATCTGGTGGCTTTGAACACCAACCAGCCTAAAGGCTGCGTCCGTATGAACAACCTATTTGGAATTCTCACCTAGGTCCCGGCTCAACGCCGCGATGAGACGGGGGTCGTTATTCGGCCGCTCTTTGCGAATAGCCCAATTTGGCATTGAGCTGCTCAAGCAACGCCTGGGCGGCATCGGCGATAACCGTTCC
>CAMYJI010000143.1 GCA_947258545.1 uncultured Ectothiorhodospiraceae bacterium
TTGCGCTCCACGCCATAGAAGGTGTTCGGTTCGTGGGTCTCGTTCAGGATGCCGATGGGCAGGATGAACAGGCCGCCCCGGGTGGTGAGCTGGTCATTGATGTCGTACTCGATGTAGGCCTGTTCCAGTTCGACCTCACCCGGGCCGTCCTCGGATGTCAGGGCGTGTTCGAATTCCAGTTCGGAGTTGAAACGCAGGCGGTCGGTGAACTCGTGGCCGAAGAACAGCACGAAACGATGGAAGTCGATTTCATCGTCTTTGCCGCTATCGGAATCAAAGTTGTTGTAGTGCAACTCGCCGTAACCGCCAATGTGGGTCTTGTCCGTCCAGTTGCCGGTGGTGGCCACGGTGTCCTCCACGGCCTCGACGGCGGCCTCGGCCTTTTCATCGGCGGCGACCGCCTTCTGTTCGGTGCTCTGCTGCTGTTGCTTCAGGGCCTCGATCTCCGCCTGCTGTTCCTGGATGATGTTCCAGAGTTCCTCGACGGTGGGGGTGGCGGCATGGGTGGTGCCGGCCGTGAGCAGGCCGGCGAGCAGGGGGATAAGCAAGATCGGGCGTTTCATAGGGGTCTCCTGTAAGATAAACGTATTACGAATAACTGATATTCTATCCGCTCTTATTCTAAATGTAAATCATTTTCATTTAGAATAAGTGAAGCGATTCCGGCCTGTTCCGCTCCACGATTTTTTTCTCAGACGGAGTATTCTATCGCTATGTTTCTTATAGATATTTAGACTATTCTAGGGAGGGTGGCACGGGTCGGGGTGTCACCTGGGGGCCATGTCCCGAGGCTGGCGTCCGGGGCGGTTCGGGTTTATATTGGTTCTAAGTGCGGGAAGATCTTGTGCATTTGTCATTGCGAGGAGCGAAGCGACGAAGCAATCTTCATTGAAGGAAGGTCTGATTAACGCATCTTTCGTCATTCCGGCGAATGCCGGAATCCAGTAACCACCTGATCAGCAACGACTGGATTCCGGGTCTCCGCTACGCTCCGCCCGGAATGACGGATTAATCAGACTTTGCTTAAGCTGGTTGCGCTGTAAGGAGATTGCTTCGCTTCGCTCGCAATGACGGACATTGCAGGCAATGACGTGATGAGGGTCGTGTGACGTGATACGGGTTGTATGACCTGATATTCCCGGCAACGGCGTAGCGTATCCGGCAATGGCCGCAGCGCACCAATTAATCATGGGTTCCTGTATTATTTGAAGTCAACCGTTTTCAGACGAGGTTCAATATGGCTACAGCAGCAAGCGAAATGATGACACTCCGTCTCGGGCGGCGGTTGCGGCGGCATGGGGTACGGCATGACCTTCACCGACAAGCAGACCGAATACGACTACATGCGCAAGGAAGACGGTTTCAATGTCTACGTCGATGCGGTGGCGCTGAACTACCTGCGCGGGGTGGAGATCGATTATGTCGAGCGTCCCACGGGCGCCAGTTTCGTGTTCAACAATGCCTTCGCCATGACCGGCGGGTCGGGTACCTGTGGTGCCTGCGGTGCGGCCGGCGGAGGTTGTGCCTGAGGATGACGACCGGGAGGCGGGATTCCCGCCTCCTGCTGATTGCCCCACCGAACAGTTACCGTACTGTTTCCTATCTTGACGCCGCCCGGCGGCGAGGCATCGATGCCCTGGTTGCCTCCGAGGGGCGCTTCTCCCTGGTCAGCGAGATCGCTGACGGGCTGCACATCGACCTGGAAGACCCGGCGGCACTCGATGAGTTGCTGGCGGCCAATGCCGCGCAGCCGTTCGCCGGGGTGGTGGCCACCGATGACGCCAGCGTGGAACTCGGCAGCCGCATCGCCGGGGCCTGCCGCACAACCCATCGGAGGCGGCACTCTATTCGCGCCGCAAGGATCTCTCACGCAAGGCCCTCGCGGATGCGGGTGTGCCGGTGCCCGCGTACCGTCTGCTCGACCTGACCCGGGATCACGCGCCCCAGCTCGAGGACCTGGTCTATCCCGTGGTGGTCAAGCCGTTGGCGCTGTCGGCCAGCCGTGGCGTGGTTCGTGCCGACAACCCCGCCGAACTGCAGGCCGCGATCGGGCGGGTGGAGTCGATCCTGGCCGGAGAGGAGACCCGGGAACGTTTTGTCACCACCCACCTGTTGATCGAGGCATTCATTGCCGGGCCCGAGGTGGCGCTGGAAGGCTTGCTGCATGAAGGCAGGCTGGATGTACTGGCCCTGTTCGACAAGCCGGACCCGCTGGAAGGCCCGTTCTTCGAGGAGACCTACTACATATCCCCCTCACGCCATGATGTGGCCATCCAGGTGCAACTCACCCGGCGCGTGGAACAGGCCTGCCGGGCGCTGGGCCTCAGGGAGGGGCCGGTGCATGCCGAGTTGCGCATCCACAATGGGGATGGCGTGATCATGGAGGTGGCCTCGCGCACCATTGGCGGGGAGTGTGCGCGCCTGCTGCAGTTCGGCACCGGCCAGGGCCTGGAAGATCTGGTGATTTCGCATGCCGTCGGCCAGCCGCTGCCGGTCAAGTCAGCGACCGGCGGTGCCGGGGTGTTGATGATCCCGATACCGCAGGGCGGGATCCTGCGGCGCATCGAGGGCATCACCGCGGC
>CAMYJI010000144.1 GCA_947258545.1 uncultured Ectothiorhodospiraceae bacterium
CGCAGGACGCAGTTGCCGAGAGACGCCGAGTACGCTGAGAACAGAATAACAATATTTATTTTTTCTTTGCGCTCTTTGCGTCTCTGCGGTGAATATTGTTTTTCACATATAGCACAGCTATTTCTTGGCGCCCGGGGGTTTGAAGCCCTCGGGGGTGGCGCCGTAATCGCCTTCGTTGAACAGGAAACCGACCATGTGCTTTTCGATGACCTCGATGCTGGCGGTGTCGGCGGTGTTGAGGCCGTTTTCGTTGATAATCATGGTCAGGCGCTCGAGCCATTTCTGCCAGCCTTCACGGGATACATTCTCATAAATGCGCTCGCCCAGCGAACCGGGGTGGGGCGGGGCGTCCAGACCCTCGGCCTCCCGTTTGAGTACAACGCAATTGACAATACGGCTCATCGGTATATACCTCGGCTATTGAAACTTTATTAAGGAAGGCCTGATTTACTGATCTATCGTCATTCCGGCGAAAGCCGAAATCCCTGGATTCCGGGTCTCCGCTGCGCTCCGCCCGGAATGACGGTTTAATCAGGCTCTCCCGGATAGTCTAACCCGAATCCGGGTGGTTTTCCCGTTTCCCCGATGCCTAGAAGGGTTTCACCACGGCCAGCAGCACGATGGCGATCAGCAGGAATGAAGGGACCTCGTTGTACCAGCGATAGTACACGTGGCTGTGGCGGTTGCGTTCCTCGCGGAAGGCGCGGATCACGTAGGCACAGGACACGTGGTAGGCGACCAGCAGTACGACCAGGACCAGCTTGGTGATCAGCCAGCCCGTGTGCTGGTAGGCCAGCCAGGCATAGTCGATCAGCAGCCAGACACCGAAAATGGCGGTCAGCACGGCGCCGATGGTCATGATGGCGAACAGCTTGCGTTCCATGACCAGGAAGCGGGCATGGCTGGCCTCGTCGCGGGCATCGGCGTGATAGACAAACAGTCGCGGCAGGTAGAACAACCCGGCAAACCAGGTGACGAGGAAGATGATGTGCAGGGCCTTGATCCAGAGCATGGTGGTTTGTTTTCCTGTTGTTGGTTGTTCAGGTTTCTCTTATTGCTCTGTCATTGCGGGAGCGCAGCGACGAAGCAATCTATGGCGTACAGACGATGCGGCCATCCGGCGCGATCAGGAAGGTGCTGGGCGTCATGCTGACATCCCCGAAGGCCTGCGCGGCCTCGCCGCGCATGTCCAGCGCGATAGTATACGGAATGTTGCGTGACTTGCGCATGGCCAGCACCTGGTTGGGCGGGTCGTAGTACATGCTGATGCCGATGATCTGCAGGCCGCGGGGCGCGAGTTCGTCATGCAGCGCGGCCAGGTGCGGCATTTCTTTGATGCAGGTCGTGCAGGTGGTCGACCAGAAGGTCACCAGCAGCGTGCGACCGGCCAGGCTCTCCAGGGGCAGCTTCTCGCCATCCGCCGTCACCAGGGTGATATCGGGGCGGGTGGTGGGTCCCGCGGGCGGCAGCGAGAGGATGCCGATGGCCACGATCAGGACCAGGACAGCCAGGGTGACAGTCAACTTGCCGGGTTTCATTTCCGCGATTCACTGCCGGCGGCGGATTGGTCGGTTTCCGTTCCGGTGTCCTTGCTGCCGAACAGATTTACCAAATAGCCGAAGACCTTGCGGATACCGCGCCAGATTTTGGGCAATAGCCAGATCATCAGCAGGATGAACAGGCCCAGCAGGACCAGGAACAGCACGGGATGGGTCAGCGCCGTCCACAGCCCGGCGATCACGGCGACATCCTCGCCCACCGAGGCGAACCAGTTACTGACGGGTTCGGGTGAGGTGTTGATTATCACGCGGCTGCCCGCCTTGGTCAGGTGACTGCCGGTGGCCAGTGTGCCGCCGGCAAGCGCGGCGGCCAGTTGGGCACCCGCGCCGACCTCGCCCACGGCGCCGGCGGCCAGGATGGCCCCGGCGGGGATACGGATGAAGGTATGGATGCCGTCCCAGCCGGTGTCGACCCCCGGGACCTTGTCGGCGAAGAACTCCACGCAGTACATGAAGCCCGCGGCGAGCATGACCATGGGGTCGCTGAGCAGCTGCAGGTCCGGCGGCAGCTCGATGTTGCCGGTGCTGCCCATGAAACCCAGCATGAAGACGGCGGCGTACAGGTTGATGCCGCTGGCCCAGGCAACCCCCATAGTGAGGGCAAGGGTCTGTGCAATATCCATCAATCCACCTCGTGTCGACGCAGGGAGCCGCTATCCCGGATTACCACCATTTTATCAATTACATCCGAGGGATAGCGCCCGCGGGTTGGCCCTATTCGCAGAAAATGCCTGATATGGGATAATTTAAACTTATAAATCAATAAATTGTGTGATGTAAAAAAATTTGCCATGCGTGGCAACGTCGTCGATATGGCGGTCGGTATCGTGATCGGTGCCGCTTTCGGCAAGATCGTCAGCTCGTTCGTCAAGGATGTGCTGATGCCGCCAATCGGCAAGCTGATGGGCGGGGTCGATTTCAGCAACCTGTTCATCAACCTCGGCGAAGGTGCCTATGAAAGCCTGGCGGCAGCCCAGGAGGCGGGTGCGGCCACCATCAACTATGGTGTCTTCATCAATACCGTGCTGGATTTCATCATCGTTGCATTTGCGATCTTCATGGTGATCAAGGCCATGAATAAGATGAAGGCCGAGGAACCCCCGAAGCCGCCGAATACCAAGGCCTGCCCGCAGTGCCTGTCGGATATCCCTATCAAGGCCATGCGCTGCAAGTTCTGCACCTCCGAGGTGGAGTGATCCGCAGATGCTTGCCTGAGATAGTTTCCTGGCAGTTTTTTTTCATAACTATTTAACTGGAGTGTTTCAATGAATAAACTGATTTTTACCACCGCCGCCCTTTCGCTTCTGCTTGCCGGGTGTGGCGACAAGGATGAGGCCACGACAATGCCGGAGACCGGCGAACCCAGCACGATGATCGAGAAGGCCATGGAGAGCAGTAAGCAGGCGGTGGAAAGTAGCAAGGAGATGATTCAGGAATCAGCATCCTCCGTCGGTGAGGCAGCGGGAGAAGCGATGGAAGCAACCACCGAAGCCGCCGGCGAAACTCTCGACGCGGCTGGTGAGAAGGCCGGTGAAGCTGGGTCCGACATAATGGAGAAGGCCGAGGAAATGGTCGAGGGCGCCGTTGAAAGTGTCAAGGGCATGGCTGGCGAGGCGGCTGAAGAGGGTGCTACCGAGGCTGCCGCTGAGTCCGCTGCCGGTGAAGCCGCAGATGCCGCCAAAGATGCCGGCTCTATGATCGGTCAGTAAACCGCGTTCATCCTTATATAATGAACGATCCGGCCGGGCCTGTGCCCGGCCTTTTTTTGGCATAAAGAAAGGTGTCAGGAACCT
>CAMYJI010000145.1 GCA_947258545.1 uncultured Ectothiorhodospiraceae bacterium
GGTAAAAACCATACGCAGCATGACATATACCGCCACCTTGGTTGCGGTGGCGGCGAGGAACACGGTGATAACAGAGGGCGCATAGGTATAAGCGTTGGGTAGCCACAGGTGCAGCGGGAAAAGTGCCAGCTTGAGGGCAACGCCGACGACAATAAAGGCGAATGCCGTGTGTACCGTGCGATGGTCCAGGATCGAAGGCAGGCGGGCGTGCAGGTCCATCATGTTGAGGGTACCGGTCTCGGCGTAGAGAAGACCGATACCGATGAGCAGAAAAGTGGCGCCGATGGTGCCCATGATCAGGTACTGATAGGCAGCCGTCAGCGCCCGCCGATGGCGCCCCATGCTGATAAGCGCGTAGGACGACAGCGAGGAAATCTCCAGGAAAACGAACAGGTTGAACACGTCGCCCGTCTGGGTGATGCCGAGCAGGCCAACCAGGCAAAGCAGGAAGGCGGAATAGAACAGGGAACGCTGCGACAGCGGAATTTCCTGTTCGACGCTGCGCAGGGCGTAAGGCAGCGTAATGGCGCCGATACCGGCCACGATCAACGCGACCAGCGCATTCAGCGGGTCGATACGGTATTCAATGCCCCAGGGAGGCGCCCATCCACCCAGTTCGTAACTGATGATGTCACCATCGACGACGACCCAGAGCTGCCAGGCTGCCAGGACCAGGCTGATCCAGGTAACAACCAGGGTGAACAGCCACGGTAACCTGCCATTGGGTAATATGGCGGCGATGGGTGCGGCAAGCAGGGGGATGGCGACCAGGAGGAGGCTTAAATGCGTTTCGATCACAGCCACTCATCCTGCGTTCTGGATATCATCTTCTTCTATGGTTCCGTAGGCTTCCTTGATGCGCACAACAAGTGCAAGTCCCAGCGCCGTGGTGGCAACGCCGACCACGATGGCTGTCAGTATCAGGACATGGGGCAGTGGGTTGGAATACTTGGTGAATCCCTCGGCAATTATGGGCGTTGTCCCGTCTTCGACATTGCCGATGCTGATATACAGCAGAAACACTGAAACCTGGAATATATTGAGGCCGGCAATCTTTTTTACCAGGTTGCCATGGCTGATGACGATGTAGAAACCCACCATCATCAGCAGGATCACAATCCAGTAATTGTAGTGGCCGAGAAAGAGTTCCATCAGTTTTGCTCCCGGCCCGCAAAGGCGAAGAAAATAATCAACATTACCGATGCCACGGTAATGCCC
>CAMYJI010000146.1 GCA_947258545.1 uncultured Ectothiorhodospiraceae bacterium
GAGCATCGCGAAACGAACATAATAGCTATAAAGGATATTTTGATTTCGACCTCAAAGTCGGTCATAATTGGCTTTTAAAATGTCGGTATTTACGTATTTTATTAATTTGGCAGTTGGAGCATGCAACCGGACAAAGATTGTGCATTTTTATTTTTCGACGATTTATTGTGACTTCGAATTTAAAGTTATCGCCTAATAAATATGACCTTCCTCTGTAGAATGAGTTGCTGAATCGAATGGAAGCATAAAAAATACGATTTTTTGATATCTTGATGGTTTTCGTAGCGATGAAATACAACTTGCACGAAATTTAAAACACTCACCAATCGATTTTTTCCAAAATAATTTTTTGAGAATTTTTTTTTTTTTTTTACGTTAATAAGCATCTGACACTCCCTTTGACAAGCTATTTTGATTTTCGAAAAAACTTTTTTTGTGTTTTTTGGAAATTTTCAAAAATTCATAAAAAATCGAAAATATTATTTTTTCAAAAATTGAAAAGCAGCATGATATAAAGAAAAAAATTCCCTACATATAGCTGTCTCCACAATTCTAAAAATCTAAAAAAGATCCCGTAGAAATAGCATTAGAATATATTCAGGGTAACTTTTAGGGTACTTCTAGACAAGCTAGAATCAAACGGATTGCACCATCGGATGCGCGAGGGTCGATTTCTCGATAGAAGTGAAATAAAATTCAAACCGGAAGAAGAATTGCATTAGTTATCGCTGAAAAACTAAAAAAAATGAGAAAATATTTTTTGTATTCAAGTCCATTTTATGGTCAGAAATTATAATCTTTTGCTAAAACTTGTGATAGGATGGTTATCATCACGATTTGCTCTTCCATAATCTTTTTTCAGATTTCCAAATATCGAAATAGTTACTGAGATAATAGAGATTGAAAATAGGCCAAAAAATGGAAATTCCGAATTTTGCCAAAAATTTGGGGATTTTTTTTCGTTTTTAAAATCGCTGTGGTGGATTCAATATTTGAGCTAGAGATTAGTAGTTGGTCTTATATTATAGCCAATGAGTAGCACTAGGTGACATGTGTCTCCAAAAGTTCCGATTTGTCAACGGATCCCGTAGAAATAGCATTATGAAAAGTTTAGGGTAATTTTTAGGGTATTTCTAGATGAGCTAGAACAAAACGGATTTCACCACTGGATGCGCAAGGGTCGATTTATGGGGATTGGTGAAATAAAATTCTT
>CAMYJI010000147.1 GCA_947258545.1 uncultured Ectothiorhodospiraceae bacterium
CTTATACCAGATCCTGAAACCCGGGACTCTTAATGTGTTGCGCGGCTACGAGAGGATGTGATTCATAGGCAGGACATTGATATGGAGCCCTATGGAGCCCTGCCATGTCCGCTGCCGTGCCTCTTCGAGATGATTTTGACGCCGCGACGCTTCGCCGACTGGCCAAGAGGTCGCGCGATCCGGCGCAGTTGCGCCGTCTTCTAGCTTTGGCGGAGGTCTACGATGGCGCGACAAGGAGCGCGGCGGCAGAGGTCGGTGCCGTGGGGCTACAAACGCTGCGCGACTGGGTGCTTCGTTTCAACGCCGGCGGTCCGGCGGGCCTGATCGACCCCAAGAATGCGGGCCGCAAGTCGAAGCTGAAGGCTACCCACCGCCAGGCCCTTGAGGCGGTGGTCGAAGCAGGGCCGCGTCCCGCGGTCGATGGGATCGTGCGCTGGCGCCTATCGGACTTGAAGCAATGGGTTTGGGAGGAATTCGCCATCGAGATCTCGGTACAGAGCCTCAGCCGGGAGCTGCGCGCGCTCGATTACCGCAAGCTCTCCGCGCGCCCGTGCCATCCCCAAGGGGACCCCGGCGCCCAGGAGGCTTTTAAAAAAACTTCCCCGCCACGCTGGCGCAGATCGCAGAGCAAGAGGCAAGGGGTAAAGACATAGAGGTCTGGTTCCAGGATGAAGCTAGAGTGGGGCAGAAAAACAAGATCACCCGGCGTTGGGCCAAGCGCGGCTCCAGGCCTTCGGCGCCCCGCGACCAGCGCACCCGCTCGGCCTGGCTCTTTGGCGCCATCTGCCCCAAGGAGGGCAAGGGCGCGGGCCTGGTTCTGCCGCGCTGCAATACCCTGGCCATGTCCCTCCACCTGGCGGAGATCTCACGCACCGTCAAGCCCGGCGCCCATGCCGTCGTCATTCTCGACCAGGCCGGCTGGCACGGCTCAAAGGACCTGGAAATCCCCGACAACATCACTCTCCTGCCCCTGCCGCCCAGATCTCCCGAACTGAACCCCGTCGAGAACCTCTGGCAGTTCATCCGAGACAACTGGCTCTCCAACAAGGTCTTCAATTCCTACAAGGATATTCTCGACCACTGCTGCCACGCTTGGAACCAGATCATCCAACAGCCATGGTCTATCATGTCCATCGGACTGCGAGACTGGGCACATGGGTGATCAATTTCGGGAAGTGGTATGAGTCTCTTCTTGGCTTGGCTCTTGGA
>CAMYJI010000148.1 GCA_947258545.1 uncultured Ectothiorhodospiraceae bacterium
CTCCCGGGGCTCGTGGCCTCGTTCGACAAGGAGACAGGCGCGAATGTGATCTACGACGCCGCCCCGGCGGGCTTGATGACCCGGCTCATGGACGCCTACGCCTCCCAGCACTACAAGCACCCGTCCTGCTTTTGCGGCGAGATGGTTGGTGCCTCGGAGTAGTCAACTTGCTGCTGTCTTAAATTGGTGCTTGGTGTGTCGGTGCTGTGTTCGAATAGTCGTAAGCGGCTCATGGTGACACTGTAGCATGTAGAGCTGTTTCAATATTGAGTTGTCTGATCAGTGGGGGGGCCAGGATGGCGGATGGATTTGAATACCCACGTAAGGAGGAATACGACATAACCATACAAACAGAGATAACAGGTCTTTCAACTACCGAGGCGCAGGCGCGCCTGGAGGGCATTGATCCCATCAGGGAGGGCGGCGCGTGAGCAGTGAAGTGTTCTGGCGCTCGCCGCAGGTGGCGGGCCTGGTGACGGTGTTCGCCTTTTTCAACTCCGGCATTCCGTTATTCTTCGCCGTCCTCGACACGCTTGCGACACCCGCCTCGCTTGGCATTATGCTGGGGCTGTTTGTCGGCAAACAGATCGGCGTGTTCGGCGCGACCTGGCTGGGCGTGCGGCTCGGCCTGGCACAGCTGCCGTACGCAGCCGGCTGGTGGCACATCTATGGTGTGGCGCTGATCGCCGGGATCGGTTTCACCATGAGCCTGTTCATCGCCGGTCTGGCGTTTTCTGATCCGGAGACCTTTCGCAGCGCTCGCTTGAGCGTTGTGGCCGGTTCGCTGGTATCCGCCCTGCTTGGCGCGGCGGTGTTGTGGTGGGCGCACCACCGGCGGAACAAGGTAACGGCGAGCGAAGTGGAGCCGTTTCCATGATTACCGTACTGGCCCTGCTATCCCGGGTAATCCATGCGTCTGCACGCCCGGCAAGGAGGAACGTGACATGATCACGCAAACCGAGGCAACGGGTCTCACGACGACCAAGGCGCAGACATGATAACCGTACGGCAACACAATGGACTGGGGACGCTGCCGTTCTTTTTGCTCATGGCGGCGGTCTTCACTGTCTATGTGGGGTACGGCATCGTGTTGCCTTTACTGCCCTTCCTGCTGGAACGCCTGCTGGGCGATGCGGCTCGCTTTTCGGTCGCCTGGCACACCGGGATGATCGCCGCGATCTACATGTTCGCGCTGTTCGTGGG
>CAMYJI010000149.1 GCA_947258545.1 uncultured Ectothiorhodospiraceae bacterium
TGTCAAAAGCAAAATTTGAGAGAACCAAACCCCACGTGAACGTGGGCACCATCGGTCACGTTGATCACGGTAAGACGACATTGACCGCGGCACTGACGAAAGTCATGGCGGAACTGCAGGGCGGTGAAGTCAAGGCGTTCGACGAGATCGATAACGCGCCCGAAGAAAAGGCACGTGGTATCACGATTGCGACCTCGCACGTGGAGTACGAGTCGAACAATCGTCACTACGCGCACGTTGACTGCCCGGGACACGCGGATTACGTGAAGAACATGATCACGGGTGCGGCGCAGATGGACGGTGCGATCCTGGTGGTCTCGGCCGCGGATGGCCCGATGCCGCAGACACGTGAACATATCCTGCTGTCACGCCAGGTTGGCGTGCCTTATATCGTGGTATACATGAATAAGGCCGACATGGTGGATGACGAGGAACTGCTGGAGCTGGTGGAGATGGAAATCCGTGAATTGCTGGATGCCTATGATTTTCCGGGTGACGATACCCCGATCGTCATTGGATCGGCGCTGAAGGCGCTGGAAGGCGATGATAGCGATATTGGCGTGCCGTCGATACTGAAGCTGGTAGAGGCGCTGGACAGCTATGTACCGGAACCCGAGCGTGCGACGGATGGTGATTACCTGATGCCGGTGGAAGACGTATTCTCGATTTCAGGCCGCGGTACGGTGGTAACGGGTCGTATCGAGCGTGGCATCATCAAGGTGGGTGAGGAAATCGAGATAGTCGGAATCAAGCCGACCGAGAAGACGATTTGTACCGGTGTTGAGATGTTCCGCAAGTTGCTGGACCAGGGTGAGGCAGGCGATAACGTCGGTATCCTGTTGCGCGGCACCAAGCGCGAGGAAGTGGAGCGTGGCCAGGTACTGGCGAAGCCGGGATCGATTACGCCGCACACCAAGTTCGAATGCGAGGTTTACATTCTGTCGAAAGAAGAGGGTGGCCGTCATACGCCCTTCTTTAAAGGTTATCGTCCGCAGTTTTACTTTCGTACCACGGATGTGACCGGTGCCTGTGAATTGCCGGATGGAGTTGAGATGGTAATGCCGGGCGACAATGTGAAGATGGAAGTGCAGCTAATCGCGCCGATTGCGATGGAAGATGGTCTGCGCTTTGCGATCCGTGAAGGCGGTCGTACCGTGGGTGCCGGCGTCGTATCCAAGATTATCGAGTA
>CAMYJI010000150.1 GCA_947258545.1 uncultured Ectothiorhodospiraceae bacterium
CCAAATGGGCAGCGATCCTGGCCCGGGCCGTCAAGGCGACACTGGGGCCGCGCGGTCGCAATGTGGTCATGCACGGGCCTATGTCAGACCCGCGGTGACAAAGGACGGCCTGGACGTGTCCGTCTCCGAGAATGCGGTCACCATCAAGGGCAAGTCCCGGCATGAGGAGAAGGAGGAAAAGGGCGACTACTACCGCTGCGAGATCTCGCAGGGCGCCTTCACCCGCACGGTCAGCCTGCCGGAGAGCGTGGACGCCGATGCGGCCAGGGCAAGTTTCAAGGACGGGATCCTGGAGCTGACCCTGCCCAAGGTGGCGCCGGCCAGGCGCCGTGCGATCCAGATCGACTAGCGGGACCGGGTTGGAAATAAAACGGCGGCCCGGAGGGCCGCCGTTGTCGATCCATGGGTCGAGGCCTAGTCGGCGACGAGCTGGCCCTGGATATTGGCAACGCGGCCCGCTACGAACTGGCGCAGGGATTCGAACCGCTCATGGATGGAATCGCTGTCATCCAGGATATTGTTGTTGGGATCAGCCTGCAGGGCCTCGGTCAGCAATCCCTCGGCCTTGTTCAGGAATTGGGTCAGGTTGACCACCGACAGGGGGCCATCCACCTCATCCAGCAACCTGTCCATGATCGTTTCATAGCGATCAGAGAAGGTGTTGAGGATGGTCTCCTGGTAGGCCGTCTGGGTCAGTTCCCCGGCGTTTTTGCCCTTGGTCTTCACGGTACCGTAGATGTCCCCGTCGGGGTTCTTCGAGACGAAGACCGAGTCGAGGTCCCAGGGGATGTAGAGGCGTTTGTTGGGCGGATCGACATTTCCGCTGGCATCGGCGAAGTCGATGTACAGGAAGTTCTTGCCCTTGGAGAACAGGGCGTCCGGGCCCATGGTGAAGGTTTCCACTGCGCCCTGGGTCAGCATGGCATCGATATTGATGAGGGTGTCCAGTTCGCCTGCCAGGTCATCGGGCGCCTCGCATGCGCTGCCGCCGCCGCCTTTACCACCGCCCTTGCCGCCGCCTTTACCACCGCCCTTGCCGCCTTTGGTGTCCGTTGCTTCGGCGCCGAAGGGGGCATAGACCTTCAGCTCGTAGGTGTTGCTGACATCGGAGGCCTTATACAACCAGGTCGAACCCTTGGAATAGATGCCGCGGTTTTTCAGGAAGGTCTTGTCCGGCTGCTCCACGTTAACGTAGACGCCCAGGTAGTCGCCGTTGACATAGAGCTTCACCCAGGCTGCCAGCCCCGGTGAGTAGCCGTTGTTCAGGGCCTCCGCGGCCGCGCGCTGCATATACCAGGCAAGGCCCTCGGCGACCACGTCGACGTCGTCGCCGTTCTCCAGGCTGAGCTTCTTCAGCCCGCTCCATTTCGAAACCGCCCGCGGGTCCTGCCCCTCATACTCGTTGATATCGATCTTGAGGCTGACCTTGTTCCCCAGGGCATCGGCTGACTTGCGTCGCACCGAGACCAGGATGGGCTCCTCGCCATCCGCCCAGAACAGGGCCGGGACCTCGATGTCGAAGCTCGTATCCCCCCTGACGGTGCTCCAGTCTCCGTTATCCATCTGGAGGTTGAGGGTGATCACCTGCAGGGGTTTATACACCCCGGGATAGTCGTAGGCGCTCGCCGAGCTGGCTGCCAGCGCGAACAGGCCGAGTGCCAGCCAGCTGCCCATGCGCTTGAATCGTGTGTTCATAGTTTATCTCCAAAAACAATAAGTTATTAGTAGTACTTATGATTTTTTCTATTCGCCAAATAATTGACAAATAAGAGTATCCACGAATTGAACCCGCATAACAAGCCGACCTTGGTACTAGATGCGTGGCCGGTGCTGGTCCCTACTCTGACGGGGTCGTATCCAGCCGCTGGCTGGGGCAGGGGGACACGCGAAGCCCCGTCTGCGCGGTGGGCCGGTGAGTCACTGTTGGCAGATGGGGTACTTGCGGCGGGCGCAGCGGTTGGATCGACCACCCGGTGATGCGGCGGATGCCGGGGCGGCTAGTATTGCGGCTTGTCGCCGCGGTCGGGGCGCTTGCCTTCCCCGCTTGTGGAACTGGGATCATCGCGGATGTAGATCAGCCGGCAGACCGAGAGCCCGTTGCATTCGCCCATGTGGAA
>CAMYJI010000151.1 GCA_947258545.1 uncultured Ectothiorhodospiraceae bacterium
GGTGTCGATCTTCTGCCGCATTAGATCCAGGTAACCGGGCTTTGTCTGTTTTGACCGGCCGATAAAGATCGCCACCTGCCGGGTCTGGGTTTTATCGGGGTCTTTAAAACACTTGTCCCGATGTGTGCACGGCAGACAGTCCCGCTTCGCACCGCGGAACTTCAGTGCCTCATAACCACCCAGGTTGTTCGCCCGCCCATTCGAGTAGAGCTTCTTGCCCGCCGGGCAAATACAGGTGTGTGTCACCTCATCATAATGAAAGTCCGGCGACGTATAGTGGCTCGACTTCTTCCCGAAGTAGACTGCTTTATCTTTTTTTGCACGCGCCCGATAACGCTCGACCCCGGCAAAGCGTGGATCGCGCTTGCGAAAACCCAGGTCCGGTAGATAGCCATCAATGCCGTGCTCATAGAGATAGGCCACATTGGTCGTGTTGTAAAACCCCGAGTCCGCCGTCAGCTTCGTGGTCCTGAATATGTCTTTGTGGCCCAGTGCCTGAAAGTGCTGCCGGGTCTGCTCCACCATCGGTTGCAGCAGATCATGCTCCTGCGCCTCGCCATAGGCCTCACCATGAACAATGACCTGGTGCTTGCTGTCCACACAGGCAACCCCGTCATAGCCCTGGATCACGCCTTTGCTCGTCTTCATCTTGGCGCTTTCATTATCGGTGATGTTGCTCTTACGGGGCTTGCTACCCTTGCCCGGCTTGTCATCGTTCTCCTTAAGCCATTGCCGGATCTTTCTGGCCTTGGCTTTGATCGCGTCCGCTGCCTGCACTTCTCCCGCCCCTTGCTCGGCAATGGGGCGCATATCGTCTGTCCGGTGGCGTTTCAGCAGCGCGCGGGCGGCATGCTCCAGCTTGCGCTGCTTCGCTCTCAGTTCCGCTTTGGTGCCACTCCAACTCTTCGAGGCGTTGCACGGTAACTTGCAGCCGTCGATCGCAAACATATCACCGCCAATCAGCTTTAGTTCATCGCAGATCATCAGGTCGTCGCGAAAAAGCGGTACAATCTGGTCGTCCATCGTGGCGATGAAGTCTGCGATCGTCGTAAAGTGTGGCTGGCTGTCGGCGGATAGCGCCATAAATAGGATGTTCTCCCGGCAGGCCTGCTCGATCTGGCGGGATGAGGTAATACCCCGCGAATAG
>CAMYJI010000152.1 GCA_947258545.1 uncultured Ectothiorhodospiraceae bacterium
GGTGTCGATCTTCTGCCGCATTAGATCCAGGTAACCGGGCTTTGTCTGTTTTGACCGGCCGATAAAGATCGCCACCTGCCGGGTCTGGGTTTTATCGGGATCTCTAAAGCACTTCTCCCGATGTGTGCACGGTAGACAATCCCGCTTCGCACCGCGGAACTTCAGTGCCTCATAACCACCCAGGTTGTTCGCCCGCCCATTCGAGTAGAGCTTCTTGCCTGCCGGGCAAATGCAGGTGTGCGTCGTCTCATCATAGTGAAAGTCCGGCGACGTATAGTGGCGCGGATTCTTCCCGTAATGGGCCGTCTTGTCTTTCTTGGCACGCACCCGATAACGCTCGACACCGGCAAAGCGTGGATCGCGCTTGCGAAAGCCCAGGTCCGGCAGATAACCATCAATACCATGCTCATAGAGATGGGCCACATTGGCCGTGTTGTAAAACCCCGAATCCGCCGTCAGTTTTGTGGTCTTGAAGATATCCTTGTGGCCCAGAGCCTGAAAGTGCTGCCGGGTCTGCTCCACCATTGGCTGCAGCAGGTCATGTTCCTGCGCCTCGCCATAGGCCTCACCATGGACAATCACCTGGTGCTTGCTGTCCACGCAGGCAACCCCGTCATAACCCTGGATCACGCCTTTGCTCGTCTTCATCTTGGCGCTTTCATTATCGGTGATGTTGCTCTTGCGAGGCTTGCCACCCTTGCCCGGCTTGTCATCGTGACTACTCAACCATTGCCGGATCTTCCTGGCCTTGGCTTTGATCGCCTGCGCCGCCTGGACTTCCCGCGCCGTTTGATCGGCTTCGGGACGCTCATCGTCTGTCCGGTGGCGTTTCAGCAGCGCACGGGCGGCACGCTCCAGCTTGCGCTGCTTCGCCCCCAGTTCCGCTTTCGTGCCACTCCAGCCCTTCGAGGCATTGCCCGGTAACTTGCAGCCGTCGATCGCAAACATATCCCCGCCAATCAGCTCCAGTTCATCGCAAATCATCAGGATGTCGCGAAACAGCGGCACAATCTGCGCGTCCATCGTGGCGATAAAGTCTGCAATCGTTGTAAAGTGTGGCTGGCTGTCGGCGGATAGCGCCATAAATAGGATGTTCTCCCGGCAGGCCTGCTCGATCTGGCGGGATGAGGTAATACCCCGCGAATAG
>CAMYJI010000153.1 GCA_947258545.1 uncultured Ectothiorhodospiraceae bacterium
GTCGACCCAAAACAGAAACTCAGATCGCCAAACTGAGTGTCTGCATTTGGTGAGTTAGTGTCGGCAGTTCGATTCCACCCCTAGAAACGAAATCCGGCCCCAGCCTCGGCAGAACGACCAATTGCAGATAATCGGTCGATGGCGGGGAATGGCTCCAAAGGCCACTTGTGATATCTTGGCATTTCCATCGATTCCGGCATGTGTATGACATGGGCTTAACGATCGGCAAACTCGCAAGAAAAGCAGACGTAAACGTCGAAACAATCCGCTACTACGAGCGGACCGGTTTAATCGAACAGCCCGACAAACCCTCTGGTGGTTTTCGTCACTACGATAGTGCGATTCTCGAGCGAATCCTCTTCATCAAAAAGGCCCAGACGCTCGGATTTAGGCTGGACGAAATCAGGACCCTGTTGGAGCTTTCGGTTGGTCATTGTGCCGAAATCCAGTCGATAGCGGAGGACAAGCTCGAGGACGTTCAGGGAAAAATACAGGACCTGAAACAACTTGAAACCGTATTGACAGACCTGGTCAAACAGTGTCGGGCGCGTGCCGACAAGGCCTATTGCCCGATCGTCGAGGCCCTGCTGCCTGGCAATATCGATTGATATATGCTTGACTCCGTACCGAGGTACGGCATTTATACTTCGGATCCGAATTTGAAAGTACGGACAGTCGAAAGGTAACGCCATGATTCAGCTAAAAATTACCGGCATGACCTGCGGGCATTGTGTCGAAGCCGTGACAGGTGCGCTGCAAGCGATCGAGGGTATCGAAAATGTCAGTGTATCGCTGGAAAGCGGGTCGGCGACTATCGGGTCCAGCAATGGCGTTGACAGCGGGGTACTGATCGGTGCCGTCGAGGCGAAAGGCTTTAAGGCCAGCGTGGACAAACCCGCCGAGCGCAGCGGCTCCGACGGTGAGCAGCAAGGTAAAAGCAGCGGCAATCTGCATGTGGCGGTCATCGGCACCGGGTCGGGTGCTTTCGCCTGCGCGATCAGGGCGGCCGAGAACGGCGCCCGGGTGACCCTGATCGAGGACGCGGATGTGATCGGCGGTACCTGCGTCAACGTCGGTTGCGTGCCGTCGAAGATCACGATCCGGGCAGCC
>CAMYJI010000154.1 GCA_947258545.1 uncultured Ectothiorhodospiraceae bacterium
GCAAGCGCTCCAGGGTCCGCGCCTTCGTCGAGCATGTCTTTGCCCGGCAGAAAGTCCAGATGAAACTCTTCATCAGAACCATCGGGATTGCGCGGGCCATGTCCCGCTTCAGCATTCATGTGACAGGTTGAAGGATCTTGCTAACGGAGGAATTCTGGCTCATCGCAGCCCATGAAGGGAGCGAAGATGAGACAGAATACCGGGCCGCGTGAGACGGCCGAGAAGCATGTGAGGGACATCCGCCGGGCGACCCGCAGGAAGCACTCCGCAGAAGACAAGATCCGCATCGTGCTGTCAGGCTTGCGCGGCGAATATTCGATTGCCGAACTGTGCCGGCGGGAGGGGATCGCCCAGAGCCTGTATTACAGCTGGTCGAAGGAGTTCCTGGAAGCCGGAAAGAAGCGTCTGGCGGGAGACACCGAGCGCCAGGCCTCGACTGGCGAGGTCACGGGACTTCGTCGCGAGGCGCGCGATCTGAAGGAGCTGGTCGCCGAGCTGACGCTGGAGAACCGGCTTCTCAAAAAAAGCATGATCGGGGATGGGGACGACCGCGAATGAGGTACGCCGCATCGGAGAAGCTGGAGATCATCCGGCTGGTTGAGCAGTCGCATCTGCCAATCAAACGGACATTGGACAAGATCGGCATATCGCGAGCCAAGTTTTATCGTTGGTACGATCTGTATCGGCGGTTCGGCGAGAAGGGTCTTGAGGATCGTCGCTCAGGACCACAGCGGGCATGGAACCGCATCCCGGACGAGATCCGTTGCCAGATCGTCGACATGGCGCTGGATCGGCCAGAGTTCAGCCCGCGTGAACTCGCTGTGACGTTCATCGATGAGCGCGCCTACTTTGTCTCTGAGTCCAGTGTTTATCGCCTCCTCAAGGCGCATGACCTGGTTCAAGGACCGGACGACGGCCCCCAACCAGCTCTGGCAGACCGACTTCACCTATCTGAAGGTGATCGGCTGGGGCTGGTTCTACCTGTCCACCGTGCTCGACGACTTCTCGCGCTTCATCATTGCGTGGAAGCTGTGCACGACCATGAAAGCGAGCGATGTCACCGACACGCTCGAAATGGCGCTCACGGCTTCGGGGATCGATGGGGCGAAAGTCGTTCACCGGCCACGGCTTCTGTCCGACAACGGCTCAAGCTATATTGCTGGCGATCTGGCCGACTGGCTCGAGGATCATGACATGGGTCACGTCCGCGGCGCGCCCAATCATCCCCAGACCCAAGGCAAGATCGAGCGGTGGCATCAGACCCTGAAGAACCGCATCCTGCTGGAAAACTATTACCTGCCAGGCGATCTGGAAGCGCAGATCGACGCCTTCGTCGATCACTACAACCACCACCGCTACCACGAGAGCCTGGGCAATCTGACGCCCGCCGATGTCTACTTCGGGCGCGGGCAAGCCACTCTGACGGAGCGGCAGAAAACCAAAAGGAGGACATTCAAACTACGACGCTTGCAGCACGCCAAAGCGGCTGCCTAAACTCAAATCCAGGATGGGCCAGACCCTCCAATCCTGAGATCGATCACCTGTCTCAAGTTCTTTGAAGACGGACACTTTTAGGAATCCTGGCCCGTTCAGCGACTATCCCCATTGCCCTTCAGAACTCAATTCCGCTGACTCGCAGAGCCGAGTAAGCCAATGCGAGTGCCCCCCAATACACGAAGAATCCCCAGAAGTAGGTGAAGTAGCGGAGTGGCCCGAGAGTGGGATAGACATATTCCTTCTCCGTGAACCACAGGATGATGTTGATGTAGAGCGAGCACCCTCCTGCCGCTCCGAAGAGCATGTATCCCCAGGCTTGACCCAGAAGCGACCCCACACTTCCGGACACAAACAGCGGGAGGAAAAAT
>CAMYJI010000155.1 GCA_947258545.1 uncultured Ectothiorhodospiraceae bacterium
CAAGTCAGAGATTGCACGACTCGAGAAAGAACGGACCGTTCGGCAACGCGTGCGAGTGTACGCAGAATCAGACGGCGTGATCGCCCATCTTGGCGTACGCGAGGGTATCTACATCACACCCGCCACCGAGGTGATGTCGGTGGCCAAGCTCGATCGCGTTTGGGTGATGGCTGAAGTTTTTGAGCGGCAATCAGCCTGGGTCAAACCTGGGCAAAAGGCCGTCGTTGAACTGGACTACCTGCCAGGCAAAACCCTGGAGGGCACAGTTGACTACATTTATCCCGAACTCGACCCCAAGACCCGCACGCTCAAAGTTCGACTGCGGTTCGAAAACGCCGGCGAGCTGCTGCGCCCCAACATGTTCTCGCAAGTGGTCATCGAAGCCGATGCCTTTGGCCGCGTCGTCAACGTGCCGAAGGAGGCCGTGATTCGCGGTGGCTCCATGGACCGGGTGGTGGTAGCGCTGGGTGAGGGCCGCTTCCGGGCACAACCGGTGCGCCTTGGTATTGAGTCCGGTGATCGCGTTGCAATTCGTAGTGGCCTCAAGGCCGGCGAGACCATCGTGGTATCGGGTCAATTCCTGATCGACTCGGAGTCGAACATCGAAAGCGCGCTGGCACGCATGAACGATGGCGCTGTCGAGGATCACAGCGAGCACGAAGCAGCAGCCGAGAACTCGAACGACGCGTCGACCGTGGAAGCTGAAATGGATGAGGACATGGACCACAGCGAGGACCAGATGGATCCGGTCGAGGCATCCACTGAGATGGATCCCGAAATGGATCACTCGCAACACCAGATGGAGGATGAGTCATGATTGCAGGACTCATCCGTTGGTCCATCCAGAACCGCTTCCTGGTGCTGGTATTGACTGCGCTGGTAACGGCCTGGGGCATTTACTCATTGCGCGAGACACCGGTGGACGCATTGCCGGACCTGTCCGACGTGCAGGTCATTATCAAGACTTCTTTCCCGGGCCAGGCACCGCAAGTCGTAGAGGACCAGGTGACATACCCATTGACGACGGCAATGTTGGCTGTACCCAAAGCGACCACTGTTCGTGGTTACTCGTTCTTCGGGGATTCATACGTCTACATC
>CAMYJI010000156.1 GCA_947258545.1 uncultured Ectothiorhodospiraceae bacterium
CCGGTGCCCGACAAGGACGTGAGTCACAGCCATGGATAACCAGCGCTTGTTCCTGTTCGTTGCGCTCTCCTTTGTGGTGCTGCTGTTATGGCAGGCCTGGATGGAGGACTACGGACCGAAACCGGTGGCCGAAATCCCGCCGGTAACCGCGGATTCCGCAACGGCGACGGCACCACCCGCCGATGACCTGCCGGTTGCCGCTGGCGATACCCGGCAGGTGCAGGGCCTGCCACCCGAGGAACTGGTGTTGAAAACCGCCAAGCAGGTGCGTGTCGAGACCGATGTCCTGAGTATCGAGATCGATACCACCGGGGGTGATCTGCGCCGCGCCGACCTGCTGACCTACCCGGAGACAACCGCGGCGGATTCCGCACCGTTTCGCCTGATGAATGGTACGCTGCCAAACCTGCACGTGCTGCAGTCGGGACTGCGCACGGCGGACGGTGAGGAACCCACGCACCACGCCGTATTCAGCGCCGAGCAGGCGCATTACCGCCTGGCGGACGGTGCCGATACCCTGCAGGTCCCGTTGCGCTGGCGCAGTCCTGCCGGGGTCGAGGTCACCAAGCTCTATACCTTCCATCGCGGCAGTTTCAAGGTCGACCTCGAGCACCGCGTCGACAACAACAGCAGCAGCGACTGGAGCGGGCGCCAGTACCGCCAGCTGCAGCGTACCTGGATTGCCGTGGCCGGCCAGTCGACCTTTATCCGCACCTACCTCGGCGGCGTGCTCTACAGCCCGGAAGAAAAATACGAAAAGATCGATTTCGATGACATGACCGAGGCCGATCTCGACCGCAAGGTCACCGATGGCTGGGCCGCGATGATCCAGCATTACTTCCTCGCCGCCCTGGTCCCCGAGGCCGGTGAGGAAAACCGCTATTACACCAAGACACTCAGTGGCGCGCGCTATGTCATGGGACTGATTTCACCGAACCAGACCATCCCGGCCGGAGCGACCGGAAGTTTTAAGACGCGCTTGTTCATCGGGCCCAAACTGCAGGATGAAATGGCCGAGGTTGCCCCGGGGCTGGAGCTCACGGTCGATTACGGCGTGCTGACGGTGTTGTCGCAGCCGCTGTTC
>CAMYJI010000157.1 GCA_947258545.1 uncultured Ectothiorhodospiraceae bacterium
GATTTCCCAGGATTCCTCCACCTCGTCGCTGCGCGAGAACAGGGTGCCGTCGCCGGTGAGCACGTCGTGCATCAGGACCTCGTAGGCATCGGCGACCTCGTTAGCGTCATCGGCATAGGGTGCGCGCATCACCAGGCGCTGGATGTCGGTGGTCAGTCCGGGCTGCTTGGCATTCATACGCAGCACCACGCCGGGATCGGGCTGCAGCCGAAACACCAGGGCATTGGCGGCCGGCACCGTGGCCTGGGTGTCGAACAGGTTGAAGGGCGGTTTGCGGAAGCGGATCATCACCTCCGAGACCTTTTTCTTCAAACGCTTGCCCGACCACAGGATGAACGGCACCCCCTGCCAGCGCCAGTTGTCGATCTGGAAACGCACCGCGGCAAAGGTCTCGGTGGCTGAATCGGGGGCCACCTCGTCCTCGCGGACATAGGCCGGCACCTCTTCCCCGTCGACGCTGCCGGCGGCGTACTGGGCTGTTTATTGTCCATGCTCACAAAATCGAGGACAAACAGCGGCGTCTCCTTGAATGCCTGTGCGCCTGTAATAATACAATAAATACATATAGATAGTTCAATGATGCCAATGATCGGCAGCTGGCAAGGTGCTCTTCTTGACATGTACAATATCTATGCAATAATTATACACTCAATATCACTGTTACAGGCCACGGTAGCAAGGATGTGCTGCCGGACCCGGGAGTATGATTATGCAACGCAGCGTGCTGGCAAGTGCAGACTGTTTCCTCAAATGGAGATCGGCCGATGCCCTGCATACCCACAGGCAGCATTTCGGCAAAATTGATTTCTGGCGCGATATCCTGCCGGGCGATCTGGGCGAGCTGCTGCAGGAGTCCGAGCCCGGAAGCCGTGCCGAAGTCGATATTCACCCGGGTGGGTCGATACCCGAAATGGATGCCAGCGCGGTTCACAGCGTCCCCAGGCAGGCGGTGGATTCGGCGCTGAATTCGCGACACATGCCGGGTCTCAAGGACGGCCGCTTCTACCCGC
>CAMYJI010000158.1 GCA_947258545.1 uncultured Ectothiorhodospiraceae bacterium
CAGGATCACCTCGTAGCTCGCCCACAGGCCGGCCTCCTCGACGGTCTTGCCGACCAGAGGGCTTTGCTCTGGCACGGCCCCGATCGTCACTTTGGATGCGAGGTCCCAGGTGTCAATGAGCTCCTGTTGCGCGCTGGGTTCATCACCACGATCCTTGCGGCTCGGCAGCACGACCGGGCCCAGGACAATGAAATAGAGGATGCCGGCGACGAGCAGCGTAAGCCCCACCGGCGTCACGGCGAACAGCCCGAAGGGGGATTGCCCGCCCTGGCGCAGGATATCGTTGAGGATGATGAGGGGACCCGAGGCCACCATGGTCAGAGTGCCGCCGAGGATAGCGGCGAATCCGACCGGCATGAGCAGACGCGACTCGGGCAGACCCGTGCGTTTGGCGATACGGAGCAAGGCAGGCAGGAATAGCGCCGCCGCGCCAATGTTCTGCATGAAGGCGGAGATGGCCCCGACCGCGGCCGAGACGAGGCTAACGAGCCGGCGCTCGCTGGAGCCGGCGACCCGCAGAATGGGGCGCGTTACCTTCGCCATGATTCCCGAGCGATCCACGCCACGACCCAGGATCATAACGGCAATGATGGAGAACACTGCATTACTGGAAAGCCCGGCCAGCGCCTCGTGTGGTTCGACCAGGCCGAGCCAGGGCAGCGCCAACATGACGCACAGCGCCACGACGTCCACGCGCAGCCATTCGCTGACAAAGAGGAAGATCGTGACGCCAAGGACGACAAAGGTGAGGATGATCTCGGTGCTCATGGGGTCATTCGATCCTACGTTGTAGACCCTGATCCGATGGTGCCTCCCCCACCGGCCAGCGTGCCGAACACTCTGGCTGCGATGGCTGCGACTACAGCCGACGCGATAACAAACATGATGACATACGTAATGATGCCCGGGTCCACGTCCGGAATGGTAAAAGCGGCAAGGATTGTCGCCAAGGTACTGAGCTTGGCGATCAAGTTGACTGCCGGCAAGATTTTCGTTGCCACAGTCCTCGCGTACTCTCGGATTGCTGCTCCGATTGCCAGCGGCAGGAGTACGCTCACGAGGAACATTTTCGCGATAGCCCAGGCGCTGAGCGTCACGCCCGTGATCAACACAGGTGCCATCAAAGGCATGAAAATCACCGTGCCAACCGCCACCAGTGGAACAAGGGCACCAGCAAAGCTCATGTCTCCGCGAGCTATCGGAACCATCAGTGGGAAAAACGGCGCACACGGTGCCAGACTGTAGAGGAGCAAACCGATTACAAAGGCTTCCGAAAGGGGAAGGGCCCAGGCGATCAGGTAGCCGAGTGCCGGCCCCAGCACCCAGCCCCACAGAAAGATCAGCACCAGGATTTTCGGGTTCTTCAACCCCGCGATCACCTCGGCGCTTTTTACCTGGAGCCCCATGACTGCCAGATTCGACGCGGTGAAGATCACAACCAATGGCCCGAATGTGACTTCAAGAAATTGCAGGACCGTGCTCATAGCCGATTTC
>CAMYJI010000159.1 GCA_947258545.1 uncultured Ectothiorhodospiraceae bacterium
TAGAGGCTGTCAGCGAATATGAACTCGCACTGGCAGCAAATTCCTTTGCTTCGGGTCCCGATCCTTTCAGTGCTGCTGAAATTGCCGCCCTGGATGCTGCCGCGACCGCAGCGGTAGACGCCGCAATCGCAGCAGATCGCGGTGAAGACGGCCTTGACGGATTCGAGGCTGGTGTTTCTTTCGGCCTTGGTGATATGACGCTGAATATCGCTTACCAGGATATCGAAGTATTCGACAACCCGACTACCAGTATCGTACTGCACAGCATCGCGCTGGGCGACGCAACACTGGGTGTCGGTATTCAGGCAAACGATGACGACGAAGGTCTCATAATCGATGCCGGTTTTGGCAATGCTTACGTGCACATCGAGCAGACCCAGCTTGATGCAGCCGATGTCGACCCGGTGGCGATTACCCTCGGCTATACCCAAAGCCTGGGACGCAAGACCACGATGTACTACGAAGCGTTTAGTTTCGACAAGGACACCGGTGATTCGGACGACGACGTTACTCGCGTAATGGCAGTTCTGAAGTACGACATCATCTAATCCTGGAAGACTCGTAAAGCAGTACCTAAAGGGCTCCCTCGGGAGCCCTTTTTTATTGCCTTGACCTCATCCCTGTTGCCCTTGGTGTCACCCCTTTTCGCTCGATGGCATCCCCGTTAGCTTAATGTCATCCCGGTTAGCATGACGGCATCCCCTTCTGCTTAATGTCATCCCGTTTAGCATGACGGCATCCCTTTCTGCTTGATGTCATCCCTTTTAGCTTAATGCCATCCCTTTTAACTGTAGGACCGGGCAGAAGGGTAACAGTTGAAACCGGTCACATGGGTAACACTTTAGTTCGGTCGGATCACTGATTTCAAGCGTTCATCGATCACGCCCATACCGGTCGATCGGACAAATACCTTTACCCAGGCCCTGATGCGTGCGCACTTCGTTATATTCCTGGCGAAAGCGATTAAAAGCCCGCTGTTGCGCACTCAGGTTACCCCGGGGCGGTGAGGCAGTACTGGCCTTGAGGGTGCGATGCATGCGCTCATGGCGACCATTTTGTTGCGGACAACCCGGATCGATACGTTCGGGCAAGACATCCAGCTTGACGAGCCAGACACTTAGCGGGGTCAGGCCACCTAGGGTCACCATCGCAAACGGGAAGCCGTTATCGGTGCGGATGCGCCGGGGTAAGCCATATTCCCGGAATGCCCGCTCATAGACCGCCATCGAGGGCTTGAGCCTTGGGCCAGGGAGGCCTTGGCAGCTAATCAGCAGCCGACTGCAGTTGTCCGTAAGCGTCAACGGATAGCAGATGCGTCCGTCACCCATGACGAACTGGCCTTTGAAATCGCCACTCCAGACGTCGTTCGGCTCTCTCGCATGGGCCAGCGGCTGCGACTGCGGCGGTACCTTATGCCGCTTGCGCCGCGGCTTGACCAGGCCGTGACGCTTGAGGATCTCGCCGATGGTGCTGTCAGCGGGCCAGTGTAAGGCTGGATCGGCGCGATACAGGTTCGAGCCGATGGTGACCGGCCCCCAATCCGGGTGCCGGTGCTTCAGCTCAAGGATCTGGGCTACCACCGCTTCCGGTGTCTGGTGGGACTGGGTCAGACGCGCCCGGCTTCGATCCATCATCCCCGCAAGGCCTTCGGCCTTAAACCGGTTGATCCACTTGTAGCCCGTTTTGGGTGAGATATTAAA
>CAMYJI010000160.1 GCA_947258545.1 uncultured Ectothiorhodospiraceae bacterium
CCTGCTGGTGACACTGGGTTTTGGTGCCGTCGTCGCTGCGTTGACCAGCCGGTTTCCGCTGCTGGTCGCCCTGTCGGAATACCATGGCTGGATGTTCGGGGTATCCGCGGCCATTCTAGGCATGACGGCCCGGTTGCTCTGGGGGCGTCAGAGCCAGTGTCCGGTAGAGCCTGTGCTGGCCGCGCGTTGCCAACGGGCCCGGCGCTGGAACCGGCGCATCTTCTGGAGTGCGGCAGTCGTCTGGCTCGTCGGTTTCAGCGCCGCCTATCTACTCTTGCCGCTCCGCAACCTGCTGGGGATCTGAGGCCAGACATGAATCGGTTTCTTGCAATGATCATATCGTTCACGCTCCTGCCAACGGGCACAGCACTGGCAGAACAATACGAGATTGTCATCCACGGCATGACCTGCGCCTTTTGTGTTGATGGCCTGCAGCGCAGCCTGGAGAAACGTCCCGATATTACGTCCGCCGAGGTGAGCCTCAGGCACAGGAAGGTACGCATCACGACACCGGGCGAGTCGGCGGATCTCGAGGCCATCCGGCAGACGGTGATCGATGCCGGCTTTACGCCGGTCAATATCGAGCGCCTGGCCGATGCACCGTAAGGCAGGTTGGATTCCGGGCCTGTGGCTGATTGCACTGTTGCATCAAGGTACGGTGCATGGCATGGGATTGCGTTCCTTCGTGGCGCTACCGGTCGAGCAGGGCGGCCGTGTGGTTCGAGCGCTCGTAGAAAACAACACGGATACGGATATCGATACCCTCTTTCTGAATGGCGCGTACGGTCTCAGCGGCCGGCAAACCCTGCTGCTCGGACTGCCGTACCGGCTGTCGCCATCTGGCAAGGATCGAACGGGCGACCTCAGCGTGCTGTACCGGGCTGGGATGGTTGGCCGGTGGCGTGATCCCTGTGGATGCGGACAGGGCCCCCGCATTGCAGGCGGGTTTCGTGACAAGCGTTTACCGAGACCGCTCGGAGTGGGATATCGATGCGCTGTACCGGCTGGGGCTGGCGGACCGCCCCGACGAGGCCCGGTACGATCTCTCCTTTCAGTATCGTCTGGCTCCGGCACACTACCCGGACTGGGGCTTGGGTGCAGAATGGGTTACGGTGATCGAACTCAACGGGCGCTGGCGGGAAGGGGAAACGATGGTTCACCAGGTCACAGGTGGTCTGCAATGGGTACGCCGCAACCGGGTGCTTGAAGGCGGCGTGGTGCAAGACCTCAACAGTCCCGATGACACCCGGATTATTTTCGGTGCCCGGTTTCATTTCTGACTGTCAGCCAGATCGAATTCACCGCCACGTGGAACTATTCCGGATAATTAACATCATTTATATGAAATTTATACCGATTACTTTATAAATACCTTGATTATGTAATTGAAACAGGGCTATTCTTCTGCAGTAATGAACAATCGGATGCACAAGTTCCTGCTGGTCATCGTTACCCTTGCCTTGGTGGTATCACCGCTTTATCAGATATACACAGTAACTCTCTGATTATAAAAGTATCACGTAGCCTTTCCGGACAGTCAGTCCACCCGCCATTCCGGCCCCCCATCTCTCTCCAAAGCTGATTCGACTCACGCCGATAGGCTGCCACCCCGTGGCAGTTACAATCAGCCGTGATCTGTTCCTGTTCAATGGCTATGGAGAATCGCCATGCATTACTCCCGGATTATTGTCCGGTATTCAAACAGTATCGCTGATGCGAGGATAGCAACTGGCATATCCTGTCACCGTAATCTGCCTGTGCACCCTGCATGGCAGGCGGCAGTGATCATTACATTCCTGGCATTCATGATGCCTGGACTGGTATTTTCGGCAACACTGGCAAGTGATACATCACCAGATGTACTCACAATGGAAGATGCTGTCGCGATTGCGATCGAAGGCAACCCGGGACTTGCCGAGATGCAGGCACGTGCCGAAGCCATGGCAGCCGTCCCGTCACAGGTCGGTTCGCTACCCGATCCCATGGTGAGCCTGAATGCCCTGAATTTCCCGACCGATACCTTCAACCGTGATCAGGAACCCATGACCCAACTGCAATTCGGGATCGAACAGGCGCTACCGTTTCCCGGCAAACTCGGTTTGAAGGAACGTGCGGCGGAATTCGA
>CAMYJI010000161.1 GCA_947258545.1 uncultured Ectothiorhodospiraceae bacterium
ATGAATCAGCGTGCCCTGCCGATAGGAACGAGGTGGTTGGCGTAACCCGCATGGTCCAGTTCAATCCGCCGGCCGCGAAATCGTGTGTCAGCACCTTTTCCGGGTCAGGTACATCGGTCGGTATGTCGTGGCGAAAAACACTGTGATTCTCGAGCAGAATTTGCACGTGGTGGTCAGTCCCCTGCAAGCGACCTATGACGGCATCCATCCATTGACCTGGATTGAGCACACCTGCAATCACGCCTTCAATATCCGAATGGTGAAACACCGGCACGATTACAGCGACCCTGATCTCTCCGTTGCCATCGGTGAACACGTCACTGAAAACCTGTTTTCCGGTTTCTCTTGCGCGTTTTACCGCGGATCGAACTTCGGCACTTGTTGTGACAGCCGCGCCAACTTGCTCTTCGCGGCGGCCAATTGCACGCCAACCAATATTTAGGTCGGTGTCGATCCACGCGATGGCGACGAATCCTGGCATGTCCTGCAGGTAGCGATCGGCGTCTGCCTCCCAATCGGCCTGCGTGGGCGCTCCGGCCGTGACGGAGCGGCTCGCCAGGCGGTCAAGTGCCAGCCGCCGATTGTCGGCATCCTGCTGGATCAGGAGCTCGTTCATGTGGATGGAATGTTCTGTCGATGAACCGGCGTGTTCGTGGGCACGCTTATCGATGACATACCAGAGCGCCATCACGCCGGCCGCCATAACAGCTCCAGCCAATATCGCCAGCCCGACGGCCGCCGCCATAACAGCTCCAGCCAATATCGCCAGCCCGACGGCCGACCGCTTTGATCGTTTTGCGGTTTTCACGACGAATCCCGATGTCATCGCGCCTCAATATCCTCGTAGCGTACTCGGCGAAAAGTGTAGCATCGCCGCGATTCTCGAGGCGTTGCGCAGCTCCCGCTGCGCAACGTGCGGCACGTTACTCGGCCTTCTCCTTACCTTGACGCGTGGCGTAGACGCTGGTCGTACCATCTTCATGATGGGCAACGATGTCATATCGCACGGGGTTCGGGCCTTCCATGCCGGGGGAACCCATTGGCATACCGGGTGCTGCCAAACCTCGAATGTCGGCGGGTTTTTCACTCACGAGTTTCTGCACCAGGTCAGCCGGCACGTGGCCCTCGACCCAGTAGCCATCAATTTCCGCGGTGTGACAGGAACCCAGTTTGTGAGGAACGCCAAGGCGATCGCGCACGGGTACCGTGGATGCGACGTTCTGCACCTCGACCTCGAGTCCGTTTGCTTTCAGGTGGTCTACCCAATCCAGGCAGCAGCCGCAAAACTCG
>CAMYJI010000162.1 GCA_947258545.1 uncultured Ectothiorhodospiraceae bacterium
TACCGAGGAGGCACCGGGCGAGGTCGAACTGTACAAGGGCCGTTCTTACAAGGCCTACCGCGGCATGGGCTCGCTGGGTGCCATGCAACAGGGTTCCAGCGACCGTTATTTCCAGGAAGGCGGAGAACAGGACAAGCTGGTTCCGGAAGGCATCGAGGGTCGGGTACCCTACAAGGGCACCATGCTGACCATCCTGCACCAGTTGATGGGCGGCCTGCGTTCCAGCATGGGCTACACCGGCTGTGCCAGCATCGAGGAAATGCGCAGCAAACCGGAATTCATCCGGGTGACCAATGCCGGCATGAAGGAAAGCCACGTACATGATGTATCAATCACCAAGGAAGCACCCAACTACCGGGTGGATTGAGAGCGGTTAACCAGTCTCTGAGCCGTTAACTTCGGTCTTTCCTCTGACTGTAAATTCTTACCGCAAAGACGCAAAGAACGCAAAGCAGGAACTAAAACGCCAAACGTCATCCATACACAGCATTGATGTAATCAGGTTGGGCTGACTTATGGCATTTTGTAATGATCTACTTTGCGTACTTCGCGCCCTTTGCGTCTTTGCGGTGAAACGGATAATCAGCCATTAAAGTGCATACCAATAACGACATACATGCCCACCGGATCCTGATACTGGATTTTGGTTCCCAGTACACCCAGCTGATCGCACGGCGGGTGCGTGAGGCCGGCGTCTATTGCGAGATCCACCCCTATGACGTTCCGGTGCTGGGTATCTGCTACGGCATGCAGGCCATGGCCATGCAGCTGGGGGGCAAGGTAGAGACCGCGACCCACCACGAATACGGTTACGCACAGGTTCGCGCCCGCGGCCATTCGCGCCTGCTGACAGATATCGAGGACCATACCAGTCCCGAGGGCTATGGCCTGCTGGATGTCTGGATGAGCCATGGCGATCATGTCACCGGGCTGCCGAAAGGCTTCAAGCTGATCGCCTCTACCGAGAGTGCACCGATTGCCGCCATCGCGGACGATGAACGCGGATTCTACGGGCTGCAGTTCCATCCCGAGGTCACACATACCCGGCAGGGAGAGCGTATTCTCAATCGCTTTGTCATCGACCTGTGCGCTTGTGATGCCCTGTGGACGGCAGACCACATCATCGAGAGCAGTATGCTGGCGGTCCGTGACCAGGTGGGTGACGAGAAGGTGCTGCTGGGTCTGTCGGGCGGCGTGGACTCTTCGGTGGTCGCCGCCCTGTTGCACAAGGCCATCGGCGACCAGCTGGTGTGCGTGTTCGTGGACAACGGCCTGTTGCG
>CAMYJI010000163.1 GCA_947258545.1 uncultured Ectothiorhodospiraceae bacterium
CGAGAACAGCGCGGTGGGCACCACTGTCGGGGTCACTGCCTCGGCGACCGATGCCGATGTCACCGACGGGATCACCTACACTCTGGACGACAGCGCCGGCGGCCTGTTCGCCATCGACGCCAATACCGGTGTCGTGACCGTGGCCGGCGCCCTGGACGCCGAGAGCGCGACCTCGCACAACATCACCGTCCGGGCCGCCAGTGACGACACCAGTTTCTCGACACAAAGCTTCACTATCAATATCACTGACATCGACGAGTTCGATGTCGGTGCAGTGACCGATGTCGATGCCAGTGCCAACACCATCGCCGAGGACGCGATTGTCGGGACGTCTGTTGGGGTCACAGCTTCCGCTTTGGATGCCGATGTCACCGACGGGGTGGCCTACTCCCTGGACGACAGCGCCGGCGGCCGCTTCGCCGTCGACGCCGTGACTGGCGTCATCACCGTCAATGCCGCCCTGGATTACGAGAGCAATACAAGCCACTCGGTCACGGTCCGGGCCACCTCGGATGACGGCTCCTTCTTCACCCAGGGCTTCACCATCAACGTCTCCGATGTCGACGAGTTCAATGTCGGAGCGATCTCGGATACCGATGCCGCGGCCGATGCCGTGGATGAGAACTCTGTTGTCGGCACCAGTGTCGGGGTCACCGCCTTCGCCTCGGATGCCGACGGCTCCAACAACACGGTGACCTACTCGCTCACCGACAGCGCACACTGGCATCGTGACGGTGGCCGGGGCGCTGGACGCAGAGAGCGCCACCTCCCACGACATCACCGTGCGGGCCGACTCGACCGACGGCTCCTTCGCCACCCGCACGTTTACCCTCGCCATCAACGATATCGACGAGTTCGACGTGGGCGCGGTCACCGACTCGGATGCCAGCGCCAACGCCGTGGACGAGAACGTGGCCGTCGGTACCACCGTCGGGGTCACCGCCAGTGCCACCGATGCCGATGTCACCGACGCCATCACCTACTCCCTGGATGATGATGCCGGGGGCCTGTTCGCCATCGATGCCAACACCGGTGTGGTGACCGTGGCCGGTGTCCTGGACGCCGAGAGCGCGACCTCGCACAACATCACCGTCCGGGCAACCAGTGACGATACCAGCTTCTCAACCCAGAGCTTCACCATCAACGTCAACGACCTGGACGAGTTCGACGTCGGCGCAGTGGTCGATACCGATGCCAGCGCCAACACCGTGGCGGAGGACGCCATTGTCGGCACCACCGTGGGCGTGACCGCCAGTGCCGCCGATGCCGATGTCACCGACGCCATCACCTACACCCTGGA